>JAGBAS010000037.1 GCA_017938885.1 Clostridia bacterium
CCTGCAAAGGCGACCTTATTGGTGGCGGAGAACTCAGACTCGGGTGTATCCAGCTTGATGAGGGTGATGGAGCCGCCGTCGGTGATGATGGTACCGCCATCGCAGACGATCTCCAGGCGGTTGGTGCCGGGGGCGTCGCCGGTGGTGGTGATGAAGGTAACGGTGGCACCGTGCTCGTACTCAAAGTAGACGGTCACGTCGTCCTCGACCTCGATGTCGTGCCACTTACCGAAGTGCATCTTGGCGTCGATGACCTTGGGCATACCGCAGATCCATTGGAACAGATCCAGGTTGTGGGGGCACTGGTTGAGGAGAACGCCGCCGCCCTCGCCCGACCAGGTGGCTCTCCACGCGCCCGAATCGTAGTAGGCCTGGGGACGGTACCAGTTGGTGATGATCCAGGAGGTGCGCTTGAGGGCACCCAGCTCCCCCGAATCCATGATCTCCTTGACCTTGCGGTAGATGTGGTTGGTTCTCTGGTTGAACATCATACCGAATTTCAGCTCGGGATGCTTGTCCGCCTCGGCCATCATCTCACGGACCTGGAGGGTATAGACGCCTGCGGGCTTCTCGCACATAACGTGGAGACCAGCCTTCATGGCCTTGATGGCATAGTCGGGGTGGCCGTAGTGGGGAATGGCGATCACGACGGCATCGACGAGACCGGAATTGAACATCTCTTCGCCGTCGGCAAAGGTGGCGATATCGGGGTAGGATTCGTCGGGCTTTTCGGCGCGGCGGGCGGCCAGACGACCCAGGGCGAATTCCAGGCGGGCGGGGTTGAGGTCACAGACGGCGGTGACTTCGATCTCGGGGCAACCCCCGCGAAGGATGTTTTCCAGGTGTCCCGAGCCCATGTTACCTATGCCCAGGATACCGAGTCTGACTTTTTTCATGATGGTGGTTTCCTTTCTTGTATATGGTGTGTAATAGAGTTTCTCGTTCAGATACAAGATACCCGCCGAGCAAGCTCGGCCGATACAAGATACAAGATATGCTTCGACGGATCGACCGCTTCGTATCTTGTATCTTTGTATCTTGTATCTTTGTATCTTTGTATCTTTGTATCTGTAAATTATCTTTCCTTAACGAATCTCATCAACTGATTCCAATCCTCCCGCCCGAAGTAATGCAAACCGGGACGGAGGTGGTAGCCGATGCTTCCCTCGTGATACTCGTCGCCGGCCTCGGGGAACCTGTCCTCGCCGACAAGGCCCTTCATGCCGTGAGCCTCGTAGGCAGGGGAGGCGGCCACGCAGGAAAGCATCTCGGAGGCGGGGTCGGCCCAGGAGTCCTCCAGCGCCGAGGCCACGTAGGTGTAGCGGGGGGCGATGGAGGCGATGAGGTAGTGCTGGTCGAAGGGCATCTCGTCTTCTTTGCCGATATACTTCTTGTAGTTCTCGCAGAACCAGTAGGGGAAATTTCGGGTGATCTGCTCTACCCGCTCCCCCACCTTGTTACGGGTAATGGCCGCACCGCTACAGCCCGAGTTGTTGGAGTGGGCCAGGAAGAAGCGCTCATCGGTGGCTCCGCAGAAGAGGGCGGTCTTGCCCAGGCGGGAGTGGCCGCAGACCATGGCGCGGGTCATGTCCAGGCGGGGCTCCTGTTCGGCGTAGTCCAGCACCCGCTGGGCCGCCCAAGCCCACAGAGCGATCTTACCGGGGTCAGTGGGGCCGCGCTTACCGTCGGGGTAGAGGATACCCGCCAGGCCGCTCGTGAAGTCGCCGTTGTCGGCAGTCACGTCGTTATAGCAGAAGGACAGCACCGCGAAGCCGTGATCCGTGATCTCCTCGGTGGGCATATAGCGGTCGGGGACGTCGGGGCGGAAGTTGACGTGGATGAAGAAGGGGTAGGGGCCGTCACCTACGGGGATGACCGCGATGAAGGGGAAGGTGAAGCCCTTCCCTCTTATGGTTACGGTCAGCTCCACCCGCTGAGAGGTGACCTTCCCCGCGCAAAAGGAGGGGATGCAGTCGTTCTGCACGGTCCAGGATATAGTCTCGGGCTTTTCGGGAAGGTAGCCGTACTCCTCGCGCTGGAGGATCTCCAGCATCTCGGCGCGGGAGAGGAGGGCGGGGAGGTTGCGTTCTTTCAGGATGCTTTGGAGCATGGCAGATTTCCTTTCATATTCATGCTTGTCGGGCTGTTTGATGGAGAAGAACGGTATGCTTTTCGTTGCAGGGCGCACACATAGGTGCGCCCCTACCGGCGTCAAAAACGAAATGGTCATACCAACAAAGCTCCGGGGTAGGGGCGCACCTATGTGTGCGCCCGTAACATGGCAGTCTCATGATTTCTATCGGGTCACAATTCAACCGCCAAGCTGTTTATGCTCACTCCAACCCTTGCGCCATCAAATACTCGTAGCTTCTCTTGAGGCACAGGAAGGGATCCTCGCCGTAGCAGTTGTCCTGCTCCACGAAGCCGTACTCCACGTGGGCGTCGTCGCAGGCCTTGAGGATCTCGGGGTAGTTCATGTTGCCCTCGCCGATAGCGGCCATGCGGACGCCCTTGTCCTCGGGGGAGAAGACCATGTCCTTGAAGTGGACGCAGTTCACTCGACCGTCCAGGGCGCGGAGCCACCATGCGGGGTCGCCGCCGCCGGCCTGGACCCAATAGGTGTCCAGAGTCACGCCGCACTCGGCGGGGGTGAAGGTCTCGCAGAGGAGGTCGATGAAGGTCTTGCCGCCGAAGCGGGCGAACTCCATGTGGTGGTTGTGGTACATGAACTTGTGGCCGCTGGCCACGATCTTACCGATGATGGGCTTCAGCTCGCTTGCCATGACCGCCAGGCCCTCGGGGTTGATGCCGCGAGGGTTAGAGCCGATGCCGATGTACTTACAGCCCATGGTATCGTGGAAGGCGATGGTGGCGTCGGTGTCCTTGATGATGCGGTTGTAGTCAAAGTGGGTGATATCGGCGGCAAGACCGTAGGCCTTCAGCCGCTCGGCCATCCAATCGGCCTCGTAGGCGCAGACCCCCGAGAGCTGGATGTGCTTGTAGCCGATGTCGGCCACCTTCTTCATGGACTCGTCCAGGTCAGAAAGGGTCTTACAGTAGTCGCGGATGGTGAAAAACTGGGCTCCGATCTTCATGGTTTGGTTCCTTTCAGCGTAGTTGGGATCAATCGAAATAGAGAGTCAGGGGTTCGCCTGCGGTAAGGTCGCAGGTAGCGGTCTTACCGTTGGTGGGCATCCTCACCGTGACCTCACGGTCGACGGGGGAGAGAATGGAGACCTCGGCGAGCTTTCCATCCTTCCACGCCATGTCCAGGGTGATATTGCCACGGGCCTTGATGCCCTTGACGCATCCCGTGGGCCAGGCCTTGGGAAGGGCGGGGAGCAGCTCAATGATACGGCTGTCGGGGGCGCCGAGGTGGCTCTGCACCAGCATCTCGGCCATACCGGCCGCGCCGCCGAGATTTCCGTCGATCTGGAAGAGCTGGGGGGGATGGAAGTCAAAGAGGTTGTCGGCGGTGCAGTTTTGAAGGAGTCCCTGCACCCGCTCGAAGGCGGCCTCTCCGTCCTTGAATCGGGCGAAGAAGTTGATCATCCATGCTTGGGACCAGCCTACTTTATGGCATCCCGCGCCACCCTCGCCGCCATAGGTCAGACGGCGTTTCAAGGTATTTCGCGCGGCCTCGAAGATCACAGGGTCGGTCTCGTTGATCTGGTCGGCGGGGTGGAGGCCGAAGAGGGGGGAGACGTGGCGGTGGCCCGGCTCTACCTCGTCGTAGTCCCGGATCCACTCGCAGAGGATGCCGTACTTCTCGCTGACCCGCAGAGGGGGCAGACGGTCCAGGGTGGCCTTCAGCTCGTCGGCGAAGGCGGGGTCCTCCCCCAGGGCGTCGCAGGCGTAAGCGGTGCGGGTGAAGAGGGCGTAAATAATCTCAAAGTCGATGGTAGCCCCGTGGGTCAGCATACTGCCTCGGCGGGTGCCGTCGGGCTCGGTGTAGAAGAAGCTGTTCTCGGGGGAGTTGCTGGGGGCGGTGGTGAGGTAGCCCTCGGGAGCCTCGCAGAGGTAGTCCAGCAGGAATCGGCAGGAGCCCGCCAGGACGGGGTAGATCCGGCGGAGGTAGTCACGGTCGGATGTGAACTCGTAATGCTCCCACAGGTTCAGGCACAACCAAGGCCCCGCCATGGGGAAGAAGCCGCAATCCACCGAATCGTGGACACCGGTGCGGCCGAAGACGTCGGTGGTGTGGTTGATGCACCAGCCTCTCGCGCCGAACTCGTCGCGGGCGGTCTGCTCGCCGAAGCGGCTGAGCATCTCCATGAAGTGGACCAGGGGCTTCACCGTATCCGAGCAGTTGCCGGTCTCGGCGGGCCAGTAGTTCATCTGGAGGTTGATGTTGGTGTGGTAGTCCGAGCCCCACGGCGGACGGAAGCCGTTGCACCAGATGCCCTGGAGGTTAGCGGGCAAAGTCGCCTTCATGCCCGAGGAGGTCAGAAGGAGGTAGCGGCCGAACTGGTAGTAGAGGGTCTGGAGATCGGTGTCCACCCGCTGGCCCGACTTGACCTTTTCCAGGCGGGCGTCGGTGGGCTCGTCCTCAAAGCGAGGGGCGTCCAGCTCAAAGGTGAGGGCGGAGAAGAGCTTTCCAAAGTCCTTTTGGTGGGTGGACTTGACGGTTTCATAGTCGGCGGCCAAGAGCTGATCCATGCAGGCAGTCAGGGCGGCGCGGTAGTCGCGGGTCTCGTCGATATCGAAGAGATCCACGTTGTAGTTGGTGGCGAAGGCACCGTATACGATGAGGCAGGTGGCATCGGTCACGGTAATATGATCGTGCCGCGCCTGCACAGCACCGTCCGAGATGACCTTAATCCGCGCGCCGAAGGACATTCCTTCTCCGCCGTCGCCGTACTGGGGATCGGGGATATAGGTGGTACGGCCGTTGAGCACCAGGGTATCGTGGGCGATGGCGGCGGTATAGGCGTCCTGTCCCCGCTTCATGGTGACGGTGCAGGAGAAGGGGGCGGTGGCCTTCACGCGGTAGCAGAGGGCGTCGTAAGCCTCGCTGACGAAGCACTCGCTCTCATAGGCGGTGCTTCCCTTCCTCCACGCGGCGGTGGCGGTGGCGGTGGACAGCTCCAGCACTTTTTTGTAGTCGGTGAAGTCGGTCTTATCGGAGAAGTCGATGAAGAGTTCACCAAGGCTCTCGTAGAAGCGGACACGGGGCGGATCGGCCAGGAAGGTCTCGCGGCTGAGCTGCGCCGCCTCGGCCAGGCGGTTTTCAAAAATCAGCTCGCGGATTTTTTGGAGGTCGGCGGGGGTGGCGTGGTTGGTCTCCTTGATCTGCCGTCCGCTCCAAAAGGATTCCTCATTGATCTCGATGGTCTCGCGGTCGGGGCTTCCGTAGAACATGGCGCCCACGCGGCCGTTACCCAGGGGCAGGGCGTGGATCCAGTCGTTTCGGTAGCGGTCATACCACAGCTTGGTTGACATGGGTATTCTCCTTTCGGATATCAGGCGTTGAGAATTTCTTTCAGCTTGTGTACAGCGTGGTCGAAGGCGACGCGGTTATTCTCGAAGTTGAGACCGCCCACCTCGCTTCTCTCCCGGCCGCCCTCCAGGGCCTTGAGGCCTACGAACTGGGCCAGGTGTGGCTCCAATGTCAGCACCGTACCGCCTTGAGCGGCGTAGAGGGGGAGATACTCACGGAGCGCGCCGATACCGTCGCCGGGGGGGACGATGTGGCCATCAGGGGCGGCATCCTTGATGTGGCAGTACTCCACGTAAGGAGCAAGCATCTCCCAGGCCTCCATGACGTCCTGGCCGCACTGAATAAAATTAGCAGGGTCGAAAACGGCCTTCAGGCGGGGAACGGCCTTATGGATGGCCAGGCAATGGGGAGCGTTCTCGCCGTAGATGCCCTTCTCGTTCTCGTGGCAGGGGATGACGCCCCGCTCGTCGCAGAGGTCGCAGAAGATATTGAGACGGCGGCAGACCTCGTCGAAGTAAGCATCCTCGCCGTTCGTGCCGTAGAAGGAAAAAAGGCGGATGCGCTTGGCCTCGAAGACCTCGGCCATGTCCAAGAGATGCTTGAACTGGGCAATATCCTGCTCAAAATCTCCCGTGACGGAGGTTTTACCCGCAGGAGAGCCGATGGACCAGACATGGATGCCTGCGGCATCCAGCTCGGACTTGAATTGCAGAGCCGCTTCGCGGGACAAGCCCGCAATATTGGTGCCATCCACGCCCCGGATCTCTAAGTAGGAGATCCCGTTTTCGGTTAAAGCTTTGATCTGCCCCAAACGGTTCGCGTCAGCCTCATCGGCGAAGGCGCAGAGCTTGATTTGAGATATCGGATTCATGGTGCCTCCCGGTGTTTGCAGATTGAGGGAAAGGGGTGGTTTTCTTGTTCACGATTGGCAATTTTCCCTTTCCTTACTGCACAAATTATAGCATAAATCGCTTAATTTGTAAAGACTTTTAAGAGAATTCCCACAAAAAAATTGCGGCTCACGATAGGGTGAGCCGCATAAGTTCATAAACGGGTGTTCACTTGGCCAAGGGATAGGTGACGGCGGTGTCCTCGGGCATCTCACCGAGGCCTGCCCAC
>JAGBAS010000038.1 GCA_017938885.1 Clostridia bacterium
TCCCCCAAAGGGGGAGGCTTTAGATGACTTAGAGTATTTGTTTAAGAAAGAGGTAACCGCCATGACTCCCATGATGGAGCAGTATTTTGAGATCAAGGAGCAATACAAGGACTTTCTGCTTTTCTACCGTCTCGGAGATTTCTACGAGATGTTCTTTGACGACGCCATCACCGCCTCCCGCGTGCTGGAGCTGACCCTGACGGGTCGTGACTGCGGGGAGGCCGAGCGCGCCCCCATGTGCGGAGTCCCCTTCCACGCGGCGGATACCTATATCGGGCGGCTCATTGAGCGTGGCTACAAGGTGGCCATCTGCGAGCAGGTGGAGGATCCCGCCACCGCCAAGGGCCTTGTGCGCCGCGAGGTTATCCGCGTGGTGACCCCCGGTACGGTTATCGAGTCCACCCTCCTGCCCGAACAGCGGAACAACTACATCTGCTCCCTCTACGTCACAGGCACCGAGTACGGTCTCTGCTACGCCGATATCTCCACGGCCCAAGTCTTCGCTACGGTCCTGGACGGAAGCGAGGCGGATCAGCACCTCATCAACGAGCTGGGCACCTACGCCCCCCGCGAGGTCATTGCCAACCTGGGTAAGTCCCGTTTCCCCATGGCGGCGGATTTTCTGAACGCCAAAGGAGCCATGCTGAACGACAATCAGAACCACCGCTATGATCCCGACACCTGCCGCGAGCTGGTGGCCGCCCAGTTCGGGGACAATATCCGCGAGGATATCCTCCAGAACCGCGCCATCGTCTGCTCGGTGGGCGCCCTTTTGGACTACCTCATCGAGACTCAAAAGTCCGACATCTCCTACATCAAGGAGCTACAGGTCTTCAGCGAGGGGCAGTATCTGGAGCTGGACGTCAACACCCGCCGCAACCTGGAGCTGACCGAGACCATGCGCACCAAGGAGAAAAAGGGCTCCCTGCTCTGGGTGCTGGACCGCACCAAGACCTCCCCCGGTGCCCGTATGCTTCGCCAGTGGGTGGAGCATCCCCTCCTGTCCCCCGCCCACATCCTGCGCCGTCAGGGGGCTGTGGAGGAGCTGTTCGGCAACTTCATGAAGCGTGAGGAGATCGGGGAGCTTCTGTCCCATGTTCTTGATCTCGAACGTCTGGTCACCAAGATCGTCTACGGCACCGCCAACGCCAAGGACCTCCGCGCCGTGTCAAGCACCGCCGCCGTTTTGCCCGAATTGCGCCGCCTCTTGGAGGACAGCACCTCCGAGGAGCTGTCCCGCATCTGGCGGGAGCTGGATACCCTCACGGACATCTGCACCGAGATCGACCGCGCCATCTGCGAGGAGCCTCCCTTCACGGTCCGTGAGGGCGGTATGATCGCCGACGGCTACGACCCCGAGGTGGACCGCCTCCGCAGCATCATGACCGACGGGCAGGGCTGGGTGGAGCGGGTAGCCGCCGAGGAGAAGGAGCGCACCGGCATCAAGACCCTCAAGGTGGGCTACAACAAGGTCTTCGGCTACTACATCGAGGTCTCCAAGTCCTTCGTGGATATGGTCCCCGATACCTACATACGCAAGCAGACCCTTTCAAACTACGAAAGGTATATCACCCAAGAGCTGAAGGACATGGAGGCCACCATCCTGGGCGCCAAGGACAAGCTCTGCGCTCTGGAGTACGAGCTGTTCAACCAGGTTCGCGACTTCGTGGCCCAGAGAGAGGCCCGCGTCCGCCGTACCGCCAGGCTTTTGTCCGAGCTGGACTGCTTCCAGTCTCTCGCCAACGTGGCCTCCCGCTACCAGTACGTCCGCCCCGACATCAACGACAGCGATACCATCACCGTCAAGGACGGCCGCCACCCCGTGGTGGAGCGCTTCGTCAAGGACAGCTACTTCGTCCCCAATGACGTCCTGCTGGACACCCGCGACAACCGCCTCATGCTCATTACGGGCCCCAATATGGCGGGTAAATCCACCTATATGCGCCAGGTGGCCCTCATCGTCCTCCTGGCCCAGATCGGCTCCTTCGTCCCCGCCGTGGAGGCCTCTGTCGGCGTGGTGGATAAGATGTTCACCCGTGTGGGCGCGTCGGACGATCTGGCAAGCGGTCAGTCCACCTTCATGCTGGAGATGAACGAGGTGGCCTACATCCTCCGCAACGCCACCAAGAAGAGCCTCATCATCTATGATGAAGTTGGGCGTGGTACCTCCACCTTTGATGGTATGTCCATCGCCCGCGCCATCATGGAGTACACCGCAGGGCGCAAGATCGGCGCCAAGACCCTATTCGCGACCCACTATCACGAGCTGACCTCCATGGAGGAGTCCTACGACGGCATCGTCAACTACCACATCGCCGCCAAGAAGCGGGGGGATTCCATTACGTTCCTGCGTAAGATCGTTCGCGGCTCCACCGACGACAGCTACGGCATCGAGGTGGCCAAGCTGGCGGGTCTTCCCAATGAGGTCATCAAGCGCGCCCGCGAGGTGCTGGCCCACGTGGAGGAGTCCTCCAAGGCCGTCCGCGACGCGGTAGACGCCTCGGGCACGGGCACCAAGAAGCCCGTGGTAGACGATGGCGCCATCACCATGGACGATATGCTGGATCAGCAGCTCATTGAGGAGCTTCGGCAGGTGGATCTCAATACCCTGTCGCCCTTCGAGTGTATGTCGCTGATGTTTGAGTGGAAGAAGAGATACAGATGATATAGGCAGCGATTCTGTGCAAGTAGCGATCATTTCGACTGCCATGACGCATGGTTAGGAGTGTAACAATGCAACCGAAAATGGTCATATTTGACGTTGGGCGCACATTGCTGGAATACTCAGAGTTTGATTCTTTGAAAGGTGTCAGAGCCTTGATGCCATACATTTCAGAGAACCCTCATGATTTGACGGCAGAGGAGATCGACCAACGCACCAGTGAAATTTTTGCCCTTTTTGATGAAAGTCGCAAACAGCTTTTCGAAGTTCCCGAAAAGACGATACTCACATTGGTATACGATGTTTTGGGATTGAAATTTTCCATTTCTATTGACGAAATCGAGCGTATCATTTGGACTGAGGATGTAGTCAAGGTTCCGATTCCTCATGCAAGCGAGCTACTTGACAAACTACATGAAATGGGAATACGAACGGCTGTTATTTCCAATATCGACTTCAGTGGTGATCTGCTCCGAAATACTCTTAACGAATTATTCCCCCATCATCACTTTGAGTTTGTCATTGCATCCAGTGATTACGGTGTGCGTAAACCGAATCATTATATATTTGATGCCGGAATTACACGAAGCAAGCTGTCGCCTGCGGACATCTGGTATGTTGGAGACAAAGTGAAAGTAGATGTTGAGGGAAGCCGAGCTGTCGGGATGACACCTGTTTTGTATAAGTTTGAAAGAAACACATACGGTGAACTTCCCGAAGGATTGATTGTTATTGACGATATGATTGATTTGCTTAAATATATGTAAACAGTATCGAGGTGGCCAAGCTGGCGGGTCTGCCGAACGAGGTCATCAAGCGTGCCCGCGAGGTGCTGGCCCACGTGGAGGAGTCCTCCAAGGCCGTCCGCGACGCGGTGGATGCCTCGGGAACGGGTACCAAGAAGCCCGCAGTAGATGACCGCACCGTGGACGGTGCCGCCATCACCATGGACGATATGCTGGATCAGCAACTCATCGAGGAGCTGCGGCAGGTGGATCTCAATACCCTGTCGCCCTTTGAGTGTATGTCGCTGATGTTTGAGTGGAAGAAGAGATACAGATAAGTATTCGGGAGGTATTCATGTCCAACCGTTGGGAAATGTGGGATGACCACGAAGAGCTGATCTGGGATTGCCAAAAGCACCCCGAGGATCATACTGATTTTCTGGAAATGAGCGGATCGTATACCTCCGCTGTGATCACATACGGTATTCGTGGCGGGGAACTGTGTCTCCACCGCCACACCGTGTTCCCCATGCTCCGTATTTTCCCGAATAATACCCATGGATCCCTTCAATGCGATGTGCCGGATCATGCTGTACCGAAGCTTTTTGTCAATGGAGTTTCCATGCGTGAGCATCCGGAATCCATCAGCTTGCACAACGGTTTCTTGGATATTACAAGCCGCTGTGCTGACCTCCAAGTGTGTAGAACGCTCTTTCCCAGTCCTGACCAAGCCTCGCTTTGTGAACATATCCTTGTCGTGCATACGGGAAAAGAACCCGTTACCCTGTCTGTTTCAGAGTTGGGAACAAAGGAGTTCTACCGTGTTCGCGGTCCTTACGGGATCAATATCGTGGAGCGCACGGTCTCGTGGACGTGTGATGGTGACCGTGTTGTTCTGGGATCTGATGAAGCGGCCGTCATTACAGTCAGTTATTCTGCCCGTCTTGCTCATGAGCCAACCCTTACGGTGGATGTGGGTGAAGAATGGCAGGCCCGCGCGAACCGTGTAAAAGCCCTCACCACCCCCCTCACCCTCACCACCGACCTCCCCACCCTCGACACCATGTTCCACTTCGCCAAGCTCCGCGCGGGTGAGAGCATCTTCCGCACCCGAAACGGTGACGTCCACTCCCCCGGCGGCACCTCCTACTACGCCGCCGTCTGGTGCAACGATCAGGCCGAGTACGCGGGGCCGTGGCAGGCGTGGACGGGGGACGAGTTTCAGCTGAACGCCGCCTACAACGCCTACGCGTGGTACTACCCCCACATGGACGACCGCTACGAGCCCATCCCCTCCTCCATCATCGCCGAGGGGCTGGACTTCTGGAACGGCGCGGGGGACAGAGGCGACGCCGCCATGTACCTCTTCGGCGCCACCCGCTACGCCCTTGTCAGCGGTCGGCTGGGGGAGGGTAACGCCCTCTGGAAGGCCATCCAATGGTGCGCTGAGTATAACCTGCGCAAAATGGATAACCCCATCCACAGGGGCTTGATCCCCTCGGACTCCGATGAGCTGGAGGGCAGACTCCCTGCGGGGCAGATCAATCTCTCCACCAATATGCTGGCCCTGGGGGGCTTCCGCACCGCCGCGTCCCTGGCCGACGAGATGGGCGAGCCCCATCTGGCCGAGACCTACCGTAGAGCCGCCGCCACCATTGAGGCCGAGACCGAAGCCTACTTTGCGGGTGAGGTCCACGGCTTTGATACCTACAAATACTACGAAGGAAACACCACCCTCCGCTCCTGGATCTGCCTCCCCCTCTGCATGGATATCGCCGCCCACGCGAAGGGTACGGCGGAGGCCATCACCTCCCCCCACCTCTACAGCGAGGCGGGACAGCTCTCCGAGGAGGGCACCGCCGTGGCGTGGGATCGATCTACTCTCTACGGCCTGCGGGGGATGTACCGCGCCGCTGTGATCCTCTCCGAGACCGACCCCGAGGCGGGAAAAGCCCTCCGCAAGACCGCCACCGACTACCTCTTCGACTACTGCGAGAAGCGACTGCTGGGCGATCACGTCCCCTACGCCGTGGAGGCCTACCCCGAGGGCGGCCAACGTCACCTGAGCGCCGAAAGCGCCCTCTTCTGCCAGATCATCACCGAGGGCATCCTGGCGGTACAGCCCCTGGGCTTCCGTAGATTCTCCTTCAACACGATCATCCCCGAGGACCTGGGGCGGTTCGAGCTGACCCATATCCATGCCTTCGGTGAGGTCTTTGATCTGCGTATCGAGGCGGGGAAGTGGAGGCTTGCCACCGAGAGCGGGAAGAGCTATGAGGGGGAGTGCCAAGGGCGGGTGACAGTTACTTTTTAAGGAGCTGCCATGAAAATACCATGCTTTTGGGAGCATAACCGCGGCGATACCCTTTTGTACGCCGTTGATCTCCCCGGCGCGTTTACGCGGGGAGAGAGCCTTTCCGTGGCGATCACCAAAATGCCCGCCGAGATCAAGTCCTATCTCGCGTGGAGGGGTGACCCTGTCCCCGATCTGATCGAAATTGTGATCGCCGAGGAAAAGGAGTCCGAGTTGGATATCCGCGACGCTGATTCCGACGCCATATTTGACCGTGAAAAGGCTCCTTTGACAAGGGAGGAATACGAGGGGTTGAAGGCGCTCGCCTTGCGCTCCGCCAAGGATTTTCAGGCTCTGTATGAGTCCATCCCCGACAAGGATGCGGGTCTGTCTCCCCTCCGCAAGACCTTTTACGGTCAAGTCCCCCACACCGCCCGTGAGATGTACGCGCATACCAAGAGTGTCAATGCCTACTACTTCGGAGAGATCGGTGTGGATGCCGAAAATGACGGAGATATATACGAATGCCGCAAAAGAGGCTTTGACGCGCTGGAAGCCGAACCCGATTTTCTGCAAAAGCCCGTGATCGAGGGAAGCTACGGTGAATACTGGTCGCTTCGCAAAATACTCCGCCGTTTTATTTGGCATGACCGCATTCATGCGAGAGCTATGTGGCGGGGAACGTGCCGCGTGTTCGGAGTCAACGAGATTGAGAATCCGTTTCGCTTTGTCTGAACCGCATTTTTGAGTTTCGGTATATAAACCATAGAAAGGAGCCCGCCATGTCCGACGAAGCCCGTGCTGAACAGTTTGTTTTGAAATACGGCTTTGATTTCCAGACCATCGACAAAGCCGAGATCGTAGCCCTGCTTCGGGATGAGATCAAGGAATTGAAGGAGCACGGCTCGGACGGGCATATCTACCTGCGCGTCCTGTGCGGCTACCTGTTCTGTTTGGGTGACGCGGAGGATATCCCCCTCCTTTCCTCCGCCAAATATGACGTGAGCTTCGACGCGGGTTGCATGGTGGACGGCGCTTGGATCGACTGTCTGAAGCAGGGCGGCGACCGCCGCGAGCTGATCGAAGCGTTTATGGAAGAGACCAAGCACTATTTCGGTATGGTCGGTGAGACGAAAGCCCGCCCCTCATTTTTCTCATTATTCAAGAAAGGAAAACGCCATGGGTAACATCCAAGTCCTATCCTTCGAGGTCGCCAACCTCATCGCCGCGGGTGAGGTGGTGGACCGCCCCGCCTCTGCCATCAAGGAGATGATGGAGAACTCCATCGACGCAGGGGCCAAGCACATCACCGTGGAGATCCAGAACGGCGGCGTCACCTTCATGCGGGTCACCGACGACGGATGCGGTATGTCCGCCGAGGACCTCCCCATGGCCATCCGCCGCCACGCCACCAGTAAGATTCGCAACGCCGAGGATCTGGACGGCATCCTGACCCTGGGATTTCGCGGTGAGGCCCTGGCCGCCATCTCCTCGGTCTCGGATATGCGGATCCTATCCAAGCGCCGCGAGGACGACATGGGCGCTATGCTGGAGATCAAGGGAGGGCAGATGGTGGGCATCTCCGAGCGGGGCTGTCGGGACGGCACCACCATCATCGTGGAGAACCTGTTCGGGAACGTCCCTGCCCGCCGCAAGTTCCTCAAGCGGGATGCCACCGAGTCCATGGCGGTTTCCGCCAACGTGGAGCGGGTGGCTCTCTCCCATCCCGAAATTGCCGTCCGCCTCATCACCGACGGCGTCACCAAACTGGAGACCGCCGGGGACGGTCAGCTCAAGAGCGCCATCTGGGCGGTCTTCGGCAAGGACTTCGCCTCCCGCCTCCTGCCTCTGGACAGCGAGCACGAGGGCATCCGCATCACCGGCTTCATCGGTCGTTCCGATAACGTCAAGGCCAACCGCAACGGTCAGAATTTCTTCATCAATAACCGTTTCGTCCGCAGCCGCACCGCCCAGGCCGCTCTGGAGCAGGCTTTCGTGTCCTACATCCCTCCCGAAAAGTATCCTACTTGTGTCATGAATATTCACCTCAACCCCGCCCGTGTGGACGTCAACGTCCACCCCGCCAAGCTGGAGGTGAAGTTCTCCAACGAAAAGCCGGTCTTCGAGGCGGTCTACTACGCCGTCCGCCAGGCTTTGGAGCAGAATGTCACCCGCCCCGAGTTCGCCGCCCCCGAAAAGAAGCCCATCGCCCCCGGCGGCGGTCGGGTGTCGGACATGACCACCCCCATCGAAACGAGCCGCCCCGAGTCCCTGGGCAAACGACAGGTGGCTATGGACATGAACCCCGTCTCAAAGCCCGTCGAGGGGATCGATCTCAATCCCAAGGCTACGGCCCATCCTCCCCAGGAACGCATCACCGCCGAGGATTACATCAACTACTATGTAAACCGCAATAAAAAAGGACAGGGAAGCACTCCCTCCTCTGTAGGGACCGGCGTCCCCGACGGTCCGCGTCCTGTGCCTGCGCCTGCCGCCCCTGCGGGAGCGGCGGGACGATGTCATCCCCCTGGCCGTCCACTTTATCGAGAAGTACAACCAAAAGTACAGCAAGCACAAGGAGCTGTCCATGGAGTTGGGCAAGATCCTGCGCTCCCTGGACTGGCTGGGCAATATCCGCGAGCTGGAAAACCTGATCGAAAACA
>JAGBAS010000039.1 GCA_017938885.1 Clostridia bacterium
GCACATAGCCCGGGCAAATAGCCCGGGCAAATAACGCGGGCGAGGCACAAACAAACAGTTCGACAAACCCAAATTTGAAATATTTTTCAATCGCCTACCAACGTCCCAAGAAAGGAGTCCGCCATGGCCGCCCGCACACCCTCCAAGTCCATATCCCGCCTGTGGGGGCTGGGGATCGCCTTTCTGGCGATCTGCGCCGTCTACGTCATTCGTCTGGGCATACTGGAGCTGAATTCCGAAAATATCGGCGGGCACAGGCAAGACGGGACCACCGAGCGTACCGTGGTGGTACAGGCGGTTCGCGGGCAGATCTATGACCGCAACGGTGTACCACTCGTCACCAACGCCTATACCTACAACCTGACCCTGGATTATTCCGTCCTTCCCAAGGATCAGGTCTCCCGCAACCATACGGTGCTCCGCGCCCTCCATACGCTGGAGGCCTGCGGGGAGGTGAGCCGCTTCTGCACCTATGACTTCCCTCTGGACGGCTACTATCCAAACTACACCTACAAATCCATCGCCGCCGATCCCGCCTCCGATACCTACGACACCTTTCTGAACGTGGTGCAAACCAACGGTCTGCGCCGCGAGGCCATTCTGCGCATCAAGAACGAGAAGCGCATGAATACGGCGGAGGCTAACGATTACTACGATGCAGATCCCCTGTCCTGCATCCCGGCGGAGCGGCTCACCGCATACTTCGTGGAGGAATACGAGCTGGACGCCAAGGGAGAGGACGGCTCTCCCCTGTACGGGAACGCCGATATCGACCGCCTCATCCGTGTCCTCTGGGGCATGGAGGCCGTGGGCTTTTCCCGCGCCAATGACTACGTTCTGGCTAAGGACGTCACCATGGAGACCATCACCCATGAAAAGGAGCTGGGCATCGCGGGCATTGGCTTTTCCACCGAAGCCACGCGGGTCTACTGCTTCCCCGGCTATGCCTCCCACATTCTGGGGCAGACGGGCCCGATCTACGCGGAGGAATGGGACTACTACAAGGAGCTGGGCTACGCCATGAACGCCATCGTGGGCAAATCGGGCTGTGAGGCCGCCTTTGAGGAGTATCTCCACGGGCAGGACGGCATCAAGGTAGTGGTCGAGGACGACGACGGCAACATCATCCGGGAGTACATGAAGACCGAGTCCGTGGCGGGCAAGGATGTGTACCTCACCATTGACATAAACCTCCAGATCGCCGCCGAGGAGGCTCTGGCCGAGAACGTCCGCTACATACGGAACACCTACCACCGAGACGACTGCAAGGCGGGTGCCATCGTGGCCATGGATCCGGACAATGGGGAGCTGTTGGCCATCGCCTCCTACCCCACCTACGATCTCTCCACCTTCAACCGCGATTACGACGCCCTCTACGCCGACGACGCCCTTCCCCTGTTCAACCGCGCTCTGAACGGTCTCTACGCCCCCGGCTCCACCTTCAAGCCCGGCATGGTGGCCGCCGCCCTCACCGAGGGGACCGTCACCGCCTCCACCAAGCTGGAGTGCGCGGGCACCTACACCTACTACCAGAGCTACCAGCCCGATTGCTGGATCCACAACAGCTCGGGTGCTGTCAAGCAGCACGGCTGGATCAACGCCGCCGAGGCTCTGCGGGTGTCCTGCAACTGCTACTTCTACGATCTGGGCAGACGGCTGGGCATCACCAACATGAATCTCTACTGCCGTATGTTCGGTCTGGGGGATGCCACGGGGATCGAGCTGGGAGAACAGCGGGGCTCTCTGGCGGGTCCCGACCACCGCGCCGATATGCACGGTTTGGAGTGGCAGCCCACCGACACCATCGCCGCCGCCATCGGGCAGTCGGATAACGCCTTCACCCCCCTACAGTTAGGGGTATACACCTCCACCCTGGTCAACGGCGGCACCCGCTACGCAGCTCACCTGCTCCTGAAGGTGCGGGATTTTTCCGACCGTACCGATATTCTGGTGACGGCCCCCAAGGCTCTCAACTCCTTCTCTCTGTCGGAGGCCAACCGCCTGACCGTCATCGAGGGCATGGAGCAGATGGTATCCACCTCGACCGAGGTCAGCCGCTATATGCGGGGTGTCCCCGTCACGGTGGCGGGTAAGACGGGTACGGCCCAGACCGGTGCGAAATCCACCGAAAACGGTCTCTTTATCTGTTGCGCGCCCTCCAGAAATCCCGAGATCGTGGTGGTCTCGGTCATCGAGCGGGCAGGCGGCGGCTCCTACTCGGCTATGTCAGCGGGAGCGGTCTTGGAAGCATATTACAAGAACAAGTAAGTTCAAACCGACTTTACAATCATCCTGTATCCTATGAAAGGAGCCCCCATGGAACAGAAACGCTTTTCCAAGCTGGACGACGGCTTTGTCTGTGTCCATTGCGGCAAGGAAGTCAAGCCACTGGGCTACTCCTCCCGCAACCACTGCCCCTTCTGCCTCTGGTCGCGGCACGTGGACATCAACCCCGGCGACCGCGCCAACCCCTGCGGGGGTGATCTGGAGCCCATTTCGGCCGAGCCCGACCCCAAGAAGGGGTATATCATCATCTCCAAGTGTCAAAAATGCGGGGAGATCCGCCGTTGCCGCGCCGCCCACGAGGCCAAGGTACAGCCCGACGACCTGATGTTGATTATTCAGCTGACGGCGAGGGGGAAGGCGGAGAGGCCGAAACGGTAAGTTGTAGTTTTTCTGTAAGATACAAGTTACAAGATACAAAGATACAAGATATGAAATAACCTTGCGGCATAATCCGTTCTGTATCTTGTATCTTGTATCTCTGTATCTTGTATCTCTTCGACAAACCCAAATTTGAAAACAAACAAAGATTAAGGATATATTCTCATGAACCAACTTCTCCAAACCAAAGGCAAGCTCCTGGGCGTCGATTTCGGCGACAAGCGGACGGGGCTGGCCATTTCCAACGAGATGCGCACCCTCGCCTCGGGGATCACCCAGATCTCAGTGGGGGGGATGCAGAAAACCGCCGCCGCCGTGGCGCAGGTAGCCAAGGAGCGCGCCGTGGTCGCCGTGGTCGTGGGGCTTCCCGTCAACATGGACGGCTCCCACGGCCCCCGCGCCCAACACGCTGAGAAATTCGCAGGACTGCTCCGGGAGGCTCTGACCGCCCTGGCGGTGGAGATCCCCGTGGTGATGCAGGACGAGCGCATGACCACCATGGCCGCCTCCCGCTACCTCAACGAGACCGACACCAAGGGAGCCAAGCGAAAGGGGGTCATCGACACCCTTTCGGCTGAGATCATTCTGCAAAACGCCCTGGACAAGCTCCGCTTCATGAAGGAGCGAGAGGCCATGGGCGAGACCCATACGGAGGACAACCCATGAGCGAGCAAGTCAAGGAATCCCTGTTTGCTAAGATCGCGCGGCTGACGGTCAAGGCCATCGGTCTCATTCTGGTCTTCGGCACCATCGTTTTCTTCATCTGGAGAGCCTTTTTCTCCACCATCATCCCCTCTGAGGTCAAGTCTCTGTCTGTCAACGACCCGTTGCGGGAGGCGTATCGGGCAGCGCAGGCCGAGGGGCGGGAGCTGACCGTTTTCACCCAGAACCAAATGGACACCACCTCGGTGCGGGACAAGAACTACAGCTACTTCTCCGCCAAGGAAGCGCGTTTTATCGTGGAGGCGAACCAGGTACAGCTTCTGTTCCGCTACAACAACGCCACCATCCGCCATCTGATGGAGGACTACGGCCTGGCCGAGACCCCCGACCGCACCGAGGAGCTTTACGACGTGACCCTGTACGTAGCCTATGACCTGACTCCCGCCGATCTGACAGACAACGCGGGCAATGATCCCGAATCCGTGAAGTTCGTCCGCTACTACGCAACCGAAAGCGTCCCTGCCCAAAGTCTCATGTACAACTACCGTCGGCTTACCTTTGACGGCATTGACATGACGGTGACCGACACCCCTGTTCTGGCTGTTTACGTGGACGTGTACTACAAGGGAGATCTGAATTACGAGGCTGAGCCCTACGGCACCCTTTGCATCTACGATTACCTCTCTGAGAACGCCTACGGCGAGCTGTCGGGAGCCGAGCGGAAGGCCTTGGAGGACACGCCCTGACCCCGCTGTATGCATCGTCTGTATCCCGCAAGCATAACAGAGCACCCGGTCCGTTTGCTTGCGGGTCTTTTTTGTCGGTTCTCCCGAAAAGCTACCCCATTCTCCTGCCAATATCCTTCTGTCGAACCGTTTTTGCGGGATTCTACTGCCGGTTTCCCTCCGATTCTCCCGTCAGTTTCCCCTAAATCTCCCGCGCGTTGCCCCCATCTGCGCCACAGTATACGCGCGAACGCTCGAAAGTTGTTGACATTCCAACAACGATGTGGTATAATGAGCCGAACAATGACCGGAGGTACAACCCATGACCAACGACATCCGATACACGACTCATGAGGAAATCCCGATTTTTTTTACCACAGACGATCGCTACGTGCCCTATCTGGACGTTGCCATCTCCTCCTTGATCCGCAACGCCTCGAAAGCCTATAACTACCGTCTCATCATTCTCAATACGGGCATCAAGCAGGAAAGTATCGACCTGGTCAAGCGCAATGAATGCGAGGGCTTTACCATCGACTTCGTGGACATCACCGAGCAGGTCAAGGATATCCAGTCCCGCTTCAAGAACGTCTACCACTTCTCGGTGGTGACCTACTACCGTTTATTCATCGCCTCCCTGTTCCCGCAGTACGACCGTGTGATCTACCTGGACTGCGACCTGGTGGTGCTGGGTGACATTGCCGAGCTCTACCACATCGATCTGGGCGGGAACATCTTCGCCGCAGGCCCCGAGATGTTCGTGCAAAGCACCCCCGAGTTCCGCATCTACGCCGAAAAAGCTCTGGGTGTCAATCCCGACGGGTACGTCAACGCCGGCGTATTGGTGGTGGATCTTGCGCAGTTCCGCACACATAGAATTGAAGAAAAATTCATTGAGCTCATCACCCGTCACGACTTTGATCTGCTGGACCCCGATCAGGCCTACCTCAACTACCTCTGCGACGGTAAGATCCTCACCCTTCCCAGCGGTTGGAACAAGGAGCCTCTGCCCA
Source organism: Clostridia bacterium (assembly GCA_017938885.1). Classification (GTDB taxonomy): domain Bacteria; phylum Bacillota; class Clostridia; order Oscillospirales; family CAG-272; genus CAMEON01. The sequence continues at coordinate 5,066 of JAGBAS010000039.1, forward strand.
TCCCCTGCGAGGGAGATCTGAACATCGTCCACTACGCCCTCTATAAAAAGCCCTGGCAGTACGACGACGTCATGTACGGCGAGCATTTCTGGCAGTACGCAGAAAAGTCCCCCTTCTACGGGGAGATCATGGAGCGCAAGGAGGCCTTCGGGGACGATGAGAAGGCCGAGAAGTCCGCCATGGCTCACGAGATCCTGGATCACGCGCTGAAGATCGTGGATTCCGATTACACCTTTGTGACCAAGCTTTGCGGGAGGTAAACAGCACCATGGAACAATCTGCCCACAAGCTCCTGCTTTTGGAGCGCATCGCCGAGCTGGAGAAAAAACAGCTCTGGCACCTGGACGTGGAGGACGACCCCGAGACCTACCCCCTCATGCCCGATAAGGTGGATTACCTCAACAAGAAGCTGAAAAATAAGATCATGAGCCGCATCGCCAACCGCGCGGGGGAGAAGTTCTTCGAGACCCTCATCCAAAACGGCCAGCTGGTCATCAAGGAGGTGCGGGGCATTGAGAACTTCACCGCCGTGAAGGGAGGCAAGCTCATCACCTGCAACCATTTCAGCGTGGGAGACAACTACGCCGTCTGGCGGGCCATCCGCGATCATGCGGAGGGGAAAATGCTCTACAAGGTCATCCGCGAGGGCAACTACACCAATCCTCCCAAGCCCTTCGGCCTCATGATGAAGCACTGCAACACCCTGCCCCTGTCCAGCCAGCCCGCCACCATGAAGAAGTTCAATCAGGCTGTCCGAACCCTTCTCGGCCGCGGCGAGTCCATTCTGATCTACCCCGAGCAGGGGATGTGGTGGAACTACCGCAAGCCCCGCCCCATGCAGGAGGGAGCCTTCGCCCTGGCGGTGCTGAACAAGACTCCCGTCATCCCCTTCTTCATCACCATGGAGGACACCGACACCATGGACGGCGACGGCTTCCCCGTCCAGGCCTTTACGGTCCATATCCTCCCCGCCATCTATCCCGATCCTACCCTTCCCCTCCCCGCCCGCAAGGAGAAGATGCGGCAGGAGAACTACGAGGCCTGGGTAAAGGTCTACGAGGAGTTTTACGGGATCCCTCTGGTCTACAGCGAGGACACGCAGGCATGAAGCTCTACTTATCCATCATTGGGGCGGCCATGGCCGTCATCGCGGGGATCAATATCGCCTGCGGGATAGCCTCTCCCCTGTACGGCATCGTCGCGGTGATCTTCTGCGTGGTCTTGCAGATCGCCCTGGACAGTCTGGCCGCCCTGGCCATCCGCCTTACCCCCGACCGCCTCTACCCCGCCGAGTCCCCCCGCTACCGTGTCCGCCCGTGGGAAAAGAAGCTCTACCTCAAGCTTGGGGTGCGCGCGTGGAAGGATCATATCCCCGATTTGGGCGGCATCGGCGGCTTCAGCAAAAAGCGGCTCCGGGCTCCCGACGACCCCGCCTACATTGAGAAATACATCGTGGAATGCCACAAGGGGGTGCTGACCCATCGGCTTTGCTACCCGCTGGGGCTTTTGATCATGCTGACGCTCCCGGGCCTCTGCGCCCTCACCATCGCCCTTCCCGTTGCGGTCATCAATCTCATCCTCAACGCCCTGCCCACCATGGCTCTCCGCTACAATACCCCCATGCTTCTGGGTATGCTGAAGCGGATGAGAAGGAAGAAAGCCGACGGCTTGCCCCAAACCGCCGTGCAACCTTTCCCGTAGGCATGGGCATACGCAAAACCGCTGATACAGTCATCCCGTAGCTCACCGTACCGGAAGCGACGGGATATTTTTCATATTTTTTTGCTCTTTCATGACAGATTTCCACCCGTTTTCCTGTCATACAGGGTGAACCGCCCATCAGGCTGTCACATCACCGAAAAGGAGGACTCCAACATCATGTCAGCCGCAGACCCTACCGCCCCCCTCAGCGATGCCGAGATCGTGACGCTCTACTTTGCCCGCGACGAGCAGGCCATACGGCGCACCGACGAAAAGTACGGGCCATTCTGCCACCGTCTCGCCCTGAGCATCCTCTCGGATTCCCGGGATGCCGAGGAGTGCGTCAACGATACCTACCTCAAAGCATGGAATTCCATTCCCCCCACCCGTCCCAACTCCCTGCAAGCCTTTCTGGGGCGTATCGTCAAGAATATCTCCATCAACCGCTACCACGAAAACAAGGCGAAGAAGCGGAATCGGGACTTTGACCTCTCTCTGGAGGAGCTGGCCGAATGCATCCCGGCTCCCGACGAAGCCGCCGACGCCCTCCCTGCCCTGCTCAACGAGTTTTTGGGTCAGCTCCCCGCCGCCGAACGCAAGCTCTTCGTGGGCCGTTACTGGCACGGCTATTCCATGGAAGCCCTGGCTACAGCCTACGGGCTCACCGTAAACGCCGTCACCCTCCGCGTCTCCCGTACCCGCAGAAAGCTGCGGGCATTCCTCACCGAAAGGGGGTACACACTATGAACGGTCTTACCGCCTACCTGGCTTTTTCCCAGATTGACGACGCCTATATCGCGGAAAGCACGTTGCCCGAGGCATCCGCCGCCGTGATCCTGCCGCCGCCCGCTTCCACCCCCCGCCGCCGTTTCCCGAAGGCCACAGCCGCCGTGATCGCCGCCACGCTGACCGCTGTCCTGCTGGCCGCCGGAGGACTGGTGGGTCTTTCCCTACGGGGGGATTGGTTCACCCCGCCCGCAGACACCACCGATACCACCGAAACCGCCCCCATCCTCCCCGAGACCGAGGCCTATGAGCTGTTGGGTCCCGAGGATGCCGATATGGTGGACATCCTGCAAAAGGCTCCCCCCCCCGCGCCTGATTCCCAGATCTCCTCTGACGCGGCCATGGTGGGCATGACCTTCACCCGCATCCCCATCACGAACGAGTCGGGCACCCACAACGGCGTGGCGCGCTTCACCCTCTACGAGGACTGGCGGGGAAGAGACCTCTACGTGGAGGTGCTGGACAAGGACGGAAGCATCCTCTACACCTACACCGAGGCCTTGAACGACAATCTGTTCCTCCTGCTTCAGAGCACCGAGGACGAGACCGCCATCACCCTGCTCACCCTGACCGCCTCCGCCCACCAGGGCAAGGCCGTCTTCTACTGTACGCCCATAGCCTTCAAGTGGTGCTTCCCCTGCGACGAGGAGCCCGAGGTCAACCGCATTGAGTCCATCCTCCTGGAGGCGGGCTACTGGCACAGCGGCGAGCAGAAGCTTCCTCTGTCCGAGGCGGCTCTGGCCAACCTGACCCAGCGTTTGGGCAGCTATTGGACGGATCTGACCCTGGCGTCTCTGGATGCCCCCGGGGGCTACGCGGCACTCATGGACGGCATGACCGACAAGGATTCCCCCCGCGTATACTCCCGCGCTGAGCCTGCGCTCAGCCGCGCCGCCGCAGAATCGGTATTCGCCACCCCCTACGAGACCCTCATGGCGCGTATGTGCGAGGGCGTGAACCTCCAGGGCGGCGGCTCCTACACACCGCCCGCAGACGGAAATGACACCGAGATCACCATCCCCTCCCCCTCCTACGATCCCTACCCCGATGAGATCGCGGCGGGTGCCCCTGCCATAGAGCCCGATCTGCCCGAGGATGCCATTCCGGTGGGCACCACCGTCACCTACGCCCGCATGATCTCGAACCAGTACAGCCAAAACACCCCCTACGTCTCCCGTATCGCTCTCTACAAGGACGGAAGCGACCCCTTTGTGCGATACCTGTACGTGGACGTACTGGATGAAAACAGCCAAGTACTGGCTACCCACGTCAAGCAGATCCTCGGTACGGTGCTTTTGTTCCAGAGTATTGACAATCCCGACAGTCTGGTGCTGTTGGAGCTCACAGCCTCCTTCATCGACAAGGGACGGGTGGAAATGAAGGGCATGGTCTCCAATCTGTACTGGTCGGATGAGTCCGACACCTCCGCGCTGAGCCTGTATGAATCCACCCACAATGTCAGCGATGCCAACGGCTCCTGGGCTTTCGACTTTTATCCGTGGGAAAGCGAAAAAGGCGATATGCTTGAGGATTGGGACCGCAACAAGGAAAATTTGGGGCGTCATTACGGCCACTCGGACTTCAATTATCTGAAGGCGGCCTCCCGCCGCGGCTACCGCATTCTGGTGAACGGTCTGGACACCCCCCACGAGCCCACGGTCTGCCCCTCCGAGCTGGTCTCCACCGAGGGCTATATGGACTATTACGAGTACACCCAAACCCTCCCCGACAACTTCCGTCTCACCTTTTTCTACCTGCTGGAGTCCCTGGGCTACGAGGCTCCCGATCTTTCCGACGAGCCTGAGCCCCCCGTCCTGCCCGATCCCGATGCGGTTCTGTCTGTGGCGGGTCCCATGACCCCCGACCTACCCGAGACCGTCATGATGGACGGTGAGACCTACGTTCTCCTCCCAATATCCCGCCAAGGCGAGCGGATCTACGCGGTCTGCCGTGTGGCGGTCTACCGGAATCCCGGCCAGCTCCATACCCAGTATCTCTATCTGGACGTGCTGGATACCGACGGCACCGTGCTGGGCTGCTACACCCGCCGCTTACAGGGGCTGTTCGCGCTCATGCAGGACTGCAACACGGGGGAGCATCTCCTGCTCTCCACCGCCGCTCCCACCGATGCCCCCGGCATGGCCTTCACCACGCTGTCCCTGACCTGGAGCGACACCGACCCCGCCACGGGCAACGTATCCGACACCCTCACCCTCTACGAAGCCGAGGTGGCCGAGGCGACCTGGCGCATGGAGGCGGAGCCTGAGGCATTGCAGAGAGAGGGTGCCCACACCTACTGGAACACCCGTTACGACAACTGGATGCCCAAGTGGAGCGGATGCCTGCGCTACTGGGAATCCATCTCCGAGGACGAGGGCTTCATCATGCCGGCGGGCAATCTGATCTTCGCCGAGGATCTGCGTAGGGGCGAATGCGAAACCCCCGCAGTCTTTACCGAGGAGAGCGGTTGGCCTCCCAAGGAGCAGTTCGACTACCTCACCCACGAAAGCCTCCATTGGACGTGGATGTTCGGATACTGCATGAACGCCCTGGGCTACGGCGTGTAAACAATCCTTCTCCGTCCCGTTCGGAAAACCGCGACTGCAAACAGCCGCGGTTTTCTTTTTCGGAATACTTGCCAGTGGGACTTTTCAAACTTTTTGGCGGGAAGATCCCGCTTTTCCCTTGACAGAAGCCCCTCGTTCCCGTATGATATAGGGAGACGTGTACGTATTTCGCCGATTTTTTCAAAAAAATCGGAAAATCAGAAAAAAACCGGCATGGAAATGCGTCTGAATCAGTACAGAGACATTTTGAATGCCCGACAAGGAGGTACTTATGAACGATCAGGATATCATTGCTCTGTACTTTGCTCGTAACGAGCAAGCCATCCGCGAGACCGATACCAAGTACGGTAAGGTCTGTATGCAGGTGTCCATGAACATTCTGGAAAGCCGCCCCGATGCGGAGGAATGCGTCAACGACACCTATCTCAAGACCTGGAATTCGATTCCCCCCACGAAGCCTGCTTCCCTCTGCGCCTTCGTCTGCCGCATTGCCCGCAACCTGTCGGTCAGCCGCCTGCGCAAGCTGACGGCCGCCAGGCGAAACCGGGATCTGACCGTGTCCCTTGAGGAGCTGGAGGCCTGCATTCCCATGCCCGATGATACGAGTCCCGAGCTGGCGGAGCTGCTCACCGCCTTTCTGCGCGAGCAGGGAGAGACCGACCGCGTGCTGTTCGTGGGGCGGTACTGGCTTGCCTGTACCGTCGAGGAGCTCGCCCGCCGCACGGGGCTGACCCAAAAGGCGGTGCATATGCGGCTGTTCAAGACCCGCGAGCGTTTGCGGGCTTACCTGGAGGAAAGGAGGTATCGCGTATGACGGGACAGATCGCCTTTGAGGCTATGAATGCCATCGGTGACGAGCTCATCGAGGAAGCCGTACAAAAGCTGGGCTTTTCGGATGAAGCCCGCTCCGCAATCGCTCCCGCGCGCCGTGGGCCTCGCCATGTACGGGGAGAGAATCGCTTCGCCCGTTTCATGGGAAGCGGGTGGGGAGCGGCCGTGATCTGCGGGGTGGTTGCTCTCGGCGTACTGACGGCCATCGTGTGGGCCGGCCGCCAACCCATCGTGAAGCCCCCCATCGGAACCAACCCGCCATCCTCTGAATCCCAGACCCAGACCGCGATTACCGAAGCGCAGGCCATAGAGATCGCCTCAAGCTACTGGGGCATCCGAACCGGAGACGTGGATCCCGACACCGGCTTCACCTTCCGCATCGAGTCTATGGGACAAACCCAAACCTCCGATGGCACAGCCGTGTACCAGATCGCCCTGCGCTGGCTGGTCTCGCTGACAGAGAATTCCCACTACTCCACCTTGGAGACGGTGTGGGTGGATATGCTGACGGGGGAGATCATCATTCCGTATGAGGATACCGCCACGGAAACCGAAGCCCACGTCCACATCTTCAGCGAGTGGCAGATCCTCACCGAGCCCACCTGCTCCGCCAAGGGAGAGAGGTCGCGCAGCTGTCCCTGCGGGGAAATCGAAACCGAGGCCATCCCCACCCTGCCCCACACCGAGGTGATCGACCCCGCCGTACCGCCCACCATCACCGAAACGGGACTGAAGGAGGGCAAGCACTGCGAGGTCTGCGGTAAGGTGCTGGTCAAGCAGACCGTGATCCCCGCCACGGGGCATACCGATCTGGCCTACGAGATTCATGAGGACGGCCGCACCTGCACCATCACGGGTATGGGTACCTGCACCGCCACCGAAATTTATATTCCCTCGGCCATAGACGGCTACAAGGTCACCCGCATCGGGGAGATCGCCTTTATCGGAAAGCCCATCACGGCCGTCCGGTTCCCGAGCAGTGTCACCGAGATCTACGATGGTGCCTTCCACGGCTGTACCGAGCTGACCGAGATCACCCTGCCGAGCAGCATTACCTATCTTGGCAGTCAAGTATTCCAAGCCTGCACGGGGCTGACCACCGCCACCCTCCAATGCCGCATCACCGAGCTGCCCCATATGATCTTTGAGGGCTGTACCTCCCTCACCTCGGTGACTCTGCCGAACACCCTGACCCTGATCCGCATCGGTGCTTTCAGCAATTGCACCGCCCTTCGTGAGATCACCTTCCCTGCCTCACTCGGCATCATTGGTCCCGGCGTGTTCCAGGGTTGTACCGCGCTGACAAACGTGATACTCCCCGCCAAGCTGGGCATTCTGGATGACATGGCCTTTGAAGGGTGTATCAGCTTGACTGAAATGGTCCTTCCCGACACCCTGAACCGCATCGGAGCCAATGCTTTTTCGGGATGTAGCGGCATCACCGCCATGACCGTCCCCACAGGAGTCGCGCAGGCAGAGCCCTCCGCCTTTGAGCGGATGGAAGGTCTGACCGACATCTACTTCCGCGGTACCGAGGCAGAGTGGAACGCCATCGGGTACATAGTGGGAGAGAACGTGCAGATTCATTTTGGCGCATAAGCGGACAGTGAGACACGCCTGACTTGATGCATCCCCGACCACCGCCTCGCGCGGTGGTCTTTTTGGTCTCCTTTTCACAAAATATCGCCTATCCCCCTTGACACGCCCACGTTTCCTCTGTATGATATAGGCATCCACGCCCGAAAACAATTTTTTTGAAATATTTCCGAAAACAAGAAAAAAGCCAGAGAAAACGGTGTCATAATCGGTACCAACATCCCAAACAAGGAGGAAATCATGAACGACCAAGACATCATCGATCTGTACTTCGCCCGCAACGAGCAGGCCATTGCCGAGACCGATAAGAGCTATGGCAAGGTCTGTATGCAGGTGTCCATGAACATACTGGACAGCCGCCCCGACGCGGAGGAGTGCGTGAGCGACACCTATCTCAAGGCCTGGAATTCCATTCCCCCCACCAAGCCTGCTTCCCTGTGCGCATTCGTGTGCCGCATTACCCGCAATCTCTCCCTCAACCGCCTCCGCGACCTGCGCCGCGAGAAGCGAAACCGCGAGATCACCCTCTCTCTGGACGAGCTGGAGGCCTGCATCCCCGCTGCTATGGAGGACGCGGGGGAGCTTTCCGCCCTGCTCAACGGCTTTTTGGAGGGGCTGGACGAGACCAACCGCGTGATCTTCATGGGGCGGTACTGGTATTCCTATTCCATCGACGATCTGGCCAAGCGGATGGGGCTGACCGAGAAGGCAGTCTATATGCGGCTTCACAAGACCCGTGAACGTCTGCGAGCCTACCTTTCGGAAAGGGGGTATCGGATATGAGCAGAGAGATTATTCAGGATGCTTTGAACGGTATCCGTGACGAATTCATCACCGAGGCAGGCGCGCGGCTGGGACTTGTGGCCGTTGGCGCGGCGGCCGTGGGTGTAACGGGCGCGGCATCAGGCGCGGTAACCCATCCGTCTACTCTGTACCCGTTGTCCGGTTCCGGGACCGCTGTCAAGACGGGCTTTGGCGCATGGCTGACGAAGGGTGGCTGGATCGCGTTGGCGGCGGGCGTGCTGGTGGCGGTGGGTGTGGCCGTGGGCGCGTTCTTACTTGGAAGGGGCGAGGACATCCCGACTGTGGGATCGGGGGACGTGACCGCCGAGCAGGACACCTCCGAGGGTGCGAGCGGGGAGACCGCCGACGGTACCGAGGGGGATACGCCGGGCGGCATTTCGGACGGAACGGCAGAAGAGACCGAGTCAGAGACCCCAACAGAGACCGAGGCCGAGACCCTTGCCCCCTCCGACTTTTTGGACTACATCTCCAACGGCGACGGGACCTGCTACGTCTCGGGAGATCACGGAGGCTGGCAGAACACGGATATCGTGATCCCCCCCGTATCGCCCGACGGAGATATCGTAACCGCCATTGGCAGGGAGGCGTTTGAAGGCCGGACCATCACCTCGGTGGTGATCCCCGACACCATCACACACATTGGATCATTCGCGTTCCGCTCCTGCTGGGATCTGACCTCCATCAACATTCCCGACAGCGTGGTCAGCATTGGCACGGATGCCTTTGCCGATTCCAAAAAGGTCGTCAGAAGGAAAAAAGGACTGTACTACGTTGGCGATTGGGTCGTGGATTGCGACCCGGATCTGACCGAGGTCGTGTGGCGGGAAGGCACCAAGGGGATCGCAGGCTGCGCTTTTGAAGACTGTGAGAAATTGACCTCCATCGTGATCCCCGACGGTGTCATCTTTATTGGTGACTATGCATTCGACGGTTGTACCTCTATGACCTCCATCGAGATTCCCGACAGCGTGGTCTATCTTGGCGGACATGCGTTCAGCGGCTGTAGGTCTTTGACTTCTATCGTGATCCCCAACAGCGTGACCGCGATCGAATCTTTCACGTTTGCAACCTGCACGTCCCTGATGTCCATTGTCATCCCCGACAGCGTGGTCAGCATTGGCGGCTATGTGTTTATGGGTTGCACGGAATTGACCGATATCTACTATACAGGTTACCGCAGCCAATGGGCACGCATCTCCAAAGGCACCTTTTGGGAGCCCGATTCCGATGCCTACACCATTCACGATCGTTACGTCCCCTGATCTCATTTCTTCTCAAAAAAAGCCCTGCCCCCTCTTGACAAATTCCTCCTTATGCGGTATAATAAATTATCTATTGATATTTCGCCAAGAAAGGACAATTTTACAATGGCAAAGGATAAATTCGTAGAACAGATCACTTCCATGGACGTGGATTTCGCCCAGTGGTACACCGACGTGGTCAAGAAGGCCGAGCTGGTGGACTACTCCGGCGTCAAGGGCTGCATGGTCATCCGCCCCTACGGCTAC
>JAGBAS010000040.1 GCA_017938885.1 Clostridia bacterium
AGAGTGAATTACGGTTTGGTATCGGGTATAATTTCTCTTGGCGTATCAAGGGTTTTACGTATACACCCGTATGAAAGACCAAACCCGCTCTCCTCATCCACCACCTGCGGTGGTCCCCCTTCCCCGCTGGGGAAGGCTCACAGATAAACCCAACGACAAACCCAAATTTGATCCCCATCCCAAGAAAGGAGTCCCCTATGAATACCCTCCGCATCTCCGCCTCCATCCGCTCCTATCGGCGGGAAAGATCCATGAGCCAGACCTCCTTCGGAGAGCTGTTCGGGGTCTCCGCCCAGGCCGTGTCCAAGTGGGAGCGGGAGCTCTCCTGCCCCGACATCACCCTGCTCCCCGAGATCGCCCGCGTCCTGGGGGTCAGCATCGCCTACCTGCTGGGGGCGGAATGATCCCCGCCCATACGAAAAGCCCGCCCGTTGCCGTCAAGGCGCAGGCGGGTCTTTTTGCGCGGTCACTCTGCCTCAGGCCGCACCACGCGGTGAGGCTTTCCGCTCTTTTCGCAGGCGTTTATCACGAAACGGCTCCCCCGGGAGGCGCCGTCCCAGAAGATCAGCACGCAGTCAGCATAGTCCACGATCTCCAGATTCCGTTTCAGGGGCGCGCCCTTGCCGTACCGCTTGTAATCGGGCTTGAACTCGGTGAGGGTCAGACCGTGGGCCACCGCGTAAGCCGCCGCGCATTGGTCGATGCCCTTGGCACCGCCGCTGACGATCTCGGTGGTCTCGGGGGGCAGATAAGGAGAAAAATCCTCCACAGACAGGCCTCGGGAGCCTACAATTGCTACTTTCATGGTCACCTCCAAAATTTGGTGTACTTGTTTCAAGTATACTTATAACATTATACCACAAAATCATCTTAAAATATACTTAAAAAATATGAACTTTAAGGTGATTATTATGAGAAACAAGAAAAACAAACACCTCGGCATCGAGATCGACCCCATCCTTCACTACAAGCTCCACTATATCGCCAAATACGAGGGCAGAAGCGGCAACGGCCAGATCCTCTACCTCATCCGCAAGTGCATCGCCGAATTTGAAAAGCAGGATGGTGAAATTCAAGTGCCCGATGACGTGAAGAAGGAATCCTGAAAGCATACCCGATCAACGATCACACCGTAAAGAGTTTTTGAAAGAACCGTTTTTCTCCCGTTCCATCGCGCTCCAATTTTGCATTTTGCATTTTGCATTTCCCTACACTTCACCACACCCCAAAAGGGACGACATCCTCCCCGCGCGCCATTTTTCAAGCGTCGGACGGCTGTCGTCCCTTTCGTTATGTGGATAAAACCCCTGTTCGCGGTGGAAAATCACTCCGCGTTGTCGGCTCTGCCCGGTCTCCGCCGCTGTGCCATAGCCACCTTGTACAGCTCCTCGGTGGCCAGTCTCGCCTTGGCCACGGGGGGGATCTTTCCATCCTCGGCGGTGGGGAAACAGTAGTACAGGCAGTCGCGGTTGCCGATGCCGATGACGTCACCGATGCAGTACCAGTAGAAGTCGGCGTTCAAGGTGTGGGAGGCGAGGGGCTTCTGCTCGTAGTTGAGCTTACCCTTGCAGCCCGTCAGACGGAAGCCGTCCTTGCTGTGGGTCAGCCAGCCGTCCCCCACCATGTAGAGTCCCTTGTAGTCCACCATCAAGCCGATCTGCACGGGGGTGTCCAGACGGTATTCTCCCTTGTCGATCTCCCGCTTCACCTCTTGCCGCTCCCAGTCGTACCAGTCGGGAATATGGGGGAACTCGGTGATCCCCTCAGTGGCCTCCAGGCGGCTGTCCTCGTTGAGGAACCAGGACTTTCCGCAGGCGCGGCAGGTCAGGTGGGTCCCCTTCCCCTCCATGTCCCCCTCAGCCATGCAGGCGGGGCACTTGTAGAGAATGCGATGGAGCCCGTCGGCGCGGAAGGTCTCTTTGATCTTGACCCCCCGCTCGTACTGCTCGGCCAGGTTGTCGAAGGTGAAGGCCTTCTGCACCACCGCCTCCAGCTCCTCGGTGGACTTGGACTTCACCTCCTCGGCGGTGAGCAGGGTGGTGATGTCGGCGCTCGTCTTGACCTTGCGGTTCTGGAGCCCGTTGTACAGCGGGTCGCGGGCAAAGGCGTTGTGGGAGGTAATCATAAGGACGGGCACGTTCAGCATCTTGATGAGCCCGCCCATGACGGGAGCCATGGCGGTGGCGCGACCGTCGAAGGAGTACCCCGCCTCGGGGTAGAGCAACACCGAGGTCTTCTTCTCGTGGAGCATATACTTCATGTCCCGGATCAGCGAAAGATCGGTGATGAATTTCCGGGTGGGAATGCACCCGAGCAGCTTCATGAGCAGCCCCTTGCCCACCATGGCGTCGGTGGTGCATACAATGCCGAACCGCTTTGGATACAGCGCCCCCACCGCCATCTTCAGGTCGATGAAGCTGGAATGGTTCATGAGGATGAGGCAGGGCCCCTTGGGCTCGCTCTTCTTGTCGCGGGTATAGGTAAAGTGGGTCGCCCACAGGTCGGGAGCTGAGGCGATGCGCATGAGAGTGCGGAACAGGAGGGTGGGCTTCCAGGGCTTCGTATGCTTGGGTCGGGGGAGGGCCATCACCTCGTCGTAGGTGCGGCGCATGGTCTTGATCTTCATACCTTGTACCTCCGAATCATCAAGTTCATATTGACTTCACATTGGGTTCATTATAGCACAGATACCTGTCCTTGTCAAGTGTTTTCCCCGGCGGAAACGGAGAGCGGATAAAAAAGCAAAAAGAGCGGCGGCACACGGTGATGTCATCGCTCTTCTTGTGTTGGAAACGGGGGTCATTTCTTCTTGGTCGGCGGATCGTCGCCGCCGAAATGGTAGTCCAGGCCGACGTAGTTGAGCTCCTGCTGGTAGCGGATGATATTCTCGTCGGACATATGATCCAGACGATCCATGGCCCGCTGATAGCGATTCCGATGATGGAGTGCCAGATCGAAAAGGCGGATAAACCAGAACAGGGGCAGAAGGATCGCCCAATGCTTCAAGATGGGATAGCGCAGGGACATAGACCGATAGGGCGGGAAAAACAACTCCCGTTTTTTTCTTTTCTTGACGGAACCGCCCTCCTTGGACAGCTTGAGTCCTTCCGAGACCACGCCGTATGCGCTGTTGCCATACACACCGTCTCCGAACAGCTTATCGGTCAGATAATCGCTGATCTCGGTGGCAGGGGCATCCTCAAACCAAACTCGGATCAGATACTCGATATTTCCGAAAAATTCCGTCAACCGGAGCTTTTTCATCTCTTGCTCCAAGTAGGCCCGCTCCAGTTCGGGATGGGCGCGGAGGTAGAGATAGAAGTCCACGACATACTTAACGCCGACGCCTTGATCGCGGTAGTGCTTGGCGAAATGGGAAAAGAGGTAGACGAAGGCATCCTCGGCAGTCATCTCGTAGCGGCAGGTGCTTCCCTCGCAGAGATGGGCGAAATCCCAGCCATCCCCGTAGTAGGCGTAGTAGTCCCGATTGTAGCTGGGGATCAGACGCTTGTGCAGCTCGATCTGAAGCCCCGTCGGGGTCGTCCAATCGTATTCGTGATCGCTCTCGTACTGAAACGTACAGCCCAGCGACTCCATGACCTTGCGTACACGGTCGTATTCCTCCATGCGGATCAGAATATCCGCATCGCCCATGGTGCGCATCTCAGGACTGGGATACAGCGTCTTGAGCAGAACACCCTTGACCGGCATATAGGCGAGCCCCTCCGCTTCCAGGCCCTGGAAGATCCGCTCCGCAGTATCCCGCTGATCCGCATCGTGTCCAACGTGGACACAGAAGCGTTGGAAAAAGCTCTGGGCAACGGGATGCTCCTGAAACCGGGGAAGCCGCATCAATCCCTCGTATACAGCCGGTACGATCTGTTGCGTTTCGGCAAATCGGTAAACCTGCTCGAAATTGATATCCGGTGATACCGACGGCTCGATATCCAGCAACGCGGCCTTCAAGAGAGCCAGTATATCCTTTTGAAAATCCGTCATGTATATGTGTATCCTTTCCGGCACTCCGTAATTCCTGCGGAGGCCGTTCCATATTATCATACCACAAATTCCCTTCTTTGTCAAGTATAATTCGCGGAAACCGCCGCGTCGGGAGAAAAAAACCGCCGCAAAACGCGACGGTTTTCGACTTTGATCCGCTCATTTGCGGGATAGCTTATACGGAAGACGTCCCAGGGCGTTGAGACAATAGGCCAGCGGGGGATGCAACCAGCGCAGGGGACTCCACAGGGCGACCAGGAACCGGTAGCCCTTATTCTCGACTGAAAAAATCCGTTTGCGCCGTTGGATATGGGTCACAGAGGCCAGGATCCGATCAGCCGTAATGGTTTCCCTCCACCGTTGGGCATCGCCCTTGATGACCAGCGTCCCGTCCGGCTCGATACGGACGATGCGGTGCAACACAAGGGTCGTATCCCGGCGGGCAAAGAAAACGATGTCCCCTTTCCGAGGTACGTAATCCTTGCTCTTTTTGAGATATACGACCGAAATTTTGTGAAAGAGGAACGGTGTCATGCTCAGCCCCGTCACCAGGAGAGGCATCTCAGCCCCGTCCTCGGCGGACAGGAGCATTTCGGTGATCTCCCGACGGCTGACCTCTACACTTGGATCCTGCTTCATGGAATACACCTCTCTTTACAGCCCCAAGGCGCGGGCGGCCATCTCGACGGCGTTCGCATCCTTGGTACAGCTCATGCGGTACACGGACAGTTGCGGCAACAGCGTATCCAGGGTCTCCAGAACCATTTCGGTCAGACGGACATCCCAATTCGGCAAGAAAACAGCCGGCATACAGGCAGACAACGCCTCAAGCTCATTCAGGGGGCGGATATAATGCTCGGTTTCACGGTTCAAATCGATCACGGCGCGCAACGGCACCCGGCAGTTCACGCAGTAAGGCGACGAGCCCTTCCAGGGGCTTCCGTAAGCGTATACCGTATGAGGGTCTTCCTCGGAGGGAGCTAAAAACACCTTGTCGCCGTTGATAATCTCGGCATTGGCGCACTGAGCCCACAGAGTTGCCTGGGTCGTCTTTCCCACTCCGGAACGGCCGGTGAACAGGATCCCGCCGTAATGCGGAACGCGGATCAAGGCCCCGTGGGTAAACACGGTACGGAAATAGGCCAGACGCGAATAGACGGCCAGCAGGAGAAGATCGGAATAGCCAGCGGGACAGCAAGAACGAACCAACGTATGCTCAAAGCGGTCATCCGCCAGCAGGACGGCTGAGGGATCCCGCGTCAGAGTCAGCACGTGGCTGACCGAAAAATCCGGCGTTTGTCTCTCCACGCCGTGCACCTGTGTGGGCGCGGCCGAGGCAATACGACAAATCGGCTCTTGATCCAGAGGATCAAGAGCCGAGATGCTTTCCGGATCGCATTCAAACCCCGCCAGTAGCTCGGGAAGAATCCCGCCGTCTACCCGCACGATATGATTGACTATCTGGAAATCATGATTCATAGAACAGGCTGTTTGTCTTTACTCAATCAGCTCTTGAAGACCATCACGGGAACATAACCCATAATGACTTCCATGTACTGGTCGTAAGTAAGACCTGCATTGATCAAGCTTCTAGCGAGCTCTTCAATGGTGGTACCCGTAGCTTCCTTCTGGCCGTTACCATAGCCCTCAGGAATCGGAATATAAGCAGTCCAAACACCATTGATTTCCTTAGCGGGAACCCGAAAAACCTGGCCAAGGCCCTCAAGAATAATGGTAGAACCGGAGGAAGCGATGTTCTCGTTGACAGAGAAACGGACGCCCTGTGCAGCGGGCTTCATGTAATTCTTCTTCATTTTTTTTGCTCCTTTCGAAGAGTAATACGGATCCAACTCAGCGGGAAGGTACCCAGTCTTCGTCGCTCAGTGATCCAGAGGACAGCCAATTAAGGCGCAGGATTGTACAGACAACTATGGTACTCAGGATAAAAGAATACAGCGAACCAGTCAATGACGTTACTGGCAATATTCTCACCGATGGTCTGATCCACAGAAAGAATATCACTGTCCGCAACAAACTTCTGAGCAATCTCGGGTTTATCAGGATTCGTGATGGTGTACTTCACACCGAAGAGCATCTCAAGGATACCCGCTCCCGAAGCCGAGATATTCTCGTTCACATTCAAAGAAACCATCTTCCCTTCAGGCTTAACATAATTTCTTTTCATGGCAAATTCTCCTTTCTTGAAAATCTGGCTCTGTATGCTCATTATACACCTTTTCACCAAATTTGTCAAGTCATTTTTTCGCAATTTGATTCGTTAGTTTTAACAAATTTATTATTTTTATTTGTGTTTGTTGCACAAATTTTGCAAATCTCCGGAATTTTGCGTTTTTTCGCCTCTTTCCGAGGTTTCGCAGGCCAGACAGGCATCGTACAGGCGGTGCCGTTCCGCAGCCTGGGCACAGAAGCCGGCACATACCCGCTCGGGATCACCGCTCTCGGAGGCCAGCAGGCCGGGACAGCGGCGGCAGAACTCGGCGTGCTCGCAGTCTGCGCACTCCTTGGGAACCCGGATAGCATCGGTCAGCTCCAGAAGCTTCTCCCAGGTCTCCCGCAGCTTCAGCGGGAAGGATACCTTGACGTAGGGCTTGGGGGCGAAGGCGCAGTAGGTCATGCGACCGTCCCAGGTCATAAAGTAGAAGGTCGCATATGCTGCACAGTAGCCAAAGGGCTGTTCCGAAACCGTATGGCGTTCCTTTTCCAGACGCTCCAGATTCCAGCCCTCCTCAGCCGTAGTCAGGCGGGAGGCGGCGGGATCGGACAATGCGCCTCTGGCAGAGAGGGTCACGGCCATGGCGGGCAGGAAAGGGTACTGTCTGTCGTACATATACCGGCAAAGAGCCAGAAGATCATCCCGATTCTCCCGCACAATGGTGGTGGAACAGTAGAAGGGAACACCCGCCTCCCGCAGAAGCTCCAGCCCGCGGCACACACGGGTAAAGCCCTTGGGATCGCCGCACATAGAGGCGTAGGTCTCGTCCGAGGCGCCGTAGACGGAAATCTTCATATTGTATGGAGGATCCTCCCCCAGCTTTTGCGCGATGTCCTCGTCGATGAGGCAGCCGTTGGTGTAAATCGTAATCAAAAGGCCCATTTCCTTAAGCCCGTGATAGATCTCCCAGAAGTCGGGATGCAGGAAGGGCTCGCCTCCCGTCAGAATGACGTTGAGCAGACCCATATCGAGACTTTGCCGCGCGATCTCCAGCCATTCCTCTCCGGAGAGCAGCCGCCCGACCCGCTCCATACAAGCGTGATCCAATCGGACGTAGCACATGGGACAACGCAAATTGCACAGAGGCGTCAGCTCAAAGGTCGCACTCAACGGGAAGCGCTGGATCTTTGCCCACATGGCCAGCTCATTGCTGAGCTTCGCAAAGGAGGAGGATTGCCCGATGCCGTTCTCACATCCTGCGCTCATGCCACAAGAACCTTCAGATCGGCCAGATAGGCCACGAACCCTTCGATATCCCGAACGGCCTCCTCACGATCGACCTCGTATTCGGCGGTCAGGGCGTCGGCCAGAGCCTCCACGCTGTTTACGCCGTTCTCGATCTGCTTCCAAAGGAAGTAGCCGGACTCGGTCAGGGAGATCATGCCCTTGACCTCGTTTGCCATAGCCCCGAAGGGAACAGCCATGTATTGCGCTCCGATCTTACGCAGAACGAAGCCCTTTTTCAGTTGGATCGACATAATTGATACCTCCTATGATTGTATGAGTATGGTATGAGTGCCCGGACTCAACCGAGCACGAAGCCGATATCCTCAGCCGACACCCGGCGGAAGGAGCCGTCACCCTCCACGCGGAAGACCAGATCGGAATACTCCAGCATACTGGCACGATGGGTCGTAATGAGACAGATACGGTGGGGGTTTTCAGTCATCAGGTTCTTCAGCACCCGCGCTTCGGTGTCCACGTCCAGAGCAGAAGTCGCCTCGTCCATGATGAGGATGGGGGCGTTGCGGAGAACCGCACGGGCGATGGAGAGACGCTGGAGCTGACCCTCCGAGAAATTGAGACCCCGCTCGCTGAGCTTGGTATGGTAGGTGTCGGGCAGCTCGGAGACGAATTCCCAAGCATCCGCCACCTTGAGGGCGTTGATGATATCCTCCTCGGTCGCATCGGGAGCCACCGAACGGAGGTTGGATTCCACCGTGCCCGAGAAAATGCTGTTGCCCTGGGGCACGTAAGAGCAGAGACGGCGGGTGGATTCGCTGACCGAGGCCGACAGGCTTCCGTCGGCGGCGATCACGTCAATGCTTCCCTCCTGGGGAGACAGAAGTCCCAGCATCAAACGCAGAACCGTGGTCTTACCGCCGCCCGAGGGGCCGACGAAGGCCGCCACCTGGCCGGGCTCCACCGTAAAGCTGACCTTCTTGAGCACGGGCTCCTGGGCATCCTTATAAGTGAAGCTTACGTCTGTAAACCGAACGCGCACGCCCTGTTCGGCGGCAACCTGACGGAGCTCGGCTGCAATGGGAGCATCCTCATCGGTCTCACAGGGCAGCCCCGTGACCTCCATGACACGTCCCGCGCAGGTGGCGGTGGAGACGGCGGCAGGCACGAGCCGCACCAGGGCTGAGAAGGCCGAGGAAAGAGTGCCCGAGAGCTGGAGGAACAGGGACATCTGTCCAAATGTGATCCGCCCCAGATAGAGGCGGTAGACGCCCCAGGCATAGCAGGAATACCCTGCGATCAGGCCGAGAAGGCCCATCACAATGCTGACGACAACGGATATCTTGGTATAATCCAAACGGATCTTGCGGTATTCCTGTAGCAGGGTGCGCAGATTCTTGCAGTAATCCGCACCCAGGCTGAAGGCCTTGACCAGCTGAATATTCTGGAATACCTCCTCGTTGAAGGACAGGATGCGGCCGTTGACGTCCCGCATCTTTTCGTTATGCTTACGCATGATCTTCATCATAGGCCGTGCAGAGATCACCAGAATGGGCGCGCTGAGCAGAGCAAACATGGCCATAAGGGGATCGTTGACCATGATGATGATGAAAGCACCGATGAACTGCGAAAGTCCCGTGATGAGATTGGGCAGGAAGGTGATGACGCCGCTCGCGACCGAATTGACGTCGCCCTCCAGGCGGTTGATGAGGTCGCCCGAGTGGTAGGAGCACAGGGCATCCCAGCGGGAGACGATCACGCGGTTGAAGATATCCTCGCGGATCTCGTTGATGACGCGGATGCTGATGTGAGCCGAGATCCACGTTGAGGCGGCTCGGATGAAGATCTGGCTGACCGCCAGGGCAATGGCCACCGATGCGGCGGCAATGATATCTCCGAGTATCTTGTTGGTCGCCGTAACGGCATCGATCAGATCCCGCTGAGCCAGGCTCATGACAAGACCCATGGCCACGCCTACGATACCGATGAAGATGTAAAAGGCAATGGTCAGCCAGTAGCGCTTCATGTAGCCGCCCAGCCAGATCCATTCCTTCAGATGTTCCCGAAGGATTCCGAATATTCGTTTCAGTTTTCTCATATTCCGTCCTATCAAAGAAGCTCCGCCGTCTCCGCAAGGGATACAGGAGGGCTCCCGTAAGCTTCATTCCATAAAAGCGTATAGATACGCTTATACATTTACTCATTATAGCATACTTTTTTTGAAAAATCAATAGGTATGCCCCGAAAAAAAGCATATTTCGCTATTTTTCGGGAAACGGTCACGCGAAACACACCGCCGTCACCGAAAAAGGGAGGAGGGCACAAAGCCCCCCTCCGTTCCTTGGGTACGCCAACCGGACTCGAACGGGCATCGTAAGCAGAGCCATACCTTACTTGCGCGGGAGTCCCGAGGGCTTGTCGCGCGGGCTCCCATTCGACAGGCTTTTCCGCACTCTGCAATATGGGATCCCTTACGTCAGCATTATACCACATTAAAGTTAATCTGTCAATCGTTTGTGGTAATTTTTGGCATTTTAGAATAAGAATCGTTCCCGATTTTTCGACAGTGCCAGCGAAAATCCCATCGTAGCCGGAGGAATCGCGGAAAACAATGTCGAACGGCGGCCATCCTTGGCAGGGGCAGTCACAGGCTCGGAGGGCAGAAGCTCTGCGGTGTCGTCTGCGGTGTCTGCGGGCGCGGCAGGACGGTGTCAGATCAGTTTTTTCATGGTGAGCCTCCAGTTGGGGAAGATACACCTTCATTATAACACACTGCCCCCGCCACGCAAAGATATCCTACACAAGAATTTTATTTGAATGTAAACTTTTTTGAACAAAACGCAGAGAAATTTCGAGAAAGGGATTGACGGAGAGGGGATTTTTTGGTATGATTTTAGGGAAGAGGAAAATGACAGTTTTTGGGGGAGCGGCCTCCGATGCTTAGAACCTTTTTGGAAACATCCTCGCTGCGCTCGGGCCAGATTTGCCCTTGGCAAATCTGGCGAAGGTTCTGAGAACTCCCAAAACCTTCAAAAGCGTTGTTAATGAATATCTTTTGGAAGTTCTTGAAGAGAGTCGGCTTTCTCTCGCACACCCCGACAAACTCAAATTTGAGATCCACCCGAAAGGAGCCACACCATGAAACTCAAAGCCACCCGCGCCTTCCACTCCACCCCCATCAGCGAAAAGCTGGCCTCCAACTTCATCGAGTTGGGCTACGGCCTCCAGGTGGAGGGCATGGCCGCCGAAATGTTCTTCAACCGCAGCTTCGAGCCCTTCTACCCCTACCGCATGATCAACAAGCTGTGGTACGACCTGCTGGAGGATGAGAACGATCACTCCTCCCGCTGTGAGACCGACTGGCGGGTCTTCGACTGGTGCCACTCGGGCTACGAGCATAACGCCTGGTTCGCCTTCCCCGGCACGGCGGGCTACCAACAAATCACCGACGACGCCACCTTTGTGATCGAAAAGTCCCCCACCGCCGACGTCTCCATCGGCTACTGCGATGACGCCTGCCACGGCGACCACGCCATGAGAGTGGAGAACCACAGCGACACCCTCGGCGGACTCGCCCAGGACGGTAAGCATTGCTTCCCCGGCGTGACCTACACCTTCAAGGGTAAGATCAAGAGGCTCACCGGTGACAAATGGCTGACGGTCGCTATATATAAGGAAGGTACCACCTCCGATCCCGTTGTGACCTGCGCCCTTTGCGAGGTAGGCGAGACCTATACCGAGGTAACCGCGAAGTTTGAGGTCCCCGCCGAGGGCCGCTACACCTTCGCCCTCCTCCTGCCCCCCCACACCACCGTCATCTGCGATGATTTCACCCTGATCCCCTCGGATGCCATTCGCGGCTTCAAGAAGAGCGCCGTGGAGGCGGGCCGGTACGTCTCCCCCAAGGTCATCCGCTGGCCGGGCGGCTGCTTTGCCTCCTTCTACAACTGGCGGGACGGCGTGGGGGACTACCGCCCTCCCATGTACTCCTACTTCTGGGGCGGCTACCAATACAACGATATCGGCACCGACGAGCTGGCCACCTACGCCGAGGCGGTGGGAGCCGAGTCCATGATCTGTATCAATATGTTCCACCCCTTCAAGCGCTTCTTCGACTACGTGCCCCCCGAGTCCCTAAAGGGGGATCCCAACGACAAGACCCTCATCGCCGCCCATCACGGCCGGGATCTGCCCCACTTCATGGACAAGGAGGAGGGTGCCCGCGAAGCCGCCGCCTGGGTAGAGTACTGCAACGGCGACGAGACCACCGAGGGAGGCCGCGCCCGTATCGCTAACGGCAGAGTCAAGCCCTACAACGTCAAGTATTGGGAAATGGACAACGAGATGCACCGCTGGTTCACCGACGAGGAATACGCCGAGGCCTGTGTGCTCTACTCCCGCACCATGAAGGCCGTGGATCCCACCATCAAGATCGGTATGATCTCCTACTGCTCCTCCATCGAAGCCCTTGAGCGCATGGTGGAGATCGCGGGCATGGATATCGACTTCCTGGCGGATCGCGGCTTTGAGGAGGGGGATCTCATCCGCAAGCTGGCTATCCTCCACAAATTCAACGAGGCCCACGGCACCTCCATTCGCTACTGCAACACCGAATGGCTTCCCCTCAACGGAGCCGACGTCTACAACATGGTGCCCCGTTCCGAGACAAGGCAGAACAAGTGCTTCATGTTCTCCAAGTGGTCCTACGCCCTGGACGCCGCCGCCATCCTCATGATGTGGCAGAGATACGGACAGGACATCGATTTCATCAACTTCAACAATCTCGCCAACACCCACTCCCAGTCGGTCATCGAGACCCCCAAGGAGGGTGCCTACATCACCTCGGCGGGCATGATGATGCACCGCTTCGCTACCACCGAGGCTTATCAAACCCTGGTGCTGGAGGACTACCACGCAAAGCGCACCGATCCCGTCCAGGTCCAGTTGTCGGTCAACAAGGATGGCTCTGCCCTGGTTCTGAACCTGCTCAACCGCACTGAGGAGGACGGCGACGTGGAGATCGACCTCACCGCCTTTGCGGTGGCCGACGGGAAAGCCGCCGGTGTTCTGCTCTCGGCAGACAGTCTGCTGTCCATGAATACCCTCCGCGATCAACAGGTATCCGAGCACCCTGCCGCCGTCACCGTCCAAAACTGCGCCGTAAAAGCCACCGTCCCCCGCCTGTCCTTCGGGGAGTATGTCATTCCTATCAGACAAGAATAACGCGAAATTGGGGTTTATCAGGGAGCGGGGGAACGGCCTCCGGCGGCTTAGAACCTTTTTGAAAAAAGGTTCTAAGAACTCCAAAAACCTTCAAAAACATTGATAAATAATCCCTTTTGAAAGTTCTTGAGGAGAGTCCAGAGAGGAACTTCTTTCAAGAAGTTCCTCTTTGGCGTTCTCCCGTACTCCCCGCCAAACCCAAATTTGAAAGGAGCCACTATGAAGCCCTACCAAAACCCCATCATCCCCAACGCCCCCGCGAATAACACCTCCGACCCCTACGTCCTCCGCCACGACGGCTACTACTACCATTGCTACTCCAATAAGCAGGGCGTGTTCATCTCCCGCTCCGAGACCCTCTGGGGCATCGGCGAGGGGGAGGTCACCATGGTCTACGATTGCACCGCTGAAGGGGCGCTGACCGACTGGTTCGCCCCCGAGTTGCACCGTATCGGAGACAAGTGGTACATCTACGCTTCCCCCGATTACGGGAATTTTCTCCACGTCATGACGGTACTGGAGGGGGAGGGGGACACCCCCATCTGCCGGTACGAGAACCGCGGCATGGTGCGGGGCATCGAGAACAAGTGGAATCTGGACGGCACCATCCTGTGGCATAATGGCCGACTCTACTTTGTCTGGTCAGACTGCGCCCATATATATATCGCTGAGATGACCGATCCCCGCACGGTCAAAGGACCCGTCACGGTGCTGGCCGTCCCCGAGCTCCCCTTTGAGACCCGCGTGGGCTGTGTCAACGAGGGCCCCGCCATCCTGTACAGAAACGGTCTTATCCACATCGTCTACTCTGCCAATGACAGCAAGTTCGACGACTACTGCCTGGGGCTTCTCACCTTCGCGGGGGGCGATATCCTGGATCCCGCCTGCTGGCAAAAGTCCCCCGAGGCCATCTTTTCCCAGACCAAAGACATCCACGGCCCCGGCCACTGCTCCTTCACCACCGTTTCTGATAACGGCGTAGAGGTGGACTACATCGTCTACCACGCCAACCGCATAGCCGGCTCGGGCTGGAATGGCAGAGAGGTGTTCATTCAGCCCATTGAATGGGACGAGCGAGATTATCCCGTATTAGGGGAGCCCGTGTTCTGAAAAATATCAGCTTTCCTGTATCCGCTGTTCTGAATAGCCGCTTTTCAAAATGCAAAAAGAACCGTTGCAAGCCGCAAAGACCTGCAACGGTTCTTTTTGGTGGATGCTTACATGAGCCCGCCAAAGCTGATCGCCATAGCAAAAAAGATGATGGCAAAATAGAGTGCCCAAAAGATGGTATATCCGAGCCCCAAGCCGAAGCCGACCCAGCCCAGGATATGCCCCACGCGGGCACGCCCCTCCAATGCGCCGAACATACGGCGGTACTCGCCCGCCTTACGCTTGGCGGTGAAGGAGAAGATGAAGCCCAACAGCGCAAGGCAGGTGGAGGCCGAAAAAGCCAGGCTGAGGATGCCCCACTTGAGGGCCTGCCCCGCCATCTCGTTCTTCATCTGCTCGTCGGGCTCTCCGTAGGCGTAGCTCATGCCATCAGGGGCTTGAGGTGTGTTGACCGTCCCGCAAACGGGGCAGTAGCTCACCCCTTCCTCCAGCGAATGGCCGCAATTCTTACAAAACATAGTGATCTCCTCTTGCGGTACGGACCGTCATTCGCTTACATCATGCTCAGATCCGCCATAGCACCGGCAAAAGCAATGACAAAGACCAGAGCCATGTAAATCGTCATGCCCAGGCCCAAACCAAAGCCGACCTTACCCAGGATACGGCCCACTCTGGCGCGCCCCTCCAGAATGCCAAAGGCACGCTCGTAGCTCAAAGCCTTACTCTTGGCGATAAAGGAGAAGATGAAGCCCAGCAGGGACAGACAGCCCGATGCCGAGAAGGCCAGGCTCATGATGCCCCACTTGAGGGCCTGACCGGCCATTTGATTCTTCAGCTGCTCGTTTGCGCTGTCAGCCGCATTGAAATCATACTCCAACGCCGTGGTGCCCGCAGGCGCTTCTCCGTTGTTGAGGGTGCCGCAAACAGGGCAGTAGCTCTCGCCCTCGTCCAGCTGTCGGCCGCAATTCTTACAAAACATATTCAATACCTTCCTTTCAGAAAATGGTTTCAAATTTGAACAATCGCCTCGTCGAATCGGGAAACAAAATCGGCGATGGCGAGATCGTAGCGGGCGGTATCGGTGATACGAAGCATGGAATGCCGCCCGTGCTCGAACCAAACCAACCGCTTGGCCGCACTCCCCGCCCGCTCGTAGAGCCGCTGTGCATGGACGGGCAGGGAATAGGTGTCCTCCCGGCTGTGCAGCATGAGCAACGGAATGCGGAGCTTGTGAATGACGTCAATGGGGCCGTCGCTCATGGAATGCCCCGTGTAGTGCTTCATCCACATATTGATAAAGGGATAAAAGGTCTTGACCGGCTTTTTGCGCTCAATCAAGTGATTCTTCATGGAATCCCCGAAATTCGGGAACATCCCCTCGACCACCACCCCGCAGATATAATCGGGACAGTCCTCGGCGGTAGCCGCCAGCACCGCACCTGCGGCACCGATGCAGATCCCGTGGTAGAGCACCGACTTCACCCCCCGTTCATGGTGGAGAAACCGCGCCCATGCCAACGCATCGCGGCTTTCCTCAAAGCCCACGGTATTGAACTCACCGTCGCTGATGCCGTGAGCGCGGGGATCCACCACCAAAATATTGCACCCCGCCGCCTCATAAGGAGCGGCGAAGTAATATCCGTACCGTCGGCTCTCGGTGCGCCCCGACAGGATCATCACGGCGCGGTCGTACCCCAGATCGAAGTATTCACCGTACAGATGCAGTCCGTCGTTGCAGATATGCACCTCCTGCTTGCAGGTCTCGTGCGCCGCCAGCCATTCCTGTCCAATGCCATCCATTTCCATGAACAGCGGATCATGGGGAGCCGACGGCCCGCTTCCCCATTTGTCGGGGGTCTTGCGCCGCAGGGTGGCATCGTACACCATTTTGGAGGCCACGATCAGCGTCAACGGCCACATAAGTATGCCGCTCGCCAGCAACGCCGCGAGGATCCATCCCCAAATGGGCATGGCGGATACCCAAACCATAGAAGCGATCGTCATATTACTCTTTGCGCTCCTTTCCCATACGGGAGATCACCTTGGGGAAGGCAAAGGACATACCGAAGGCCGCCATACAGGCCGCCGCCACGATGAGAGGCAGATAGGAGATATGGCCGATCATGTCCTCGCTCTTGAGAGCCGTCAGCATAACGCCCGTGGCCAGTCCCGCCGAAACGCCCTCGAAAAGCCCCTGTACCGCGAAGTACATGGAGGCCACGCTGATGCCCTTCTCTTCCCGCTCACGCTTGGCCAGATGGGTAGGCACGGTATAGGTCACCGAGAAAAAGGCTCCGATGGCAAAGGACACGAAAATCCCGCCCAGAATGGCCACGGCTGTCAAGGCAAGCTTGGTCATGTTCGCAGAATGGACGTTGCATATATACATCACCAGCATTCCGATGGAAAAAATGGCAAGGATGTATCGATAAGCAAAGCCCAGACCCCGCTTGGCTACGATCTTGTTATACAGTATGATGGTAAACGGCACCGGCACGAAGGAAGAGGCCATGACCACCGTCATGTTCAAGCCCGTGGAGGAAAACAGCTCGTTAATTCCCCCCAGGAAAAGCTGAAGTCCGAAATTCATCACGGCGGCGGTACACATCCAGTAGATGAAGCTCTTGTTTTTCACCGATACGGCGATGGCCCTCCAAAGGGTGAGCGGCCTTTCGGGAAGCTCGCCCTCGTGTGCGGGAACGGGCTTGTTGGTAGGCTCCTCCTTGAGGAGGAACAGGGGGATGAGCATAAGCAGGGACAGAGGCAGAAAGATCAACGCCACGTAGCGGATGTTGACCCCCATGCTCACGAACACAGGCACCAGCGCGTAGCCCAGAATAAAGTAGACCACGTCACAGACCGACTTGACATTGGACAGGAACACCACGTCCCCCTCGGTCTCGGTGACCTCCGAGAAGGTGGCGTAGAAGGTCAGCATGGTGAGGGTATAGAAGGCGTAATACACCATGAGCAAAGTCCCGAACCACACCGTGTTGAGAACCGTCTCACCCGGATTCAGGGGAACCAAGAACAGGAGGTAGGCGATCACCATGGGCACAAAGCCCATGACTATGGCAGGTCTGCGACGTCCCCAACGGGTACGCAAACGATCGGTCAAAGAGGCCAGAGGCAGGTCAATGACACCATCCAGCACCCGTGCCGCGAAAGCCAGAGCCGCCCAGAGAGAAGCCACTACCAGATTCTTGTCGGTAAACGTCCAATACCCGATATCCTCGGGCGCAAAGCCTCCCGTCAGCAGGGCGGAGCACAGGTAGGAGCCCACCATAAGATTCATCATGTTGACGCCCAGGCCCGAGCAGCCGTACAGAGCCAGGAGCTTGCGGCTCTTCAATTTCTTCATATGCATCATATGCCTTTCATTCAAAGGTAAACACAAGATCGTATACGGGATCGAGGGTGGAGATCACGCAGACCTCCGCTCCCTTGGCAAGCCCTCTCACAGCATCGGCCAGGAGCTCGGTTTCCTGTTCGGTGCGGTTCTTGCCGTAGAACAGGGTGATTACGTCCCATTCGGCCATGGCCAGCATATGCCGCAGGGCGCGAAGCGTCACCTCGTTGAAATTGTCTCCGACGGTCAGCACCTCGTCTCCCAACAGGGCGAAATAATCGTTCTTCACAATGCTCTTATCCCCATACCGCACGCTCTTGACGGCGTGCGCCACCGAGACCTCCCGCAGATGTCCGATGGTATCGTGAACGGCTCCCACCGTCGCGTGTATATCCGTGCTGTCGAAATCGATCAGAGGCAAGGAAGCGTAGCAGGCCGGCACCGAGCGGCAGTTGAGCACCGTCACCTTTGCCCGCTTGTACATACTTCCCGCCTGCATGGCGCTGAGAATGGAATTGGAGCTGTTAGGAAACACCAGCAGATTCTCGGCAGAAATGCGGTCGAAGGCCTCGATGAAATCCTGTGAGGAGGGAGCCTCCTCGCTGAGGATCACGGCATCCGCCCCCATTTCCGAAAGCATCCGCTGAAGCTTTGGGTTGGGCGCGACCGCCACCACAGCTACCTTGCTTTTCTCCGAAGCGGGGGCACACAGGATCTTGACGGTCTGCCCCGTATGCTGAACCGACATATTTTCCACCTTCATGGAGAGGAACTCCCCGAAGCGATGGCAAAAGGCCATAACCGTCTCAGGAGCGGCTGTGTGAATATGCACCTTGATCTTGTCCTCCTCACGGGAGGCAACCACCGAGTCGCCCAGGGCATTCAAGCGGGTCAGAAATGCCCGGTAATCGAACGCATCGTCGGCTACGGTGAGCTGAATGAGCAGCTCGGTGCAGTAGCCCAGGGAAAAATCGCTGTTGCGATCAAAGAGAGAGTAATCCACGGCCAACGTCTCTTGCGGGGAAACGCTCTCCCGCGAAAGCGTCATGGGCTCTCCCTTGAGGTATTTGCGAATCCCGTCAAAGAAGTACACCACCCCCGCGCCGCCACTGTCCACCACACCCGCCTTTTGCAGGATCGGCAAAAGCTCGGGCGTATGCTCCAGGGACACCTTGGCCACGGCGGTCATGAGCGTCATCGCGTCATCGATGCTGTGCAGGGTCGGTAAATTCTCCCGCACCGCATCAGATACGTCCCGCAGAACCGTCAGAATGGTTCCCTCAACGGGCTTGGAGACCGCCTGATAGGCATATTCACAGCCCATATCCAGCGCGCGGGAAAGAACGGCGCAATCCGCCTCCTCACAGCCCGCAAAGCCTGCGGCCAGCCCTCGGAAAAACTGGGAAAGGATGACCCCGGAATTCCCCCGCGCCCCGAAAACGGCGGCGTAGGCAAAGCCCGAGGACAGCTTGGAGAGAGAGCCCTCCTGCCCCTCGATGGAGCGCAGACCGTTCTTGACGGTCATGACCATATTGGTACCGGTATCGCCGTCGGGAACGGGGAAGACGTTCAGGTCGTTGACGGCGGCGCGGTGAGCCTCCAGATGACAGAGGCCGTACTGTAGCATATCCCGATATGCGGGACCGTTGATTCTTTCCAAATCTCTTATCTCCTAACCTTCACGGAAGAGCTCCTCATCGGAGCGACTCCATGACACGGTTCATGATCTCCTTTTCACGAGCCAGCTCGGTGGAGACCTCGTCTCCCATAAAGTACACGCCCACCATGCCCGGGCCTATGTTGGTGCCGCTGGCGGAATAGGCATCGCTGACGAATATCTTTTTGGGGTGCAGCTCCTGCTCCAGCTTCTCCCGCAACAGCTCGGCGTAGGCCTCCCTGTCGCTGTGTACGATGAGAAGATACTGCTCCGCCGCATCGGGTGCCATTTCCTTTACGTAGGCTACGGTGGCCGCCAGAGCCTTCTTCATGCCCTTGGCCTTAGTCAGCACCGTTACGTAGCCCTCGCGGTTGCAATCCCCCATAGGCTTAACGCCCGCAAAGCTTCCCATGATGGCCTTTCCCATGGAAATCCGTCCGCGGCGGGCCACCACCATCAGGTCGTCAATGGGACCCATCTGGTGGACACACATTTTGTGGCTCTCCAGCCAGTCGATGACCTCCTGCATGGTCTTTCCCTGCCTCTGTAGCTCGTAGGCGTAGCAGATCAGAAGTCCCATAGAGCCCGACATACGGCGGGAATCCAGGCAGTACAGACGGCGTTCGGGGTACTCGGCGGCCACCCGTTCCGCCGCACTCACCGCGACGTGATAGGTCGAGCTGATGACCGAGGATATGGAGACGCTGAGAACGTCGGTGCCCTCCTCGGCGTACTTTTTGAATATCTGATAGTATTCCTCGGGGCTGGCAGGTGCGGTGCTGACCTTCATACGGCGGTCGCCCAGACAGCGATAAAAATCCTCACGGGAGATCTGACTCCAGTCCAGGCGGGTCTCCAGCTCACGCCCGTCGCTGATGCTGACGTAGCCTTGGATATAGTCGGTAATACCGAAGAAGCTGCGGATCTCGGGGGAGAGATCGCAAGTAACGTCGGTCAGAATGATATATGGATGCATGGAATCACTCCTTATCTGTTGCCATGTATAATCGTTTACATTGTACCATATTTGTGTCGAGAAGTCAAGGGAAACCGCGAAAATTCAAGCCTTCTGTCAAAGCTGTTCGGGCAAATTCGTTTTTTTACACCGAATCTTGACATTTTCGTATCTTTATGGTATGCTATGCTCATCCCCCCGAAAGCGAGGCTTGTCTATGACCGCTCCCGAAAGAATCCGTATGAATCTCCTCACCACCCCCTTCGCACTCCGCCGCTCGCGCCTTGCCCTGTCCTGGCTTCCTCCCTTTGACCAGAGTGCCTACCGCATAACCGTCACCCAAGGCCGCGCCTCTACCGATCTGTACGTCTACGACTCGGGCTGGGTCGCCTCCTCCGCCTCCTCCTCGGTACGCCCCGCAGGCATGGCCGCGGCCTTGGCCCCCGATACCCTGTACTACGTCCGCGTAGCCGTTCGAAGCAGTACGGGGGAGGTAAGCGGCTTTTCTGCGCCGTTGGGCTTCACCATAGCCCCCGAGCCTGCCCCCGTCTCGGGTATCTGGGCTTCAGACGGGGATTTCGCTCTTTTACGCCGTGAGGTGACGCTGACCGACACCGAATACGGCGAGATCGACCGCGTTCTGGTCACTGCCGCCGCTACCAACCCTGAGCCCGCCAGACAGTACGCCTACAATTTGTATGTCAACGGCGAAGAAGTAGGCGTAGGAGCCTTCCGGGTGGGAAAAACACCCGATGGAAGCGCCGTGATCTACTCGCAGACCTATGATATCACGTCCCTGCTCCGCGCGGGGGCAAACTGTATCGCCGCCTCCTGCTACGCCTTGTCCGACCGAGGATTTTTCTGCAAGGTCGCGGCGTATGGGAAGGACGGCTCTTCCCGTGTTCTCTGCTCCACCGACGAGAGCGGCTGGCTTTCGCTGAAGGCCGACGGAGTTTTCGGGAAGGACAATTCCATCGGCACCCACTACTTCACCGCCCACGCCTGCAATATCCACGCTCCCTCCTTCCCCTTTGGCTTTGCTGAGGCGGACTTTGACACGGGACGTGACCACAGCGGCTCTCGGTGGGAATCTGCCAAGCCCATCGGCCTTCTCATGGGCGGTCTGCCCCTCCTTTCCGAGGAAACCGAGCCCGTCCGCCGCTTCCCCTCCTCCGTCCGCGCGATAATGGCTCTCCCCGACGGCTCCCTTCTGGCGGATCTTGGCCGCGAGATCATCGGCGGTCTGAGGCTAAGGGTGGATTCGCCCTGTGAAGCTCCCATCGTCTTGACCTATGGAGAACAGCTCACCCCCGAGGGCTTCCCCCAATGCCCTATGAATACGGGCAACCGCTATGTCGAGACCTGGACGCTGAAGGAGGGCACACAAACCCTTGAGACCCTGTCCATGATGGCCTTCCGCTACGTCCGTATTGAAAACTGCCCCGTAGCCCTCACCGCCGACAGCCTGCGGGGTCTGGAGCTGCGCAAGCCCTTTGACGAGACCGCATCGGTTCTCACCTCGGATCATTCCCTGCTTTGCGGCCTCCACGATCTTACCAAGCACACCGTGAAGGTCACCTCTCAGGATATTTATGTGGACTCCCAATCCCGGGAGCGGGGGGCCTACGAGGGAGACCTCCTCATCAATATGCTGGCGGCCTACGCCATGGAGGACAGCTACGCCCCCGCGCGGTTGACCGTTGAATATCTGCTGGGACACCGCACCTGGCCTGCCGACTATCTTCTCATGATCGTCTTCGCCGCCCGTGCCGACTACATAGCTACGGGAGATGCTTCCCTACTTGGTGAATG
The DNA here is from genome assembly GCA_017938885.1 of Clostridia bacterium. Lineage (GTDB taxonomy): Bacteria > Bacillota > Clostridia > Oscillospirales > CAG-272 > CAMEON01. The sequence continues at coordinate 21,521 of JAGBAS010000040.1, forward strand.
GTACGATACACTAAGGGGAAACCTGTTCACAGCGTATGCCGATGAGACCGGGCTCATTCGTTCCCCCGTCATCGGGATGTCCACCACCAATGCCGTACTGGTGGACTGGCCTCCCTCGGAGCGGGACGGCTATGAGATGACGGTCCCCTACAACACCGTTTTCAACGCCTTGAACGTCCGCGCCTACACCGATATGGCCGCCATCGCCGCCGTGTTGGGCAAGAACGCCGATGCTCTGGAATTCAACCGCCGCGCCGAGGCTCTCCGCAAAACCATAATCGGGCGGCTCTACGATCCCGTGGGCGGTCTCTTCATGGACGGTCTCCGCGAGGATGGCATCCCCTCCGACCACGCCGCCCAGCACGCCACCGCCTTCTGCCTGGATTGCGGTGTCTACGACAGCCAAGAGATGACTGATGCCATGGCAAAGGCCCTGGAGCGGGACGGCAAGATCCGCATGAGCGTGTATGGTGCCTTCTTCCTCTTGGAGGGTCTCTACCGCACAGGCCACGGTAGCATCGCCAACCGCCTCCTGCTGGACACCGACGCCACCGAGGGCGCCCGCACCTGGGCCTATATGCTCTATGGCCTGGGCGCCACGGTCACCACCGAGGCCTGGAACACCGTCAACAAGCCCAACATGACCCTCTCCCACCCCTGGGGCGCCGCCCCCGCCCACATGATCGCCTCGGGCATCCTGGGCGTGACCCCCACCGCTCCCGCCTACGAGAGCTTCGATATCCGCGTTTGTCCCGATGGTATCGGGAAAGCGGCGGGGACAGTCCCCACCATCCGAGGCCCCATCGGGGTGGCCTTCAAGAACACCGAAGAAGGGCTGGACCTCACCGTGACCGTCCCGCACAACACCACCGCTACGGTGTATCTGCCCGACGGGCGGGTGGAGATCGTGTCGGGAGGAGTGTGGAGCTTTCACAGCTGATCGGGCGAAGCCATTCACGCCTTCCGATCCGTCCTTCCAAAACAAAATGATCCCGCCCACCGCGCCAAACGGTGAACGGGATCTTGTTTATTTTGAACGGATCACTCCGCCATCAGCTTTTCCAGCGCCGCCAGCCGCAAGCAGACCGTCAGCCCCTCCATGGCGAGGGTCAGGTCAGCGAGGGACGGGAAGGTGGGCGCAATGCGGATGTTGGAGTCGGCGGGATCCTTGCCGTAGGGGTATGTAGCACCCACAGTGGTGAGGGTCACCCCCGCCTCCTTAGCCAGGGCATAAGCGCGCCTCGCGGTGCCGGGCATGGTAAAGAGGCTGATAAAGTAACCGCCCAAGGGGCGCGTCCATCGGGCAATGCCCGTGTCGGCAAGATCGCGATCCAGGGTATCCAGCACCACCTCGAACTTGGGGCGCAGGATGGCGGCCTGCTTCTTCATATGGGCCAGGATGCCCTCGGCGGTGCCGAAGAATTTCACGTGGCGCATCATGTTGAGCTTGTCGTAGCCGATGGTCTGGACGCCCACGATGGGCATGACCTGCTTCATGTTGCGGTCGGACATGGCGAAGATGGCCACACCCGAGCCGGGGAAGGAGATCTTGGAGGTGGAGGCGAAGTAGAACACGCGGTCTACCGTACCTACGGCCTCGCACTCCTTGAAGATATCCAGCAGGGTATCACCCACGTCGTCGTAGAGGTCGTGGACCACGTAGGCGTTGTCCCAGAAAATGCGGAAATCGGGAGCGGCGGTCTTCATGGCGGCCAGACGGCGGACGGTGTCGTCGGAGTAGGTGTAGCCGTCGGGGTTGGAATACTTGGGACAGCACCAGATGCCCTTAACGGCGGGATCGTCTGCCGTCAGAGCCTCCACCGCGTCCATATCGGGACCTGTGGGAGTCATGTCCACGGGGATCATCTCGATGCCCAGGGACTCGCAGATGGCGAAGTGGCGGTCGTAGCCGGGGGCGGGGCAGATGAACTTCACGGTCCCCTGCTTGATCCAGGGATCGCCGTCACAGTTGCCGTAGAGCATACAGCGGGCGACGGCGTCGTACATGAGCTTGAGGGAGGAATTTCCGCCAATGAAGAGGTTCTTCTCGGGGATACCCAGCAGGTCGGAAAACAGCTTCTTGGCCTCGGGGGTACCCTCCAGGAGGCCGTAGTTACGGCAGTCGAAACCGCCGCCCGTCTTGCAGTCCTCTGCGTTCAGGCAGTCCAGCATCTCGGTGGTGATGTCCAGCTGCTCGGCACCGGGCTTGCCGCGGGACAGGTCCAGCTTCAGACCCTTGGCGCAAAAGGCCTCGTAGGCGGACTTCATGGCGCTATATTCAACCGCGAGCTGCTCGCGGGTCATCTGATCGTATCTCATGGGAATCTCCATTCACCAAAAAATCATAAAAATCATAGGGAAAACCGACGCGGAGGACGTCGGTTTTCTCACGGGCTACATTATAGCACACTTCCGCGAAAAAAGCAAGAGGTTTTTGCAATTTTTGCAAAATTTCTTTCGTTTTTCGTGATTTTTGGTTTTTGTCGGTCATCTTTGCAAGTTTTGATTGAAAATCATGCAATTTGCAGAGATTTGGAGAAGCGGACCGAATGGGAAACAGCCCTCACTCGGACTCTGCGGCATCGGTCTCAAGCTGCTCCATGCCGTGGAGAAGCTCCTCAAGCAGCAGATCCCACGATTCGCCCATGGCGTAGTAGGCATCTACCTGCCCCAAGGAATCGTTCTTTTCATGACGTACCCGCCCAAGATAGTACCCGTTTTCCGATACGTAGACCGTAGCAAGCCAAGCCATATTGGGATTCTCCCGAAAGGTAACGCACAGGATCACCGTTGAGCCTCGATCGCTTTCATTCTTTTGATACAAGGCCTCCTTGCGCTCTCCTTCATTTTGAGAGTTGGGGAAAGCTCCTCTTATGGGGAGGGGTATAGATCCTATGGAAGTATCCAATTCTTCCAGCAAAACGGGATCCGCCCCCTCCTCGGTCCAGGAATAGAGGATCTCGGCGTTCTCCACCCGGGTACGGTAGCACGTCTTATATTCGTAGGTTGACGTATCGATCTGAGCATCCAAGACACCCGGGAAGATCTTGATCTCGGCGATGGTCCAATCCTTGCGGGGGATGGGCGCGGCCTTGCTTTGGTAAATGAAAAGCTCCTGATAAGAACCGCCTATGTGAGGCCCCTCCTCCCGGATTCCGAATACGAAAAAGCTCGGATCAGCTTCGGGGATCCTGCCCACGCGGAGCTTATCCCAATAGCAATGGGGCGGCTCCTCATCGGGGGTTACCCGGACCTCATCCTCCCAACCGTTCACTTCCCAATGGCGCAGGTTGTAATCCTCCACGAAATAGGTGTCGTAAAAGGTCGAATCGAAGTCCAGCTCCCCGTCGGTATGGGGGGAATAGAAGCATGAGGTCAGCGCAGACAACAGGCACGCGCAGAGCATGAGAGTCACAAATCTTTTCAGGATTGATCTTGCAAGCATATCACACGTCTCCTTTTTTCGTGTTAATTTAGGGTCTTCACTGACTAACACGCAAAAAGTTGGAGTTCATTACGGGAATCATGAAAAGTATTTGTTTTTTAATTTGGTTGTAACCATTCAGCTATCCTTCAAATTTGGGTTTATCGAATAGTTTGAACCGAAATAAAACCGTTTGTGTAACTCCGAGCTTGCTCGGAGCTCATCACGTCACCCGCCGTTGGCGGGTGCCACCTTCCCCCAAGGGAAGGCAAGGACGAGGAAGAGGGTAGTTTTTCCCAAGTCCCAAAAGGCTATTCTCGCT
>JAGBAS010000041.1 GCA_017938885.1 Clostridia bacterium
ACGGCTGGTCTCTGATGTCTATTGAGATCGACCTGACTGCTGTGGATTACAACGGCAACGTGTTCCTCACCTGGGACACGCTGGATGGCACCTTCATGCTGATCGGCTCCGTTGAGTTCGTCTGCATTGAGACTCCCGAGGCTTAATTCCCGAGCTCATCTCTGATCCCAAGCAATGCTCCCGCTCCCCATTCGGGGAGTGGGAGTTTTTATGTTAAAGCGCCATCCGAACAGACGTCCGTTCGGATGGCGCTTTGGCTTTATAGAGGCAGGATATCACTCCTCCAGCTTTCTGAGCTTTGCGTAGGTGCCCATGAGCTTCTTGGTACCGGCGGTGTCGAACATGACCTCAATGAGCTTGTCCGCACCCATGGGCTTGATGGACAGGATCTCGCCCTCTCCGAAGGTAGCGTGGATCACGCGGTCTCCGGGAGCCAGAGCGTTCATACTCTGGCGGGCGGCGGCGGTGGCGGCAGGAGTCGGCTGTCCCACCGTGAGGCGGTCGGTATGGACGGGGGCCTTGGGACGGCGGGGACGCTCATAGTAGCTGTGGGGCTGGGCTCCTCCGGGGGCGGAATTTCCCTGTGAGACCGCCATGCTCAAGGCTTCGACAGTCAGATCCTCTCGGTTAATGAGCTCCTCGGAGATCTCCCCCACGAAACGGGACAGCGGATTGGCGACCGTCTGGCCGTACCAGATACGGGTGCGCGTATGGAGCAGGATCACCTGCTCGCGGGCGCGGGTAATAGCAACGTAGGCCAGGCGACGCTCCTCCTCCATGTCGTCGGCTCCTCCCATGATGGTCTGCATTCCCGGGAAAATGCCATCCTCCATACCGGGCAGGAACACGATGGGGAATTCAAGGCCCTTTGCGCTGTGGATGGTCATAAGCACCACGGCATCCGCCTCGGTGTCGTACTTATCCACGTCGGCTACCAGGGCATACTCCTCCAAAAAGCCCACCAGAGAGGGCTCCTCGCCCATCTCAGCGGCCGTCTTTGCATACTCCATCATGTTGGATTTCAGCTCGTCGATGTTCTCCAGCCGCTCCTTTTCGGGATCGCCGCCGTCGATCAGCATCTGACGGTAGCCGGATTGCTCCATAACCTCGTCAAAGAAATCGGGCAGAGGCAGGGTATCCATCAGGGAGGTCAGACGGTGGATCATATCGGTAAAGGCCTTGAGCGTGGCGGCAGAGCGGGCCAGAGCCACGTATGTTTCGGCATGATCCATCACGTCAAAGAGCGTCGTTCCCTGTTCCTCAGCGATGGCGGCTACGGCGGCCAGGGTCTTGTCTCCGATCTTACGGCGGGGCTCGTTGATGATGCGCAGGAGACGTTCACGGTCTGCGTGGTTACAAATGAGCTGGAGGTAGGCCACGGCATCGCGGATCTCCTTGCGTTCGTTGAAGCGGGTACCGCCCAGGATGCGGTAGGGGATGGTACTGCGCTGAAGGGCGCGCTCGATGCTGGCCGACTGAGAATTGGTACGGTACAGAACCGCGAAATCCCTGTATTTGCGATTCCCGTTTTCGGTCATGCGGCGAATGGTGTCCACGATGGAGCGGGATTCCCCCATCTGATCCTCGCATTTGCGGAGGATGATCTTTTCTCCCTCGTCCCCTGCGGTCCAGAGGCTCTTGCCTCTGCGGCCGATGTTGTGGCTGATGACCCCGTTGGCGGCGTCCAGAATGGTCTTAGTGGAGCGGTAGTTCTGCTCTAACTTGATGAGGGTTGCGTTATCGAAGGTCTTGTCAAAGCCCAGAATATTCTCAATGGTCGCACCGCGGAACTTATAGATGCTCTGGTCATCGTCGCCTACGACCATGAGGTTTCGAAAGCCCCCCGAAAGCAGGGCGGCCAGCTCAAACTGAGCAATATTGGTATCCTGGTACTCGTCGATGCAGACGTATCGGAACTTACGCTGATAGTAGTCGCGGACGTCGGGATGCTCCCGGAGCAAAAGGACAGTCTTCATAATGATGTCGTCGAAATCCATGGCATTGGAGGCCTTCAAAGCCTCCTCATAGCCCTTGTAAACGGCGGCGATGCGGGAGAGGCGGAAGTCTACCCCTGCCTCTGCCTCGAAGTCCTCGGCGGTCAGCAGACGATCCTTGGCGTGGCTGATCGCCGTCATGACTGCCTTGGGCGGAAATTGCTTCTCGTCCATATTCAGCTTCTTCATGACCGCCGTCACGGCCTTTTTCGTATCGTCGGTATCATAGATGGTAAAGCTGCGGCCGAATCCCACGCGGTCGCCGTATGTACGAAGGATGCGCAGGCACACCGAATGAAAGGTACCGCTCCAGATATCACCCGCCAAGGTCTCGTCTGCGAACTGGGATACCAGACGGTTCTTGATCTCCCCCGCAGCCTTGTTCGTAAAGGTAATGGCCAGCATACGGTAGGGAGGGCAGGGATCGTGTATGAACTCGGGCAGGATCTGCTCGATCTCGGACACGGTGAGATGAACGGCGTGCTCCAGATCGGCCACGTGCTCCTCGGTGAGGTTGTGGGGAACGAAATCGGTGTAGTAGGCGTTACCGAAGCGGATCATGAAGGCAATGCGGCGAACCAGCACAGTGGTTTTTCCGCTTCCCGCACCGGCCAACACCAGAAGAGGGCCTTCGGTGGTGAAAACGGCTTGTCTTTGCATCTCATTGAGGTCTCCGTAGGCCTTGTCAAAGAGAGCGCGCTTAGCACGGAGGTAGCGGGCGGTGAGGTTTTTTTCCATCGAATTGACTTCCTTTCTCATAAGGGCAAATAGGCGGACAGAAGCATTCGTTCAAAAAGGGCGACGGCCAAGCGAAAAACTCACTCGACACGCCGCCGCCGTCAATTCACGCCCCTACGGGCAGAGTTTACTGACGGTTCTCAGACTGTGCCTTCTGCTGGTTCTGGTTGCTGTTCTGGCTGTTCTGGTTGTTGTTCTGGGACTTGTTCTGGTTCTGATTGTTGTTCTGATTCTGGGACTTGTTCTGGTTGTTGTTCTGATTCTGATTCTGGTTCTGCATGGCTATGATCCTTTCTTTGTCCGCTGTGCGGTATATATCCGTATCCCGATTGGGGTACGGTTACAGTATGGACGCAGAAAGGGGAGTTTATGCAGAGAGGGTAAAAAACGGATACTGTCCAGGGTTTACCGCATCATGGAGCTATACTCCATCTGGTCGGAGATCTCCCCCGTCGCGGCACCGATGGCGGCAACCCAGAAGCCCCCGAGGATAATATCCACGAACCAGTAACCGTCGGTAAGGATCTGGTAGGCGGTGGTGATGAAGGTCTCCAGATAATTTTGGGTCTGGACGTCGGCTCCCGAGAGATGAAGCTCCCACTCAGGAAGGGTGGGGATCACCCCCCAAAAGAACAGGGTAGAGAGGGCGGTCAGGATGGCGAAAATCCCCACGGCGATCAGCTTTTTGCGAATGATGGTATGGATGGCCTCGGTGCGCTCGGCGGCGTAGCCCGTATCGTCGCGGAAGGCGTGAACACCCGTGTACCGCTTGACCATGGCGTACAGGGAACGCAGGATCAGTGCCACGGCAGCCAGGAGCAAAACCGACGCGAGGGCTTGGAGTAAAACCGAATTCTGCCAGCGGATGACTGTTTCGTCACGGCGGAATACGTCGTCCAGCTCACTCTGGGAGAAGTAGCTTAGCTGGAGGAACCAGGAGAGGGACGCTGTCAGACCGTAGGCCGTTGCGGCCACCAGCGCAGGCAGATTCTTCCCTGCATAGCGGCGGAGGAACACCACCGAAAGGATCAGGAAAATAGCAGTCAAGGTATCGGGGAGGACGTTGACACCGTCCAGGTAGAGATCCACCGAACAGACGGCGGCTACCAGAAGGCACCCCAGAGAGGCCTTTACCGCCCGCATGGCGAACAAGTCGTGACGGGGCAGTACCTCGGCCGTATACTTTTCGGCGAGGCGGGCAAAGAAGGGAGCATCCGATTTGAGCTTCACCACGAAGCGGATAGTCAATGCCAGCCAGATCAAGCCTAAAATAAGGGATACAGCCCCGCCCGCCAAGCGGTAGACACCCACGAAATCATAGAAGCGGGTTGCGTCCCCCACTTCCACGCCTCCCTTTTCATGGGACAGCACGCTGATCTCGGGGAGAATCGCCAACGCCTCGCGGAGGATGAAGTAGACCGCAGAAAAGGCGGTGTACCGCTCCACCATATTGCGGGTACCCACACGGCCCCTCGGGCGGCTTCGGTCAAACATCACGGTGGCGTCGTTGCGGGAGCCCAGGTAAAGGAGACCGCCGCAAAGATTCTTCCACATGGGGACGAGAACGATGCAGTCCAGAACCCCCAGGGTAAACAGAATCAGCAGAATGAAAACCGGCTGTTCGGTAGGCGAGACCAGGCCAAAGGCCAAAAACAGAGACACCATCCGCGCCGCGCCTATGAGTGCCAGATAACCGATACCCTTGCGGGCATCCATGATACGCTCATCCAGGTCGGCCAGGCGATAGAGGCCGAAGAGAATACATAAGTAACCCAGCGCATCGGGCAGCATATCCATCACGCTGATAAAGGGATCAAAGAGAAAGACGGCCCCTGCGAGGATCCAACTGAATCCCAAATACTTCCCGAGCCGCAGAGAGCGAGGGGACGTTACGGTATGGTTCATAAGCATATCCCGCAGAAGCGGTTCCTTTCCGAGACGGGGACCGTCTCATTTTTTCTTCTTGTGGTGGCGGTTATTGTTCTTAGCGGAGTATTTCTGATTCTGCTTTTGGAGATTCTTCTCGTACTCCAGCCGCGCCTGCTCGTTCTTCTCGTCCAACTTGCGGTTGAGCTCGTTCATAAACTTGAAACGGGAGGGCTTAGAGGGCTTGCCGAACTCCTCGCCCTGGGGGCAGATGGCGGAGAAGCAACCATAGAAGCAGAAGCTATTCAGGAGGTAGACCACCAGGAGGTAGAGGAGCAGCACCTTTTGCAGGGCTCCGTTCCCTGCCGTTGCCAGCCCGGGAACCACCAGGAGCACCACCTGGGCAACACCCCAGATCCCCGTAAAGATCATATTCCGCAGAGCCCGCTCACGGTGCTTGTCCAGCCCCACCGAGGCGGCGATCTCGGCTGACGACCACAGAGCGATGATCGTAAAGCCCAGCTCAGACACGAACTTGACCCATTCCGCGATCCCCTCGGCCACCGAGTCACCGTGAATGGGGAGATTCCAAAGAAACAGCTCGTCCAGCACGCGGGCGGCAAAAAAGACCGCCAGAAGCCCGTAGAGGGCGGCAAAGGGGTAGAGCCAGGTAAAGCGGAGATTATAATCCTTCAAGCCGCTCACGGCTTTCACCGTGACCATGGCACCGATGATAAAGGTGGCAAAGCAGTAGTCGCCGATGGCCACCGACATGAAGGTAAAGAGGAAGTAGGCGCATAGGAGTAATCCAAAGCCCATGACAGTCTCCTTAAGGATCAGTTATTGTGATTCCCCGCCGCCGGATTGGCTCCGCAGCAGTTCTTGTACTTCTTGCCCGAGCCACAGGGGCAGGGGTCGTTGCGGCCCACCTTGGCAGAACGCTTGGGAGTGAGGGTGACCTTCTTGGCCCCCTGCTTGGCTCCGCCCTCAAAGCCCTCGATCAGGGGCTTGGCGACCTGGACGCGCACAACCTCCTGCTGAGGCTTGGGCACCACGGTGAGCAAGGCGCGGACGGTCTTGTCCCGGATCTCGGCCACCATAGCGTCGAACATATCAGCACCCGCCATACGGTACTCGGTGACGGGGTCTCTGTGGGCGTAGGCCTGGAGACCGATGTCGCCCTTGAGGTCATCCATGGCGTCGATATGATCCATCCAGGCGGTGTCCACGTTGCGGAGCAGAATGGCTCGCTCCACCTCACGGAATCGCTCGGGGGTGAAGAGCTCCTCACGCTCGCGGATACGCTCCTCGGCGCGGGTTATCAGCAGGGAGGAGACGTCCTCGGAGGTGAGCGTTTTCAGCTCCTCCTCGGTATACTTGAAGTCCTCCTCGGTGCAAAGGTATCCCATGAGATCGGCGCGCAGGCCTGCGAAATCCCACTCGGTTGCGGGGCCCTCGGAGGTATGGGCGGCGACGGCGGCCTCGATATTCCCCCGGATCATATGGAACATGGTCTCAGAGAGGTCGGAGTCGTCGAGCACAGACTGTCTCTGCTTGTAGATGATGGTTCTCTGCTGGTTCATGACGTCGTCGTAGGACAGGACGTACTTACGGCGCTTGAAGTTGTTGTCCTCGATCTTCTTCTGGGCGGACTCGATGGTGTTGGACAGAATCCCCGCCTCGATGGGGGTGTCCTCATCCAGGCCCAGACGCTCGATCATATTGATGATGCGCTCGTTGTTACCGAACAGGCGCATGAGATCGTCCTCCAGGGACAGGAAGAAGCGGGACTCACCGGGGTCGCCCTGACGTCCCGAACGGCCGCGAAGCTGGTTGTCGATTCGGCGGGACTCGTGACGCTCAGTACCCAGGATGAAGAGACCGCCGGCGGCTCTGACCTTGTCCGCCTCGGGAGCGATCTCGGCCTTGTGCTTTTCAAACAGCTCTCGGTACTGGCGGCGAACCCCCAGGATAGACTCGTCCTCGGTATCGGCGGTGCCGGTGGCCTGGACGATCAGACCCTCCTCGATCCCTAAGGCGCGGAGATCGGATTTGGCCATGTACTCGGGGTTACCGCCCAGCATGATATCGGTACCGCGTCCTGCCATGTTGGTGGAGATGGTGACGGCTCCCGGCTTGCCCGCCTGGGCCACGATCTCGGCCTCGCGGGCGTGGAACTTGGCGTTGAGCACGGTGTGGGGGATGCCCGCCTTCTTGAGCATGACCGACAGAAGCTCGGACTTATCGATGGAAACAGTACCCACCAGGACAGGCTGGCCGCGGTCGTAGCACTCACGAACCTGCTTGACCACGGCGCGGTACTTCCCTGCCATGGTCTTGTAGACAGCGTCGTCGTGGTCCTCGCGGATCATGGGCTTGTTGGTGGGAACCTCCACCACGTCCAGGCTGTAGATCTCGCGGAACTCGTTGTCCTCGGTCATGGCGGTACCCGTCATACCCGAGAGCTTTTTGTACATACGGAAGTAATTCTGGAAGGTGATGGTGGCCAGGGTCTTATTCTCCTTCTGCACCTGGACACCCTCCTTAGCCTCAATGGCCTGGTGGAGACCGTCCGAGAAGCGGCGGCCGGGCATGAGTCGTCCTGTAAAGGCATCGACGATCATGACGCCCTCCTCATTGACCACGTAGTCCACGTCCAGCTTCATGCAGCCGTGGGCTTTGAGTGCCTGGTTGACGTGGTGAGCCAGGGTGGCGTTCTCCATGTCGGTGTAGTTGGCGACCCCGAAGAAGGCCTCGGCCTTGCGGGCGCCTCGGGGAGTAATAACGGCGGTGTTAGCCTTCTCGTCCACGATGTAGTCGGCCTCAATGCTGTCCTGCTCCTCCTTGGCGTCGATCTCCTTGACCACGTGCTTCTGGAGGGTGCGGACAAAGCGGTCGGCTCTGTCGTAGAGATCGGTGGGGGTATCGCCCTCGCCCGAAATAATCAGGGGCGTGCGCGCCTCGTCGATCAGAATAGAGTCCACCTCGTCCACGATGGCGAAGGCGTGGCCGCGCTGGACCAGGCGGGACTTGTAGACCACCATGTTATCGCGGAGGTAGTCGAAGCCGAACTCGTTGTTGGTACCGTAGGTGATGTCGGCGTTGTAGGCCGCCTGCTTCTGGGCGGGGGTGAGACCGTGGACCACCAAACCCGTCTTCAGCCCCATGAAGCCATAGACCTTGCCCATCTCCTCAGCGTCGCGGGCGGCCAGGTAGTCGTTGACCGTGACGATGTGGACGCCTTCACCCGTCAGAGCGTTGAGGTAGGCGGGGAGGGTAGCCACCAGGGTCTTACCTTCACCCGTCTTCATCTCGGCGATACGCCCCTGATGGAGGATGATACCGCCGATGAGCTGGACGTGGAAGGGACGCTTGCCCAGCACGCGGTCGTCAGCCTCTCGAACGGCGGCAAAGGCCTCGGGAAGGATGTCATCCAGAGTCTCCCCGGCGGCCAGACGCTTCTTGAAGACCTCGGTCATGCCCCGGAGCTCCTCGTCGGTCATGTTCTTATATGTGGTGGCCAGTGCCTCGATCTTGGCGGCGATCTTTTCCAGCTTCTTGACCTGATGCTCGCTGTAGGTGCCGAAAATTTTGGTCATGATACCCATGTGTCAAAGGTTTCCTTTCTTTTCCGCCCAAATGAGCGGGGTAATGGACTCACGGCGGGAGGCCGCAAGCAATTCTGCGTTTATTATACTATATATTTTTAAATTATATTAGAGTTTAATTGTAAATTTTCGGATAATACTTGAAAATTGGGGCGGAATGTGATAGAATGGGGACAGAGTCAATTCGTAATTCACCTTGGAAAGGTTTTCCTTATGTCACATATTCATATCGTTCTCCACGAACCCGAGATCCCCCAGAACACGGGCAACATCGCCCGCACCTGTGCCGCCACGGGTGCTTCCCTCCACCTCATCCGTCCTCTGGGCTTCACCATCGACGACAAGCGCATGAAGCGGGCGGGGCTGGACTACTGGGACAAGCTGGACGTCCACTACTACGACGGGCTGGAGGATTTCTACGCCAAGCACGAGGGCGCGGCGGTGTACTACTTCACCACCAAGGCACAGCACCGTCACATCGACGTGCAATACCCCGAGGAGGTCTTCCTCATGTTCGGCAAGGAGACAAAGGGACTTCCCGAGGATCTGCTCTTTGCCCACCCCGACACCTGCGTACGCATCCCCATGCGCAACCATCTGCGGTCGTTGAATCTCTCCAATTCGGTGGCCATCGCGGTATATGAGGTACTGCGGCAGTATGATTTCGAGGGGTTGCAGGTGGAGGGGCAGTTGACCACCCATATTTGGGGTGAGGGGCAACTCTGATACACGGAAGGAGAAGGTTTATGAGCGACATCAACTACTTCGGCGACGAGCATCTGTACTGGATCGCCACCCCCGACGAGCTGGAGGCCATGCTCACCGAGGGCGGCTTTCACCTTTTGACCGTGACACGCCACGTTCCCTTAGGCTATACCGAGGATCCTCTCACCGAGCTTACGATCCCCTACCGCGATCTGTACGGGCGGTTATCGGAGGGAGAGAAACTGAAACAGGGCTCACCCCTGTTCCCCGGCTACTCCCCCACAAGAGAGATCTCCCGCTGTGTGTACGGTGATGAGCATACCTACAAAGGCAAGCGCTACAAGTCTGCCGACCCCGACTACCGCGACCGTTGCGTGCATATGGATCCCTTCATCCTCTACAGGGAGACCCGCAAGGACGGGGGCTTTTCCATCGTCAAGAACTGCTTTTACGGTCTGTTCCCCGAAAACGCCGTGGGGATCCATATCTATTGCCCCACCAAAAAGCAGGAATGGGTAGACGGTGCACCCATCATCAGCCTGAAGGACACCCCCGAATACACCGATTTCGCGTGGATGAAGGAGCATGTTCGATCCTTCACCAAGCCCTTGAAAATCCAAGGCGGGGAGCAGGTTCTGAACACGTGCATCCGTGTCAGCGAGACAGCCAAGCGGGACGCGCAAAGCTTCTATTTCTTTTCACAAAACGGATTCACCATACTGTAAGGAGGCATTATGCCCAAGAGAGTATTCGCCGCCATGAGCGGCGGTGTGGACTCCTCGGTGGCGGCGTACCTGCTCACCCGGGCGGGCCATGACGTCACGGGAGCCACCATGACCCTGTACCGTCCCCATGGCGAGACGGGGGACACGCAGGACGTCACCGACGCCCGCGCCGTCTGCGCCAAGCTGGGCATCCCCCACAAGACCTACGACATGGGGGAGGTCTTCTGCCGCTGTGTCATTGAGGACTTCATTCGGGTCTACGAGGAGGGGGGCACCCCCAATCCCTGCGTGACCTGCAACAGGACCGTCAAGTTCGGCGCACTGTGGGAGGCCGTCGCCTCTGACGGCGCGGAGGCCATCGCCACGGGGCATTACGCCCGCATCCGACGGGAGGGGGGCCGCTGCCTTCTCTGCAAGGCGGCGGACGAGGGCAAGGATCAGTCCTACTTTTTATGGCAGCTGCCGAGGGAGTTGCTCCCCCACATCCTGTTCCCCCTGGGGGAGATGACCAAGCCCGAGATTCGCGCCCTGGCCGCAGAGCAGGGCTTTGAGACCGCCCATAAGAGCGACAGCCAGGATATCTGCTTCGTTCCCGACGGGGATTACGCAGGTTTCATGGGGGGTTACACGGGCAAAACCCCTTTGGAAGGTGACTTTGTGGACAAAAACGGCACCGTTCTGGGTCGGCACAAGGGCATCATTCATTACACCATTGGCCAGCGCAAGGGGTTGGGGATCGCCCTGGGTGAGCCTGCCTTCGTCTGCGCCAAGGATCCCGTCACCCGTCGGGTGGTGCTGGGCAGAAACGAGGATCTCTTCACCCGGGAGGTGCGGCTGGAGAGGGTCAATCTGTTGGCGGTAGACCGCATCAACACCCCCATGGCAGTCACCGCCCGCATCCGCAGTACCCACAGGGGTGCTCCTGCCACCGTAGTCATGACGGGCAAGGACACCGCCCTGGTCACATTTGCCGAGCCCCAGCGAGCCGTATGCGCGGGGCAGTCCTGCGTGTTCTACGACGGGGCGGTCGTAGTGGGCGGCGGCATCATTTCAACAAACAGTTGAGAAAAAAGCCTTGACAAAACCGCCCTTCGGTGCTATAATAAGGGCAATTCCACGTTCAAGAAAGGGTAATTACCATGAAAAGAATCGCACTTGTGATGGCCGCGCTGATGCTTATCCTGTCCCTTGCCTCCTGCGGGCTTCTGGGCGGCGAAAAGACCTTTACGGTAGACAGCCTCACCATCACCGTCAAGGGCATGTTTTCTGAGCAGAACGAGCTCAACGAGGAGTACGACCTCATCCTCATCTCCCCCAAGGCAGGCGTGATGATCCTGAAAGAGACCTTCGCCGAGTTTGAGGAGGTCAACCTGGACACCGATATGAGCGTCAAGGAGTACGCCCAGATCGTCATGAAGGGCAATCAGCTCACGGGCGCCCCCACCGAGGAGGATGGCCAGACCTACTTCACCTACACCGCCGAATCCGACGGCACCGAGTTCACCTACATGGGCTTCTGCTTCCGGGGCACCGATGCCTACTGGCTGGTACAGATGTACTGCCCCACCGAGGACTTTGAGACCATCAAGCCCGATTTCATGACCTGGGCCAAGTCGGTGACCTTCGCTTGATTTTTCCTCGATTCTTTGTGAAAAGGACTGCTTGTGCGGTCCTTTTCGTTTTTTAGAGGGATCCGATCCGGGTTTTGCGGTCTTTGTGTATTTTTTTACAAAATCGCCCTTTACAAACAATGCTTTCCATGGTATAATGAGAAAAATACCGCCATGAAACCGGAAAGGATACAGATTGACTATGAACCCTAAAAAGCTTTCGGCCGTCCTTTTAGCCGTTCTGCTTCTGGCCGCCGTCGCCGCTCCCGCCGTCTCGGCTCTGGAGCCCCACGGCACCGGCATCAAGATGCGGGGCTGGCTGACCAACGACCCCGGCTATACCTTCTCGGATGCCTACAAGACCTCGGTCTGGTACGAGAATTTTACCTCTTTGGAGCTGACCGAGAACGACCGTAACAACATCCTGCGCATCGCCGTCTCCCAGTTGGGCTACCACGAGGGCGACTCCGCCAAGGATTTCGACGGCATGAACAAGAGCGGCTCCTCCAACTACATAGAGTACGCCCGTCTCCTGGTGCCCCACTACAGCGATAACGCCTACGAGTGGTGCGCCTGCTTCGTCAACTGGTGCCTCAACCAAGCCCGCTACGACAAGGCCTCCTCCGAGATCGGCTGCTGGAAGTGGGTGGGCGAGCTCAAGGACATGAAGATGTGGCAGGATTCCGCCGCCTACAAGGGTACGTACACCCCCAAGCCCGCTGACATGATCTTCTTCAACTGGAAGGGCACCAACACCACTTCGGGCCACATCGGCTACGTCCTCTACACCACCGAGACCCACGTCTTCACCATTGAGGGCAACGCCGACAACAACGTGACGGTGCGCTCCTACGCCCTCAATGACCCCTGCGTCATCGGCTACGGTACCCCTCCCTACGACGAGGGTGACGAGCCCACCATGGACTGGTCCTACAAGGACGGGATGCTTCGCGGCACCTACGTGGTGAACAGCTATACCGCCGCCCTCAAGAAGGCTCCCGGTGCGGCGGGGCGCATCTGCTCGGTGCCTGCGGGCTCCGCCGTGACTCTGCACGAGGTGGTGGGAGAGACAGCCCGCGTGACCTACGGAGATAAGGAGGGCTATCTGCCCACGAACATTCTCTGGCTCATGACCCCCGCCGCCGGCGAGGACACCCTGACCTTTGATGCCAACGGCGGCGAGAGTGCCCCCGAGGCCGCCAAGATTCCCGTCAACACGAACTACACCGTCCCCGAGACGATTCCGACCCTGGAGGGGGACACCTTTCTGGGCTGGACTCTGACCCCCTACAACGCCGTTCCCGACTACAAGGTGGGTGATTCCCTCACGCTTGCCGAGGATACCACGCTCTATGCCGTTTGGGAAAAGCGCTCCGTAGAGCTGGCGGACGCCGCCTTTGCCGAGGGGAAGGCCCCTGCCTATCCCCGTCCCGAGAGCATCCAAAACAGCTCTGCCCTCCTGACAGGTACTCTCACCGACTTGTCGGCGCTGATCGGCAACGACACCGAGATCCGACACGTCACCGACCCAGACGTCGGCAAGGTTCTCTCCCTCGTATCCACCGCTGAGAGTGCCGACCCCTACGTTACCCTGGACTACGCCGCCTTGACCGACTCCCTGCGCCTGGCTCCCGTAACCGCTGACAAGGCGGTCTACGTGGTGCTGAAGGTCAAGAACATATCCATGAACAACACCGCCATGGAGCTGTATATCAACGGTTCTGACAAGGGTGTCTCTGTACTCCTCGCCGAAGGGACGGATTGGCAGTACGCGGTCTTCGATCTGACTGAGGCGGGCTTTACGGGCGAGCTCTCCACCCTGCGCATCGACTGGGAGAAGGCCGCAAACGAGCCCGGAAACACCATGTACCTGGCCGATATCTTCTTCGCCTCTACCGAGGAGCAGGCCAAGGTCTTGGCCGAGGACATCTACATCTATCCCGCCCAGCCCACTCTTGAGCCCGACACGAATCCCCCCACGGATTCCGAGACAAGCCCCGAAGGCAGCCGCGATCCCGAAAGCGGTGTCATCGAGACCGAAGCTCCCCACAGCGGTTGCTCCGCTTCTGTCAGCCTGACGGCACTATCCGTCCTCTCCGCCTGCGTTGCCTGTGTGGCTCTGGGGAAGCGAAAGGATTGATACGATCCGCTCATGAAAGCTGAAAAAGACCTACTGCGAGAACAGTAGGTCTTTTTCTATGGCCGCCCGATGAACGAATCTCAAAAAAGACGGCGGACGTCATTTCCGATTTTCCTTACCGACGTATGAACATTTCACCGTCCACCATGCGGTATGCCCGATCCGCCCGGCTTGCCAGAGCTTCGTCATGGGTCACGATCACCAGGGTCTGCTTCAGCTCGTCCCGCAGACCGATGAGCAGGCTCGTGACCTCATCGGCGTTCTTGCGGTCGAGGTTGCCCGTGGGCTCGTCGGCGAAGAGCACCATGGGGTAGTGGATGAGGGCACGGGCGATGGCCACCCGTTGCTGCTGACCGCCCGACAGCTCTCGGGGGAGGTGATTCAGCCGATCCCCCAGAGACAGGCGATCAATAAGCAACTCCAGACGATGCTCCACGCGGGCGCGATCTCCGCCCGAGGCGGAGATGGGAAGGAGAATATTCTCCAGGGCGGTGAGGTAGGGTACCAGACGGTGGGACTGGAATACGAATCCCGTGTGCTTCCCGCGAAAACGGCACAGCTCGTCGGGCTTCATGTTGATGATGTCCTTCCCCAACAGCCGTACCTCCCCCGAATTGGGGGTATCCAGCCCCGCCGCGATGTGCAGGAGGGTACTCTTACCCGAGCCCGATTCGCCTGTGATGGCGACGAATTCCCCCTCCTCCACGACGAAAGACGCGCGGTTGACCGCCGTCACCACATGGTCGTAGAGGTGGTATTGCTTGATGATGGCTTCGCATTCCAGAACCTTCATGGGATTTCGTCTCCTTTCTCGGTAATCGGGTGTTTTTCGGGCAGGCTCCGCTCCGGCCGTATGCAGGCGATGCTCCCTACCGCGAGGCAGGAGACCGCCACGGCCGAAAGAACGCCGGCATACAGGACGGGGTCAAAGCCCGCCGTGGGCAGGGAAAGCCCCAGAGCATCGGCTGACATGAGCAAAAGACCGTATCCCACGGGACAAGCCAACGCGGCGGCCAGCGTCGCGGCGATGCAGAACAGCCCTGTTTCGGCGACAAAGAGGGCGCGTCGCTCCCGCTTAGTTTTACCAATGGCGCGGAGGATGGCGTATTCCTCCTCCCGTCGCCCAAAGAACAACAGCTCGGAGGCCAGAAGCAGGAGCGGAATGAGGCAGAGGGACATACCGCCCACCGCCCTCAGCAGGGTGGAAGAGGAAATCCCCTTAGCCGTCCCCGTAATGAAGCTTTTATCGTACAGGAGAGTGACCTCCTCGGGCGCGTGCTTGACCAGGGCGTTGACGGCGGTGTGGAAGTCCAGATAATCCGCCATGGATACGGCGGGGTCAAGGCAGATGGCCAGATCGCGGTAGATGCCATTCTGTCCCAGCACTTGATTCAGATCATTCTCGGACAGAACCACCGCGTCGGTGTCTCCCTCCATGACGGCAGTCACCGTGACCGTGATATACTCGTAGGCCAACCGCTCGGTGAGGTAGGCCAGGAGTCGGTCTCCCGTAACGCCCATGAGCTCGGGGTCGCTCGTAAGGAAGGAGGTGTCCTGTCTGATGGCTATGGAGACAGTATCTCCCGCCGCGATCGGGCAGGAATCCGGAGAGGGGGTCCGGATGATGGCATTTCCCGCAGAGAGAGTCATCTCCCCTTCGATCTCGCCCACAGGGGCGATGGTCCAATCGCCTATGGCATAGTAGCCCGCCGCAGGGATGCTTTCTGCCCGGAGCCCTCCGATGCTGTCCTCATGGAGCAGCGCGTAAAAGCCCTCCTCCCGCGCGGACAGAATACTGCTGTTGGCCGTGTCCCCCACCGTGTAGTTATGACAGAAAGAAAAGGGGATGGCCAGAGATTGC
>JAGBAS010000042.1 GCA_017938885.1 Clostridia bacterium
TTACCTATAAAAACAGAAAATCCCTTTGTCAGATACAACATCTGCAAAGGGCGAAACGTATTTCGCGGTACCACCTTTTTTTACTTCTTTCCCGGGCGGGGAGAAGCCTTTCGGGACACAGTCATGTCCCCTCCGCTGTAACGGGCGGGCCCGTCGCCCCTACCCCAACGGCTCAGCTGGTGTTCAAGGCGCGGCTCTCGGAAGGAATTCACGCGGGGATCGTGGCTGTCATCCCACCGCCGACAGCTCTCTGGGCACGGTCTTTCCGGGCTACTGGTTTCCGGTCATCGTCGATTTTCTCCTATTATAATGGATTGTCGGGAATTTGTCAAGGGCTTTGGGAAAATTTTTTCGTCAAAATTTCGGCAAAATCTGTAATAAAACCGAAAAATCTCCATATTTTTGACGGAAGGGTGGTAAGGAGTTGCATTTCCGTCAAAAATGCGCACCGCCGAGGGCGGTGCGCGGAGGGGGGGTCAGTTCTGACCGTTGGCCGAGAAGATCACTTCACCCTTGCGGTTGATGACGGTGTCACCGTTGACCACAGCTACGGCATCGTCGCCCTCGCCCCAGAAGTCGGTGACCTCGGTGTATTGAGGTTCAATGACCCAGTTGCCTTGGATGTCGATGTAGCCATACAACTCTGTTTTTGTATCCACTGCAATGCAGAGACCGGAGACGAAAAGATGCGGCACGGAAAAAACTTCCCAGAGACCTTGTTCCCGAGTGCAGAAAGGAACCATGTTTGCAATCGGATCTACAACGATCTTGCCGTTGACATCAACAAGGGATGTAAAGCGGACTCCGGAATCATTCGACATAACGACCCAGAAGTAGTCTGCTCCATCGTACGCGAATGCACCAACTATTACCATATTGGCTTCTTTGAATTCGTCAATTTGTTTGATGTCAAAAAGTATTTTGTTTTCTTTATAAATCCTTACTTGGCTAGATTGATATTCTAAAGAATCCATATAATACCCATTTTCTATATAATCAAATCCACCGTACACAGGTTGACATTCATCCAATTCTAACGTCTCGTAGTCTATATACCACCATGTGGTCATATAGGAGAATTTCTCAAAGCAAATGTAATCACGCCCCGCAGAGATTATTTCGCCCTGATCAGGATACCAAAAGAGTTTGCCCGCCGTGTTGAACAGGTACCTTTGCTTGTCGGTCTTATCTTGAACCAAACCGTACCCCCATTCATTTATATCGTTCAAATGCTTCACATTTTCAAAAGAAAAAGCCTCCCCGTCCTTACCGTAGTAGGTCACGGTATGAACGTTTCCCGAAAGCAATTCCTCCACGGTCTCCACCCAGAAGTACCCGTTGCTTACCTCGCCCAGCTTGACCTCATCTCCCGTCTCGGTATAGATCACGGTGCCGTCGATGGTCAGATACTGTCTTTTGTCGCCTTTTTTGGCGCAGATAATATCCTCAAAGGACAGGGGGAGCTCGTCATACACAGGCTCCAGCAAAATTTTGCCTGTTGTATCGATATAGCCATATCCGTTATCCTGCTTGATCCGCGCTACTGAGTTGTGGAACGGCTCGGCTTCTGAAAAGATAGGCGGGATCACGACTTCTCCTTTTGTGTTGACATATCCGTAGCCGTCGGTGGTTTCCAGGGGGGCTAGTCCGTCCCTGTATGCGCCAATGGAGTAGACCGAATAATCGTTCCATGTTTTGACGGGGCTTTGAGGGGCTTCGGTGCTTTCCTCGGATGAAGTCGTTCCCGTGCCAGGCTTCTCGGTCTCGCTTGACCCGCTGTTTTCCGTACCCTCGTCGGGCGTGTGACTTGTCTCGGTGCCCTTCACGGTCTCTCCGTCCGGCACAGGATCGCCGTCCCCGTCGCAAGCGCACATTGACCCGATGGTCATGAGCACGGCCAGCCCAAGTGCAGCAATTCTGATCTTTTTCATGCTTGTAACCTCCTTGTTTGAAAAAAGTACAATATTAATATACCATAGTATTTTTAAAATGTCAAGAGGGGAATTATAATAGTATTGTAATTTTTTACCGCCGGAGGCAACTATGTTGAACGAACGAATCCGAAAACTGCGTCTGGAGCGGGGCTGGAGCCAGGTGGAATTAGCCAAAAAGCTCAATGTGACCAAACAAAGTGTGTCCAACTGGGAGAATGACAATATCCAGCCTTCCATTGAAATGCTGATTAAGCTGGCGAAGGTATTCGCGGTTTCCACCGACTACCTTTTAGGGCTGGAGGATCGGCGGTATCTAGAGGTTACGGGGATCTCTGACGAGGAAATCAGCCATATCCAACTCGTGATCCGCGATCTGGCGGGGAGAGAAAGGTAAAGCGTGCCCCCCCTTCTGTCGAATTGCCCAAAAAAACCTCGCCAAAATCCGAAAATTTTCCTGATTTATTGTAAAAAAACTCTTGCAATTCAAGAAAAAGTGTGTTATACTATTATTGTACAATAGTAGAGTGAGATGAGAGTGGGTGCCGCGAGACGATCCACTCTTAAATTTTGCTTTGGGACTTTTCACACAGAAAGGAAGGCCGAGACGTGTCGGAAGAGAACAAGAACCCCGCCGAAAAAAAGCCCTACCGCGCCGTCCGTACCCGCACGGCGGGACGAGGCATTGCGGATAAGGTGCGCGAGATCATCACCCCCACTGCCGATGAGCTGGGCTACTACCTCTGGGACGTGGAATACGTCAAGGAGGGAGCCGATTTCATCCTCCGCGTTACCATTGATTCGGACGAGGGCATCACCATCGACGACTGCGAGGCCATGAGCCGCGCTATCGACCCCATACTGGACCTGCACGATCCCATCCCCGACCAGTACCTTCTGGAGGTCTCCTCCCCCGGCATCGAGCGGGAGCTGACCCGCGACGACCACTTCGAGCTTTGCGTAGGCGAGAAGGTGGAGGTTCGTCTCTTTGCCCCCGTGGACGGAAGCCGCGTCTGGGTGGGCATCCTCGGCGAGCGCGACGAGGAAGGGAATATCCCCGTGGAGACTGCCGGGGTGACCCGTCTGTTCCCCCGTGCGGGCGTGTCCAAGGTTCGCACTGTTTTCGATTTCTAAAATTCTGATAACAACACCCGAAAGGATGAAATGCAATGAAAGACGATATCTTTGAGGCTCTTGAGCTGCTGGAGAAGGAAGGCATTCCCCAGTCTTACATGATCGAGAAGATCGAGCAGGCTCTGGCCTCTGCGTTCAAGAAGGAATTCGGCCCCACCGCTCTCATGCGGGTGGAGATGGACGCCACCAAGAAAAAGACCAAGGCATACCTGCAAAAGGAGGTCGTGGAGGAGGTCGAGGACCCCGTTTGCCAGATCTCTCTGGAGGAGGCAAAGGCTATCAGCAAGAAGTATAAGCTGGGCATGATGGTGGAGAAGGAGGTCAAGACCGATGCCTTCCGCCGTACCTCTGCCGCCGCCGCCAAATCGGTCATCATTCAGGGCATCCGTGAGGGTAAGCGCCAGGCCATGCAGGAGGCTTACGAGAACAAGAAGGAAGAGATCATCACCGTCACCGTGTCCAAGATCGACCGCGAGAACGGCGATGTCATGCTGGAGCTGGATCAGGGTACCAACTGGCTGCCCTTCGCCGAGCAGATCCCCGGCGAGCATCTGGCCGTCGGTCAGAAGATCAAGGTCTTCCTCACCGAGATCAACCACGAAGCCCGCGGGCAGGTCATCTCCCTCTCCCGTGTCCATCCTAAGCTGGTGTGGCGTCTCTTCGAGCTGGAGGTTCCCGAGATTCAGGACGGTATCGTCATCATCCGCGGCGTCTCCCGTGAGGCGGGCTCCCGCTCCAAGATCGCCGTCTACTCCCGCGATCCCGACGTGGATGCCGTGGGTGCCTGCATCGGTAACCGCAATATGCGTATCGACGCCATCATCTCCGAGCTGAACGGCGAGAAGATCGACATCGTCAAGTACAGCGAGACCCCCGAGGAGTACATCGCCGCCGCCCTGGCTCCCGCCACCGTCAATTCGGTGACCATGGTGGCCGAGCGCGCCTGCCGCGTCACCGTGGATCCCGATCAGCTCTCTCTGGCCATCGGCCGCGAGGGTCAGAACGTCCGCCTGGCCGCCCGTCTGACCGGCTACAAGATCGATATCAAAGCTGAGTGATTTTCACAGAAACGAGGTGAGCTGACATGAGCGGAGCCACACAAAAGGGCATGAAGCCCCGCAAGATTCCCATGCGGCAATGCCTCGGATGCAACGAGCATAAGCCCAAGGTTGAGCTCATCCGCATCGTTCGCAGTCCCGAGGGTGCCGTCTCCCTGGATCTTACGGGTAAGAAGTCGGGACGGGGGGCCTACATTTGCCGCGATCTCAAGTGCCTCAAGAAGGTGCGCAAGAGCGGCCGCGTCGCCCACAACCTGGAGTGCGAGATCAGCCCTGAGGTCTACGACAAAATGGAGGCTGAGCTGGCGGGCGAAGGAGACGGCACATGAGCACCCCTTCAAAAGAGGATAAGCTCCTCTCCACCCTGGGTCTGTGCGCCAGAGCCCGCAAGCTGGTCATGGGAACCCCCATGGTCTGCGAGGCATTGCGGAGCGGTAAGCCCCCCGTGCTGGCGGTGCTGGAGGCGGCGGATACCTCTGCGGGCACCCATAAAAGGCTGGCCGACAAGTGCGCCTACTACCGCGTTCCCCTCTACCGCCTGACCGCCGATACCGCAAGGCTGGGACGGGCGATCGGGAAAGCCGCCGCCGTCGCCGCTGTCGGTTTGACCGACGAAAACCTGTATAAGGCCGTAATCCCCCATCTCCCGTCTGCGGAGAAGGCCGGGGAGGCCGGCCGCGCAACCCCCGACGAGTAATCCCTTTCTCATAGCCCCGATGGGCAAAAACTGACCGCGCTCCGCGCGGCAGGATCGAGTATTAGGAGGAAATATGGCATTCAATCCCCAATTCAAAATTAACCAGATGGCAAAGGACATGGGTCTGAAGAGCAAGGAGCTGACCGACCTGCTGGCAAATAAGGGCATGAGCGACGTCAAGAGCCAGAAGACCCTTTCCGAGCAGGAATTCAACGTACTGTTCCAGTCCCTGACCGAGGCGAATCAGGTTGACAACATCTACGATTACATGGACGGCAAGACCTGTATTCCCTCCAAGATCGCAGCGGCCAAGGCCGCCGAGAAGGCAGAGCGCGAGAAGGCAGAGCGCGAAGCCCGTGAGGCTGCCGAAAGGGAGGCCGCCCGCATCGCCGCTGAGAAGGCCGCCGCTGAGAAGGCCGCCCGTGAGGCCGCTGAGCGTGAGGCCAGAGAGAGAGCCGCCCACGAGGCCGCCGAGCGCGCCGCCGCCGAGGCCAAGGCCGCTAAGGAGGCCGCCGAGCGCGCTGCTGCCGAGGCTGAGCGTCTGGCCGCTGAGGCCGCTTCCCGCAAGGAGGCTGACCGCAAGGCATTCGAGCGCGCTGCTCTGGAGAAGGCCGCCGCTGAGGCCAAGGCAAAGGCAGAGGCCAAGCGTGCCGCCGAGGCCGCCGCCAAGGAGAACGCCATCAAGGGCGAACGTCCGGCCAAGCCCGCGCAGAACCAGAATCAGAATAACCAGAGTAAGACTGCCCCCGCCAAGGACGCCAAGCCCGCCCAGCACGGTGAGAAGGCTCCCCGGGAGCAGAAGCCCGAGACCCGTCCTCAGGACGGCGGCCGTTCCGAGCGCGCACAGGGTGAGCGTCCTGCACAGGACCGTCCTGCTCCTCAGCGCGCCGAGGGTCAGCGTCCCGCGCAGGCTCCTCAGGGTCAGCGTCCCGAGAGTCAGCGTCCCGCGCAGGCTCCTCAGGGTCAGCGTCCCGAGGGCCGTCCCCAGGGCGACCGTCCCGCCATGGGCCAGAGACCTGCCCAGAGCGACCGTCCCGCCCAGAACGACCGTTTCGCGCAGGATCGCGCTCCCTTCGGCGGTCAGCAGAGACCCGAGGGCCGCAACGACCGCAACGACCGCAACGCTGACCGTGGCGGCAACCGTCCCCAGGGCGGACGCGGCGGCGCAGATCGTGACAAGGGCGATTTCGTCCAGTCCGCTCCCAAGGAGCATTTCCAGGTGCAGGCCATCGTTCGCGGCCAGACCCCCAAGGGCGGCGTGGAGCAGCAGAAGCCCCGCGGCGCGACCCGCGTGGTGGATACCCGCGTAGGCGATTCGGTGGATCTGTCCAAGTACGACGAGAAGCTGGATACCTTCGTCTCCGAGCGTGTCCAGGAGTCCCACGGCAACCAGAAGCTCACCAAGAAGAATACCCAGCAGCAGGGAACCAAGCCCGGTCAGAAGCCCATGATGAAGGGCGGAAAGCCCATGCCCGGCAAGAAGCAGGCTCCCGTCAAGAAGCAGCCCCTCAAGGTGGAGATCCCCGACGAGATTGTGGTCAGTGATCTGGCCGCCCGTCTGAAGGTCACCGTCGGTGAGGTGGTCAAGCGCCTCATGATGATGGGCATGATGGTCACCGTCAA
>JAGBAS010000005.1 GCA_017938885.1 Clostridia bacterium
TGCCCTCTCACCCGCCTACGGCGGGAGCTCCCCCAGAGGGGGAGCCTTTCGTGACAAACCCACAAAAATCCCGTTTCCTCACAAGTTTTTTCCACCGTTCTAAGGCTCCCCCTTTGGGGGTGCCTCCTCGCAAGCTCGGGCACGCAGCGGTGAGAGGGCAAATAACGCGGGCAAGGCACAAACAAACAATTCGATAAACCCCAATTTGAAGTACGACCAAATAGCTATCACGTATCTTATATCAGAAAAGGCACCGCCCAAGCCATAGGCGATGCCTTTTCTGTTTTGCTGAAATTACGATTCTTCAAAGGGCTCCGGCAGAATGATCTGCACCCCGAACATCCCGAACTCCTCGAAATAGTCGATCATGCCGTGGTAGTCGGCCACGATCCGTTCCACGATGCGGTGGCCCAGGCCGTGGGCGTCTCCCTTGGGCTTAGTGGAGCGCAGCTCGGGATTGGTGGCCAGCACCGACTGACCAACCGTGTTCTTGCAGATGATGATGCGGTTGTCGTTCTGCCTGGTGAACAGAAGCTCGATGCGCTTCTCGGAAAGCCCCTCCACCGCCTCTACGGCGTTGTCCAGGATGTTGCCGATCAGACAGGCCAGATCCGCGTCCCGAATGTCCGACAGATCCCCCACCGCCCCCGACACGATGACCTTGGTGTCCTTCAGGGCGCAGAGCTTGGAGTTGATGAGGTAATCCAGGGTAGGATTGTCGGAGCGGATCAGCTTGCCCATCTGCCCCACCTGGGGAATGAGGTCCTCCACGTACTCGCGGCATTCCTCGGCCTTGCCTCGGTCTAAATACCCCGCCATGACGGTGAGGTGCTGCTTCATGTCGTGCTGAACCTTGCGGACGTTCTCCCAGACCGCGGCGGCGTTTCGGTGCCGTTCCTCCTCGAAGGCCATCTTTTCCTCCAACAGCTTCAGCTCGTAGCGGCTCCGTTGCAATCGCTGGATCTGCACCAGCAGGACGTACAGAAAGACGTTGATGAGGATGAAGGCCCCCACGATGATGAGCAGGGGGGCCTGGTAGGCCGCCTCGGTGGAGATGGCCACCGTCATGGCCGCCCCCAGACCCAGGATGGTGGTCAGGGACAGGGCGAAGGTCAAAATCCCGTTGCGGATGTCCATCCCCTCCTCGGCGCGGAAGACGTGGAGGATGAGCATGAGGATGGCGAAGAGGGAGGTCTTGTGGAGCAGGATGTAGATGTAACGGCTGATGCCCACCGATCCCTGCATGAGAGAGTCCAGATCCGCCACGAACAGGGACAGGATCATGTAGATCAGGCTGGACAGCAGGATGAAGACGATCTCGTACACGCAGGGCGCTACCAGAGCGGGGAAGATCCTTTTGCGGCTCTGAAAGGCACCCGATACCCACAGGGAAAAGATCATCGACAGGAGCAGAACGATCACCGAGATCACGGTGTAGAACCCGGGGATCAGGAAGTCTCCCGCCAGAACGATACCGTAGTAGACCAGCACCGTGGGGATGCTCCACTTACTGCTCCTCCAGGTCAGACCGTGAAAGCGGAGGATGAAGTGGACGCACAGGATGCTGTCGTACAGGGAGATGGCCAGCTCCACGATGAAGCCGATCAGCTCGTGTATATTCATCTCGTCAGCCTCCTTCGGGTGAATTGCATATACGCCTCGCGGAAGGCGGTCAGCTTGCGGCGGCTGACGTACAGGGTGGTCCCGTTGTCCATGCGGAGGGCCCCGTCGTCTCCCACGGCGCGGATATGCTCCAGATTCACCAGATACCCCTGATGGATGCGGAAGAAATCATACCCCGCTACCAATTCCTCGGCGGCGGACAGAGTGCTCCGACAGCGAAAAGCCTCCCCGTCGGCGGTGCGGACGGTGTAGTAGTTGCCCTCACCCTCCCAGTACAGAATATCCCGCAGGCGCAGGGTCAGCTCCCCATCCAGGGTGTGGACCGTCACCGTCTCGCTGTCCATCATGCACTTTTCCACCACCTTCCGGAGGGTCACGGGTAACTCCTCCTCCAGGTGGGATTTCCGCAAAAAGCGGAAGGGGGCGTACTCAAAGGAGCTGTACACGAAATCGTCGTAGGCCGAGACGAAGATGATGACGGTATCGGGGGCGCGGCTCCCCAGATCCGAGGCCAGCTCAAAGCCCCCCATCCCGGGCATATCAATGTCCAAAAAGAGGATATGGATGGAGGACTCCCGCAGGTAGCGCAGAACCTCCTCCCCCGAGGAAAAGGCGGCGGTGATGCGGCACTCCACCCGTTCGGGCAGGATATGGGCGCACAGCTCCCGAAGCCGCGCTGTCAGCTGATGGGCGAATTGGGGATTGTCGTCGCACACGGCAATGGTCAGCATGACGGACTCCTTTCGGTTGAGTTTCAAATATCGGGCCATGAAAAAGATACAAGATACCCGCCGAGCAAGCTCGGCAGATACAAGATACAAGATATACGCCTGAGTCGGCCTTTATCTTGTATCTCGTATCTTGTATCTTTGTATCTGATCGTTTACCAGATCATCTGCTCCTATTATACCACATCCCGCTCCCCTTGTCAATCATCCCACCCTCTCCCCCGCCTACCGATTATCCCAAAACGCGACCGATTATCCCACTTTCGCCATTCGCCGGTTTTTTTGTGCTATACTGTACCCATCCGAGGGGGAAGCATCCCTCACCCACAACCAACGGAAGGAGACAAGCACCCATGGCCAAGCGAAAAACACCTCTGGATCGCCTGCTCGCCGCCATCGAGTCCAAGCGCCGCCTGAGCCTTGCCGAGCTGGGCAAGACCGACCTCTACGGAGGCACCGCCACCGCTGAAGACGTCACTACCTGGTACGACCGCCTCGCGTCCCTGGCGAAGGAGACCCCGCCCGCCGAGCGGGTAGCCACCCTGCGTATCCTGGAGGACGAGAGGGGCAATATCAGCGGGGTGGAGTACATCTACCGAAAAGGCCCTCCCGCCCTGCCGACCAAGCTGGACATCAACTTTGTCATTGAAACGAAAATTTTTGAAACTTTGAAAAGTCTGTAAGATTTTGGGGTGTTTTGGTGTCTTATAGAGTAGAGATACCCATTTAATACGATCTTACCGATTGCAGGATGCTTCAAATTTTGGGTTGTCGGTGAGTTGGGTTTCCTCGTTGAAAGCCTTCCCTTGTAAGGGAAGGTGTCACGCCCTAAGGGCGTGACGGATGAGTAGCCACACGAAAAGTTTTTGATCTGCGCTGGGAAAAGCACCATAAAGCACTATCAGGAAAGTTTTTTATATGGAGGAAAGCAGATCATTTCCCTTCGGGAAATGTCCATTTATCGGCTACTCATCCACCGCTTCGCGGTCCCCCTTCCCTCACAAGGGAAGGCTCACGAGGAAACCCAACAGCCCGATAAACCCCAATTTGAACATCTCTCCCCCTACCCAACCACCGATCCCAAGGAGGAACCAACCATGAAAGAAAACAAACGCCTGTGGCGCATCCTGATCCCGATCGTCTTCCTTTTCTCCCTCGCCGGTCTCGTGTACACCATGGGATGTATCGCCCATGAGGACGCCCCCCGGGAGACCACCCCCACCACCGAGAACAGCACGTCCCCGGCCAACACCCCCGATAGCACCGACCAAGAGACCGAAGCGCCCCCCGAGGAGATCGGAGACCCCTACGAGCTGGTCTTCTCCTCCAACGGTGACGGCACCTGTAAGGTCAGCGATATCAAGGTCAATCCCAAGTATCGGGAGGCCTTCACCCTGACCATCCCCGCCGTATCCCCCGAGGGCGAACGAGTGACCGCCGTGGAGAACCCCAACGGCTTCGGATATATCAACGTCCCCCGCGTCCTCCTCCCCGAAGACTTTGAGGTACTGCTGTACCGCATCCGTACCTATTACGGTAAGGATTCCATGACGGCGCGGAGCTTTGAGTCCTACTATTATTACAAGAACGTTGACGACTGTTCCACCGAAAATCTCAAGAACGACCTGTTGGACGCCTTCCCCTGGGCGGCGGTGACCGACTTCTATATCCTGGATGGGACCATAGTCGCCGACGTGGAGATCCCCAAGCTGGCCCTCTGGATCGCCGAGGCCGCCCCTGACTACACCGCCCTCGAGGGAGAAAAGAGAATGCAGGAGCTGGTATCCGGGAACGGCATGACCCTGACCTGGGACGGCAAGCCCGTAGGCACCGAGACGGTCACGGATAACGCCCTCTTTGTACAGAGCATCGTGCTGGAGGAGGGCATCGGGACCATCGGCGCCAACGCCTTCTGCCATGCCCGCGCCGCCTCTCTGACCCTCCCCGCCACCCTGACCGAGATCGGCGACCGCGCCTTCGCTTACTGCCGCGAGATCACCGAAATGACCTGGCCCCAGAACACCCTCCGCCGCATCGGTGACGAGGCCTTCGCGGGGTGCTATGGCCTCACCGAGCTGAACCTGACGGGAGACGGGCTGACCATCGGTGCCCGCGCCTTCTCCCCCTCCGCCTTGAAGTCTGTCACCCTGGGCGAGGGTGTTACCGAGGTGGGCGCCAACGCCTTTGAGAATCAGTCCCTGGAGCGGCTCCACATCGGCGACGACGTGACCATCCTGGGCACCTACGCCTTTGCCACCTATTCCCCTCTGAAGGTGGTCTTCGGGGAGAACAGCCGCCTGTCCCGCATCGAGGACGGCGCCCTGAACAGACCCCTCGTGGATACCACCCTGCCCCACGGTATCACCTACATCGGCGAGCAGGGCCTGTACGGAGACGAGGTCTCCTACGCGGGTACCGTGGCCGAGTGGGAAGCTATTGAGAAGCACACGGCTTGGTCGTCCACCGATATCACTGTTCACTGCACCGACGGGGACGTGAGCTTTGATCCCAAGGGTTGACAAGCGCCCACAGTTCTGCTATAATGGTGACGGAACCGTAACCCCGTTATCTGAAAGGAGTTCTACCATGAAAAAGCGCCCCATCCTGCGCCGTGTGATCGCGGGACTCATCGACTGGAACGTGATCTTCCTTGTCGGTATCCTTCTCCTAACCGCCGGTCCCGCATTCGATTTCCGGTATCTGATCTCCCCCAGCCTCCAAATGTTCAAGAGCATTCCCTTTTTGCTGGGCATCCTCTGGATAATCGCCGCCCCCCTGCTTCGGGACTGCCTGTTCGGCGGTGCCAGCCTTGGCAAGCTCATCTGCGGTCTGAGGGTCAAGAATACCGCCACAGACGGCAAGCCCTCCTTCGGCAGGCTGATCCTGCGCGGTCTGTTCTTCTACCTGATCGCCGTGGAATTTATTCTGATCCTGGCAAACCGCGGAAGAAGCATTGCGGATATGGCCAGCGGAACTGCGGTAGTATTGCGCAAAGAGAGTTGATATTTCCTATACCCCGTCCGATTTGGGCGGGGTATTTTTCGCGCGCAAACGGCTGAAAAAAGCACCGTCCCCCAAAGAGACGATGCCTTTTCCGTTCTTACGCATGGAGACCTCTCACTCGATCCCCAGCACGGGATACTCCTCCGCTTCCACGGCGGCCTTCAGCACGGCATCCTCCACGGGAGCCGCCAGCGTCACTACGGCGGTACCTGCCTTGTGGTCCGCCACAGCATCGGTCACGCCCTCGATGGCCTTGAGCGCCTTGACCACGTGAGCCTCACAGCGGGGGCACATCATGCCCTCGATCTTCATTGTCTTTTTCATGGTAATATCCTCACTTTCATGGATAAAATTGACTGTTTCGGTGTCCGCATCACCCTCATCCACCACAGCGGGAGCCGCGTAGCGGGGCCTGCGGTTGAACTTTTTGGGGTCGCGGATGTTGAACAGATTCAGGCGCAGAGCGTTGGTCACTACGCAGAAGCTGGACAGGGACATAGCCGCCGCCCCGAACATGGGATTCAGCTCCCATCCGAGGAAGGGAATGAACAGACCCGCCGCCAGGGGGATGCCCAGGGAGTTGTAGCAGAATGCCCAGAACAGATTCTCACGGATGTTTCGCAGTGTGGCGCGGGAGAGGCGGATGGCGGCGGACACGTCGGACAGGCGGGACTTCACCAGCACCACATCGGCGGCGTCGATGGCCACGTCGGCACCCGCCCCGATGGCGATGCCCACGTCGGCGCGGGTCAGAGCGGGCGCGTCGTTGATACCGTCCCCCACCATGGCTACCTTGCCGTCTTTTTGCAGATCGCGGATCACTTCCTCCTTGCCATCGGGCAGGACCCCCGCGATCACGTTGCCCGCATCGATCCCCGCCTCACGGGCGATGGCGGCGGCGGTCTTTGGGTTGTCGCCCGTCAGCATGACCACCCGAAGCCCCAGCCGCTTCATCTCGCCAATAGCGGCGGCGGAGTCCTCCTTTACGGTGTCCGCCACGGCGATCACACCCAAAAACTCCTTGTCAGCGCAGAAGAACAAGGGCGTCTTACCCTCCCCCGCATATCCCTCGGCAGCGGCCAGAGCGGCGGCGGGGATTGTGGCATAGCCCCGGATCAGCTCGCGGTTGCCTCCCCGGATCATACGTCCCTCCACAAAGCCCTCCAAACCCCGCCCGGGTAGAGCCTTGAAGCCCGTCACAGGCAGAGCGGTCAAGCCCTTTTCGAGGGCATATTCCACAATAGCGGCGGACAGGGGATGCTCGCTCATGACCTCCAGGGAGTAGATGGCCCGCAGGGTAGCGGCCTCGTCACCCTCCAGGCGGAGGTCGGTCACACGGGGCTTGCCCTCGGTCACGGTCCCCGTCTTGTCCAGCACCACGGTATCCACCCGCCCTGCATTTTCCAGGGAAACGGCGGTCTTGAACAGGATCCCGTTCTTGGCGCCCATGCCGTTGCCCACCATGATGGCCACGGGGGTCGCCAGACCCAGGGCGCAGGGGCAGGAGATCACCAGCACCGAGATCCCGCGAGCGATGGCAAAGCCCACGCTCTCCCCCGCGATCAGCCAGGTCGTGAAGGCTACGGCCGCGATGGAGATCACGATGGGCACGAATACTCCGGATACCTTGTCGGCGATCTTGGCGATGGGCGCCTTGGTGGCGGCGGCGTCGCTGACCATGCGGATGATCCCCGACAGGGTGGTGTCCTCCCCCACGCGGGTAGCCTCGCAGACCAGATGCCCCGACTGATTTACGGTGGCGGCGGAGACACGATCCCCCGCTCCCTTGTCCACGGGGATGCTCTCCCCCGTCAGGGCCGACTCGTTCACGGCACTCTCCCCTTCCAGCACCACACCGTCCACGGGGATGCGCTCACCGGGGCGCACCACGAAGCGATCCCACTTCTTTACCTCGGCGGCGGGGATCACCACCTCAACGCCCTCCCGCAGGACCGTAGCGGTGTCGGGTGCCAGGCTCATGAGGCTCTTCAAGGCATTGGTGGTCTTGCCCTTGGCCCGGGCCTCCAGGAGCTTGCCCACGGTGATGAGAGCCAGGATCATGGCGGCGGACTCAAAGTACAGCCCGTGGAGCCGATGGAACGCCCCCGCCGGATCCCCCGCCACCAGATCGTGGGACATGAGGAACAGCACCGCCGTGCTGTACACGAAGGACGCCCCCGACCCCAGGGCTACCAGGGTATCCATGTTGGGGGACAGGTGCAGGACACCCTTCACGCCGTTGACAAAAAACTTCTGATTGATGACCATGACCGCAGCAGCCAGAATCATCTGTATCAGACCGATGGCCAGGGGATTGTCCGCGATGACGGCGGGCAGAGGCCACCCCCACATGACGTGGCCCATGGATACGTACATGAGCAGAGCCACGAACCCCACCGACCAGATGAGGCGGTGGAGCAGAACGGGGGTCTCGTGATCCGCCAATGCATCCTCAGCGGGCTTTTTGGGGGCAGAGCCGCCCACCGCCCCGGGGGAGGAGACCTCCTTGAGAGCGGCACCATACCCCGCCTTCTCCACAGCGCGTATGATCTCGGCGGTATCGGCAGAGCCCTCCACGCCCATGGAGTTGGTCAAAAGGCTGACGGCGCAGGATTCCACCCCGGGCACCGCCCTTACCGCCTTCTCCACCCGCGCCTGACAGGCGGCGCAGGTCATACCGGTTACGTTGTATTGTTTCATGTTGGTTCCTTTCTTCAAATTTGGGTTTGTCGAACAGATACAAGATACGCGCCGAGCAAGCTCGGCCGATACAAGATACAAGATATAGAACGGATTATGACATAACGGTTTTTTCATATCTTGTATCTTTGTATCTTGTAACTTGTATCTCACCGAAAAACCGCAATTTTACTTCATCATTTTCCTAACCGTCTCCACCAATTCCTCCACCACCTCGTCCTTGCCTTCCTTCAAGTCGGTGGCAACGCAGGTGCGGATATGCTCGGCCAGGAGCTCTCGGTTGAAGGCGTTCAGGGCAGCCGAGATGGCGGCGACCTGGGTGAGAATTTCCACGCAATAGGCGTCGCGCTCCACCATGCCGCGTACCCCCCGTACTTGTCCCTCAATGCGGGCGAGACGGTTCTGAAGCGCGCGGGATTCCTCCACGGTGCGGTGCTTGGTCTTGTGACAGGGGCAGGTGATCTCTGTATTCATGGTATGGCTCCTTGATTCGGTATACCCCCGAGGGGTATCTTGATTATACACCATAGGGGATGATTTGTCAAGAGGGACGCGGCACCTCGGTGACAAAGTCACAAAACACGGTTGCTCCCAAAAATAAATATACATCCCCCTTGTATTTATTCATTTTATATGTTGACTTTTCCCCGAAAATGCAGTATAATAATACTGATATACTATGCGCACCCCCAAGATCATTGAAATACACATATCCGCCCACGAAAGGACACATACCATGGCAGAGAATCAGAAGAATTACCACGCCGCCGACCGCGCCAAGAAGAGTGCCGAGGCCGCCCGTGAGCAGAGACGCGCCGCCCGCGAGGCCGTCCTGGCTCTCCTTTTCGAGACCGAGTACCACGGGGACGAGGCACCCGAGGCCATCTTTACCCGTGCCGCCGAGGCCCGCGACATGGACACCAAGGACCGCTACATCCGCAAGGAATATTTCGGCATCATGGAGCATCTGACCGAGATCGATGCCCTCCTGAGCCGTCACGCCAGAGGCTGGAGAACCGACCGTCTCTCCCGCGTCTCCCGCGCCGTTTTGCGCCTGGGCACCTACGAGGTGGTCTTCGCCGAGAAGATCCCCGCCCCCATCGCCATCAACGAGGCCGTGGAGCTGGCCAAGAAGTACGACGACCCCAAGGCCCGCGCCTTCATCAACGGCGTGCTGAACGCCATCAAGAAGGAGCTGGAGGAGAACGGCGGCGTTCTGCCCGTTTTGGAGACCGCTCCCGCCGAGACCGAGACCGCCGAGATCCCCGCAGAGGACACCGACGCGGAGCCCGCACCGGAGATCGAGGTCACCGTGGAGGAATCCACCAAGGAGACCGACTCCACCGAGTCCGCAGAAGCCCCCGCCGACGCCGAGTAAGTCATGTCCGACAAGCAAAACGCCCGCCCCTGCTGGGTGGGCTTTGACACCAGCAACTACACCACCTCGGCGGCGGCCTGTACCACCGACGAGCGGGGTGAGATCATCGTCATCGCCAACTGCAAGGCCCCTCTCCCCGTCGCCGAGGGAGCCCGCGGCCTGCGCCAGAGCGACGCGGTCTTTGCCCACGTCAAGAACCTCCCCACCGTCATCCGCGACCTGCGGAGCATCCTGGAGGAAGGGAACTACCAAATCGCCGCCGTGGGCGTGTCGGCTACCCCTCGGGACGCCGCCGATTCCTATATGCCCTGCTTCCTCACGGGCATCATCGCCGCCGAGTCCTTCGCGGCGGGAAGCGGCACAGAGGTGCATCGATTCTCCCACCAGAGCGGTCACATCATGGCCGCCCTCTACTCCTCGGGTGCTTTGTCCGAGGGGAAGCTCCTCACCGATGACTTCCTCGCCTTCCACGTGTCGGGGGGTACCACCGAAGCCGTGGTGGCCCATCCCCGCGAGGGGGGATTTGACGTGGAGATCGTAGGATACGGAGCCGACCTCCACGCGGGCCAGGTCATTGACCGTGTGGGTGTCATGATGGGACTGGACTTCCCCTGCGGCAAGGCCCTGGAGGAGCTGGCGGTACAGAACACCAAGCCCCTCCCCCAGATCAAGACCTCGGTGAAGGACGGCATCTGCCACCTGTCGGGCCTGGAGAACCAGGCCGCCGCCCTCTGGAAGCAGACCGGGGACCCCGCCCTCGTGGCCGCCTATACCCTGACCACCATCGGTAAGACCCTGCGGAAAATGACTGACCAATTGCAGGCCATGCGGGCAGAAAAAGGGGAGAAGCCCCTCCCCGTGGTCTACGCGGGAGGCGTCATGAGCAACAAGCTCATCCGACCCATCCTCACCAAGGGCGCGAACTGGAGGACCTACTTCTCCGAGCCTGCTTTCTCTGCCGATAACGCCGCAGGGACCGCCATCCTCGCCGCCCTGGCGTCCAAATAAGATCATTTCCCCATCGTCCCTCACTTCTTACCTCTTACCTATTCCTTCAGAAAGGAGCCCCCATGGAGCACACCAACCGCCCCGACGCCTTCAGCGTCAGCCAACTGAACGAGTATATCAAGATGCTCCTGGAGGGCAATCCCAACCTGAGAGACGTGTGGGTGCAGGGAGAGATCTCGGGGGCCAAGCTCTACGCCTCGGGGCATCTGTACTTCTCTCTGAAAGACACGGATAGCGTGATTTCGGCGGTCATGTTCAAAAACTCCATGATGCGTATGGAGTTTGAGCCCGAGAACGGCATGAAGGTGCTGGCCCACGGGCGGGTGTCGGCCTATCCCCCCAGAGGGCAGTACCAGTTCATCGCGGATCGCATGATCCCCGACGGAGCGGGGGCCTTGGCGGTAGCATTTGAACAGCTGAAGGCCAGATTGGGCGCGGAAGGGCTGTTCGACCCCGCCCGCAAGCGACCTCTGCCCGCCCATCCGAGGCGCATCGGCGTGGTCACCTCCCCCTCGGGTGCGGCGGTCCACGACATCATTCGGGTGGCGAAAAAGCGTTGCCCGTCAACCGAAATTCTCATATTCCCCTCCCTGGTGCAGGGTGCCGAGGCACCCGCTTATTTGCGAGGGGGCATCCAATACTTCAACGCCGTGAAGGACGACCCCGAGCAGGGGGTAGACCTCATCATCATCGGGCGCGGAGGCGGCTCTGCCGAGGATTTGTGGGGCTTCAACGACGAACGTCTGGCCAGGACCGTGGCCGCCTCCGAGATCCCCGTGGTCTCCGCCGTGGGGCACGAGGTAGACTTCACCATCTGTGATTTCGTAGCCGATCTCCGCGCCGCCACTCCCTCGGCCGCCGCCGAATTATCCTTGCCCGACAAGGAGGATTTGTCCAGACAGGTCAGCGCGCTGGCTACCCGTCTGACGGGGGCTCAGCTCACCCGCTTGCGCCGCCACCGTACCCGCTTGGAGCAGCTTTCTGCCTCCAAGGTGCTGACCTCCCCCGAGGGGGTCTACCGCCTGCGCCGTGAGATGGTCACGGCACTGGAGAAGCGGCTGAACCTGTCGGTATCCCGTCACCTTGGCAATAAACGCCGCTCCTTGGAGCGGGTCACCGCTTCTTTGGGGGCACTGAACCCCCTGGCCGTGTTGAGCCGAGGCTACGCCCTGGTGCAGACCGAGGAGGGAACCGTCATCCCCGCCGCCGCCGAATTGCGGGTGGGGGATCGGGTCAGCCTGCGGTTTGCCGACGGCTCCGCCCGCGTGAGGGTGGAGGAGATCATGGCGGACGGACGAGAATGAGGCCGTAAATTGCAGTTTATCGGTCTGCGACCGACAAACTGCAAATGATGTGCGCCCGATGGGCGCAACGGAAGAGAACGACGCCCGCCAAGCCCCAATTTGAAAAACCAACCAAGAACCAAGGAGGTCACCTCTCATGAGTGAGCCCAACACCATACAAGCCCCCGCCGATCTCCCCTTTGAGGCGGCTATTGCCCGTCTGGAGGTCATTGTCAAGACCATGGAGGGGGACACCGTTTCCCTGGACGAGAGCCTGTCCCTTTACGAGGAGGGCATCGCGCTGGTGCGCCGTCTGTCCCGCGAGCTGGACGAGGCAGAGCAGAGGGTTCAGATCCTCCAAAGAACCCCCGACGGGGAGATCAAGCCCGCCCCCTTTACTTCTACCGAGGATTGATCTATGGAAACTACCAATCTGATTTATGAGACCCTTGCCAAAGCCGTTCTTGCAGAGGATGCCGCTCTGGTGGAGTCCTTGCTGGATACCTGCTACCGAGGCGGAGGTCGCTGTGACGCCGTGCTGGACGAGGCTTGCCGCTACTCCCTGATGGCAGGCGGCAAGCGGGTGCGTCCCGCCTTGACCCTGGAATTCTGCCGTCTGTTTGGCGGTGATCCTCAAAACGCACTGCCCTTCGCGGCGGCGGTGGAGATCATCCACACCTTCTCTCTGATCCACGACGACCTTCCCTGTATGGACGACGACGATCTCCGCCGCGGCCGTCCCACCAGCCACAAGGTATTCGGGGAGGCCTACGCCCTGCTGGCGGGGGACGCGTTAGCCCTGGATGCTTTCGGTATGGTGGCCGCCAATGACCGCATTTCCCCCGAGGCGCGGGTGGAGGCGGTGAAGCTTTTATCCGCCGCATCCGGCTCGGCCGGCATGGTGCGCGGGCAGATCGCGGATATGTTCGGTGAGAAGAATACCCTGACCTATGAGGAGCTTTTGTTCCTGCACGCCCACAAGACGGGGGCCCTCATCCGGGTGGCTGCCCAGTTGGGTGTGCTGGCGGCGGGCTTTGCGGTGGATTCCCCCGAAATGGAGGCCGCCGTGGGCTACGCCGAGCGCATCGGGCTGGCCTTCCAGGTCATCGACGATATCCTGGACGTCACCTCCACCCCCGAGGCCATGGGCAAGTCGGTGGGCGGGGATGCCGACCATCACAAGAACACCTTTCTCTCCTTTAAGTCCATCCCCGAGGCCGAGGCCTTTGCCGACTCGCTGACCGAGGAGGCCGTTTCCCTCATAACCCCCTTCGACGGCTCGGAGCGGCTGATCTCTTTGGCTCGTTATCTGGCTGTCCGCAAGGTCTGAGCTACTACCGTTCGCCCATCCACCCTCCCCCACAGGAAAGGATACTACATGAATTTCTGGACGAGTCTGCTTCACAATTTCCCTCTTGTCTGCGCCGGTACGGGCTGGATCGTAGCCCAGATCCTGAAGGTTTTCACGGGCGTTTTCAAAATGCGTAAGTTCAGCGTCGCCGCCCTGCTGTTCGGGAACGGCGGGATGCCCTCCTCCCATTCGGCTTCGGTGACGGCGCTGGCTATCTCCTGCGGGCTTTGCTACGGCTTTGACTCGGGCTTTTTCGCCATTGCGGTTATGTTCGCCATCATCGTCATGGGAGATGCCGCCGGTGTCCGCCGCGAGACGGGGGAGCAGGCCAAGATCCTCAATCGCATCACCAAGGATCTGTTCAAGCTCTCCACGCCCGAGGAGACCGACCGGAACCTCAAGGAGCTGGTGGGGCATACGCCGTTGCAGGTCATTGTAGGCTCCGCTTTGGGGTTGGCGATCCCCTTCCTCATGTCGTTGATCCCCCTCTACCGCGCTTTTAGTCCCTTTTTCGCATGAGAGCCGACTTATATCTCGTGCAGAACGGTCAAGCTCCCAGCCGGACTCTGGCGCAAAAGCTCATTGCCGAGGGAGCCGTAACGGTGGATGGCCGGCTTGTGCGAAAGCCCTCTGAGGACATTCCCGAGGGAGATCATACCGTCACGGTCGCCGCAACCGCCGATACCCGCTACGTGGGCAGAGGCGGCTTGAAGCTGGAGGCCGCGCTGACCGCCTTTTCCCTGGATCCTGCGGGCTGTATCGCCGCTGACGTCGGTGCCTCCACGGGGGGCTTTACCGACTGTCTGCTCCAGAACGGTGCGTCCCGTGTGTATGCCGTGGATGCGGGGCACGGTCAGCTTCACCCCCGCCTGGTAAACCATCCCCGCGTGCGCTCTGCCGAGGGCATGAACGCCCGAAATCTGACCCCTGCCGAATTGATTCGGGTAGAGAATGCGTGGCGGGAGCACCACCCGGAGGCGAATGCCGTCCCCTTTGCAGGGCAGGTGGATTGTATTGTGATGGACGTGTCCTTTATTTCTCAAACCCTTCTCCATCCCGCGCTGGCCTCCATCCTGAAGGACGGCGGCTGGATGGTGGCCCTTATCAAGCCCCAGTTCGAGCTGACCCGATCAGCCTTGAACAAGCAGGGCATCGTCAAGCAGGAAAGAGATCGCAAGGCCGCCGTGGACAGGGTGCTGACCTCTGCCGCCGCCTGTGGCTTTGAGGCGGTCTCGGTCATCCCCTCCCCCATTGAGGGTGGGGACGGCAACCGCGAATTCCTCGCGTATTTCATGAAGCATTAAGAAAGTAGGTTGACCCATGGCCGACGTGAAAAGAATCGCGCTGATAACCAATTTCAACATATACGAGAAGGCGGGTGCCGCCATGCAGGTGGCGCAGAGGCTTTCGGCCTATCCCTGCGAGGTGATGGTGGCCTCCTTCAACCGCGACAAGGTGCTTCGCATGAACCGCGGGCGGATGGCCTTTACCTTTCTCCCCATGGATGAACTGTACGCGAACGCCGATCTGCTCATCGTTTTGGGCGGGGACGGAACCATTCTGGAGGCGGCCCGCCGCTCGGCTCAGCGGGAGACCCCCATTCTGGGCATTAACCTTGGCCGTGTGGGCTACATGGCCGAGCTGGAGATGGGGGAGCTGGAGCTGCTGTCCCGCCTGTTCGACCGTGTGACCGCCGAGGGGCATATTCCCGCTTCCTTTGAGCTGGAGTCCCGCTCCATGCTCCACGTGGAGGTGCTGACGGCCGCCGGGGAGGTGCGCCAGCAGATGTACGGCCTCAACGACGCCGTCATTACCAACGGTTCGGTGTCCCGCATCGTGGACATTGAGCTGTCCGAGAACGGCACTCCCATCACCACCTACCGCGCTGACGGGCTCATTGTGGCGACCCCCACGGGCTCGACCGCCTATTCCATGTCGGCGGGGGGGCCGATCACCGATCCTCGGGTCAAATGCTTTTGCGTGACCCCCATTTGTCCCCATTCCCTGGCCGCCCGTCCCATGATCTTCCCCGATGATGCGTCTTTGGAGATCCGCAATATCTGCCAAAGGGAGAAGATGCTGTATCTGACGGTGGACGGCCGTACCAACTGTGAGCTGTACCGAGGTGAGGTGGTGCGCATTACGCGGTCGCCGCTGGAGACCCGGCTGGTGCGGCTCAAGACCTGCGGGTTCTACGACCGTCTGCGGGCAAAAATGTCGGAG
The DNA here is from genome assembly GCA_017938885.1 of Clostridia bacterium. Lineage (GTDB taxonomy): Bacteria > Bacillota > Clostridia > Oscillospirales > CAG-272 > CAMEON01. Next base: position 15,298 of record JAGBAS010000005.1, read on the forward strand.
CATTCCTGAGAGGAGACTTACTTACCATGAAAAAGAAACGATTGGATAAGATCATTGATATCATCACCACCTGCGAGGTGGAGACCCAGGACGAGCTGATTACCTACCTGAAGGACGCGGGCTACGCCGTGACCCAGGCCACCGTGTCCCGTGACATCCGCGAGCTGAAGCTGGCCAAGGTCATGACGGGGCGGGGGAACTACCGCTACGTGCTCCCCAAGGAGGACAAGGACACCCGCCGTCTCCACATCAGCCACGCTCTGGCCGAGACCATCGTGCGGGTGGAGGCCGCCCAGAACATCATCGTGCTCCACACCTACGCGGGCATGGCCCAGGCTGTGGCCCTGGAGGTGGATCATCTGTCCCATCCCAGCCTGCTGGGCTGTGTGGCGGGGGACGATACCATCATCATCGTGGCGCGGGACAACACCTCCGCCGCCGCTCTCTCGGAGCAGCTCCAGGAGATGATCCGGGCGCGGGCGAAGGGGGAGAAGTAAGAGGACGGCACCTGCGGTCACATGGGTGTATGGGACGGTGCCTTTCCCGATCCCGATATGAAGGGATCCCGTTTGTCGGTCGTTTACGGGCGGGACGGGGTCCCCGATCTGTTTTTTTGAAAAGATCTCAAAGATCCTGTCATATTTGGCCTTTTTTGGTGTCTATAGGTATATAGACCTATTTGTGCGAAAGGAGTTACCCTATGGAGACCTTATACGAGCTTCCTCATTCCGATCCCCCCTTTCCCATCAGCCACGCTACGGTGGCGCTGACGTTCATTTTCGTGTTCCTTCTGTGCGGGTTTATTACCTTCATCCGTGCCTTTCAGGTCGAGATGCACCGTCCAACCTTATTGAACCGTTCTCCCAAGCGGCTCCGCGTGGGGTACGTGGCCTTTATCCTGCTGGGCTCCCTTGTCTTTACGGGGGTCTTTGCCTTGATGGGGGTGGCTTACATCGACCAGAAACGGGAGTATGAGGCCGTCGTGCTGGCCTACGAGAGAGGGGACTACGAGGTGGTGGAGGGTCCTGTGGAGAACTTCATCCCCCAGCCGAGGGAGAAGCACGCCGCGGAGTCCTTTGAGATCGATGGGGTGGTGTTCGAGTACCCCATTGGCCATCACTACGGCTACGACAAGACCTACTACGAGGGCGGCGTGATCCGCTGGGAGGGGAAGATCCTCCGTATCGGCTACATCCCCTACGAGGGGGATAACCTGATCGTTCTGATCCAAGAACCGTAACATAGCGTGAGAGGTGTACCTATGCTTCAATCCTTACATATCGAAAACATAGCCGTCATCAAGTCGGTGGACATCGACTTTTCCGAGGGGCTTTGCGTCTTGACGGGTGAGACGGGGGCGGGCAAGTCCCTGCTCATCGACAGCGTGGTCTGTCTCACGGGCGGGCGGGTCAGCCGTGACCTCATCCGCGCGGGGGAGGATCGCGCGCTGGTCAGCGCCCTGTTCTCCCCTCCCGAGGGGGAGCTGGCGGCGGCTCTTTCGGAGCTGGGGATCGACCTGCCCGAGGGGGATTCGCTCCTGTTGCAGAGAGTGTTGACCCGTGACGGCCGTTCCACCGCGCGCATCAACGGCCGTGCCGTGACCCAGAGTATTCTCCGCGAGGCGGGTGAGTTACTCATCAACATCCATGGCCAGAGCGACAACCAGAAGCTCATGCAGGCGTCGGCGCACCGCGCGCTTTTGGACGACTACGCCCAGGACGGCGACGAGCTGGCTCTGTATCGGGAGCTGTATGGGGAGTGGAAGGCCGTCAGAGACGAGATGGCGAGTTTGCGCCGCGACGTGGCCGAGCGGATTCGTCTGCGGGAGATGCTGGAGTTCCAGATCAAGGATATTGATGCCGCCAAGCTGAAGGCGGGGGAGGAGGAAAAACTCACCGAGAGGCGGGACAAGCTCCTCCATCTGGAGAAGATCAACCGCCAGGTGAATCTGGCCTGCCGCGCCCTGCGGGACGGGGAGAAGGCCACCGTCATGAGCCTGTGCGACCGCGCCGAGGGGGCTTTGACCGCCATTGCGGGGATCATCCCCGAGTGCGACGAGCTGATCGAGCGCATCGGTGCCATCCGCGCCGAGGCCGAGGACATTGCCGAGCGGGTGCGGGAGTTTGCCGACGAGGACGTGGGGGATCCCACAGCCGAGCTGGATAAGCTGGAGGGCAGGCTGGACACCATCTCCCGTCTGGGACGGAAGTACGGCGTCGGGGTGGAGGCCATTCTCCAATTTCGCGAGGAGGCCGCCGCGCGGCTTATGGCGATCGACACCGCCGACGAGCGGATCGAGGAGCTGGAGCAGGAGGAAGCGGGGCTTCGCCAGCGGCTTGCCGACCGGGCGGATGAGCTGACGGCGATCCGCAAGACCGCCGCCAAGGCTTTGAGCCGGGCCGTGCAGGAGGCGTTGGCCTTTTTGGATATGCCCAAGGTGCGGTTTGAGGTGGCGGTGAAGCTTGCCGCCGAGTTCGGGGCTTTTGGCCGTGATGAGGTGGAGTTCTTGCTTTCGGCCAACCCCGGAGAGCCTGTGGGGCCTATGGTCCGCATCGCCTCGGGGGGTGAGCTGTCCCGCATTATGCTGGCCATTCGGAGCGTGCTCAACGAGAGGTACGGAGTCCCCACCGCCATTTACGACGAGGTGGACACGGGCATCTCGGGGCGCACGGCCAGAAAGGTGGGCATCAAGCTGGCGACCATCGCCCAAGGGACACGCAACGTCCTCGGTGAGCGTACCGCAGGTACCCAGGTCATCTGCGTGACCCACTCGGCGCAGATCGCGTCCCTGGCGGATGCTCACTATGTGATCGAGAAGAAGGAAGTCGTGGAGGGCGGGGAGACCCGTGCCGAGACCACGGTACGTTTCATTGACGAAGCGGATCGGGTGGAGGAGATCGCCCGGATTCTGGGTGGATTGGACATTACCGACGCGCAACGCGCCGCCGCCCGCGAGTTGATTGGGGAGAAGGACAGACTATGAGTAAAGCATTACCCAAAACCAATGCTATGCGGCAGCTGGACGCCGCCAAGATCCCCTACGAGGTGCTGACTTACGAGGTGGACGAAAGTGATCTGTCGGGTACGCATATTGCCGCCCAGATCGGGTTGCCCCTGCCCATGGTGTTCAAGACCCTGGTGGCTAAGGGGGACAAGACGGGGCATCTGGTGTTCTGCATCCCCGTGGACAAGGAGATCGACCTGAAGGCCGCCGCCGCGCTGACGGGGAACAAGAAAATCGAGATGGTCCACGTGAAAGATCTCTTGGGGCTGACGGGGTACATCCGAGGCGGGTGCTCGCCCATTGGTATGAAGAAGAAGTTTCCCACCTATTTCGACGCCACCGCCGCCGATCACGAGAAGATCACGGTGAGCGCGGGGATCAGAGGGGCGCAGATGCTTGTGGAGAGGGAATTACTTGTCCGCTTCGTGGATGGGAAGCTCATTGACGTGGCGAGATGAGGGGATACTCTCTTGATGGAAAAGAGGAGGAGAGTGCGATTGGGGCGGTCTTCTTCTCTTTTTTCGTGGGGGACGGCGGCCTTACAATAGAGGGGGCCTATCGACAAGGCTGTATGTTATGATTCGGTTGCTCTTTGAATTGGGGTTTATCGGTCCGTTCCTTTGCCTTCCCCATGCGGTGCCATCCGCAAGCGGATGCGGGGGACCGCAAAGCGGTGGATGAGGAGAGTGAATTACGGCTTGGTATCGGGTATGATTTCTCTTGGCGTATCAAGGACTTTACGTATACACCCGTATGAAAGACCAAACCCGCTCTCCTCATCCACCACCTGCGGTGGTCCCCCTTCCCCGCTGGGGAAGGCTCACGGAGAAACCCACCGACAACCCCAAATTTGAACTTTTCCCGGACCGTTACGCAAAAGTATTTCACGTTTTTTGGAAAATTTTCAGAATCCCTGTAATATTTCGCCTTTTTTGTTGTCTTATAAAGTGAAGGGCTGCCGATCGTCCCAAAAGGCGACCGAATATCCTGCTTTTGCGCGGTCCTGACTCTTTTTGTGGTATGATAGGGACCGAAGGAACCTGTGAAAGGAGAACACCGTGGAGGATCATCAGATCATTGAGCTGTATTTTGCCCGCGACGAGCTGGCCATCGAGGAGACGGCCAAGCGGTATGGCGGAGTGTGTATGCAGGTGTCCATGGATATCCTTCGGGATCGCATGGACGCCGAAGAGTGCGTCAGCGACACCTGGCTCCAGACCTGGCGGAGCATCCCGCCCCAGCGGCCTGCCATCCTGCGGGCATTCCTCTGCCGCATCACCCGCAATCTGTCCATCAACCGCCTGCGCGAGCGCAAGGCCAAGCGGCGAGATCGGGACATGACCCTGTCTCTGGAGGAGCTGGAGGGGGTGCTGTCCATCCCCGAGGAGCGGGCCGAGGGGCTCTCCGAGCTGATCTCGGAGTTTCTGCGGGGGCTGGACAGAGAGGATCGGCTTTTGTTCATGGGGCGGTACTGGCACGGGCAGTCGGTCAAGGTGTTGGCCGACAAGATGGGGCTTCCCGCCAACACGGCGGCGGTGAAGCTCTACCGCATCCGCGAGGAGCTGAGGGAATTCCTGGCTGACAGGGGGGTGACGGTATGACGACTTTGAGCGGTGTACAGATTTTGGAGGCCATCGGGAACGTAGACGATGGGCTGGTGGCCGAGTCGTTGGACTTTTTCTACCCTGCCGCTACGGGTGGCGTTCCCGTGTTCGTTCCCGCACCCAAGCGGAGAAACCGCGTCTTTCGGACTGCGCTGGCTCTGGGGCTGGCGGCGGCCATGCTCTGCGGCGGGGTGACGGTGCTGCCCCTTCTGGGCGGGCCGGACCTGTGGGGAGGCTTCTATGGAGTGATCGCGCCCCTCTTGAAGCCCGATGAGACCGAGGCGCCTTTGGAGAGCGAATACGAGTGCGAGGCCGACCCCGAGGAGGCGACCGAGGAGCCGGAGGACGCCGAGGAGGAGACTCGAAAGGACTCCGACTTCTTTGACCCCGACGATCATTTCAGCGGCGGGGCGGAATACGTGACCGGCCGGAACCCGGTGACATTTTTGCCAAGCAACCCCGACCGTGATCCGAGGCCCGAATGGCCTACCATCAGCTGGGATCCTCCCCGTCCTCAAACGCCCACGGTGCCCCGACCCAACGTACCCACCCCCGGCCCTTCGCCGTGGCCGTGATCTTCCGTACCTCGCGGAAATTTTCTCCGTGGGGTATGGCTTTTCGGAGGATCGTGAAGTGAAAAATACGGTATACTGCTATACAGGGAGAGATATTATGAAAAAGACTTGCCAAGCTGTTGTTGCCGCTTTGTTTGCATTCATTTTCCTTTTTGCCTTTACCTCGTGCGCGCTTTTTGATGAACCGATACGTTTTGAGTACGATGAGCTATCCCAAGATCTGGACAGGATCGAACTGGTGGAGATTACGACAGAAACGGGACTTGATGGGGAGAATATGGAAGTCATAAAGGTCTTGGATGTGGATATGCGGGAAACGGTGCTTCGCGAGATCGCTTCAATGGAATTCCACACTGTGTTCGGAAGTCCGCAACCGTTGAAGGGAACGGGGATCGTCCTCTATGATGATGAGTATCGGCTCATCATCACCTCGAGCGTCATATGCAAGGAGTCTTTGGATCCATCGGACGATCCCGATCGCGAGATGGCTCCCGGTGAATTCTATTACGAGATCTCAACGGGCGGTGCCTTTGAAAAGCTGCTGGAGGAGATCTTATAGGTCTTCGATTGCGCGGAGGTGACTCTTCCCATCGCCTATACCCCACGGAAATTTTCTCCGTGGGGTATGTTTTTTTGAAAAACATCTTGCAAAATAAAGAAAACTATGATATAATATATCAGTTACGGTACCCGTATCCTTTTGTTGCGCTTATTTTCGGGTATCATGAAACCTACGAAAGGAAGAAATCGTTATGATGATACAGATCAAGGCTCTGATTGCCGACGGTATCCTCTCGGGTGTGAAGTCCATCGCTCCCCAGAGCGATATGACCGCCGAGGACGTGTTGGGGCTTCTGGAATACCCCCCCGACCCTGCCATGGGTGACATCGCTCTGCCCTGCTTCAAGCTGGCCAAGACCCTGCGCCGCTCCCCTGTGCAGATCGCCGCGACTCTCGCTCCTCTGGTGAGCGGGGAGGCTATTGAGAAGGCCGAGGCGGTGAACGGGTATCTGAATGTTTACCTGTCGGGCGCATATCTGGCAAGCAAGCTGGTGCCCGAGATCCTCGAGAAGAAGGAGCAGTATGGCGCGCCCGATATCGGTCAGGGCAAGACCGTGGTGTTGGACTACTGCTCCCCCAACCTGGCCAAGCCCTTCCACATCGGCCATCTGGGCACCACCGTGATCGGTCACTCCCTAAAGAAGCTCCACGAGTTCGTGGGCTACAAGTGCGTGGGCATCAACTACCTCGGCGACTGGGGTACTCAGTTCGGTAAGATGATGGTGGCCTACAAGAAGTGGGGCGACCGCCAAACCGTAGAAGAGGGCGGCGTGGACGCCCTGGTGGATCTCTACGTCCGCATCAACAACGCGATCACGGATGACCCCTCCCTCGCTGACGAGGCCCGCGCCGAGTTCTGCAAGATGGAGCAGGGTGACGAGGAGAATCTGGCTCTGTGGCGTTGGCTGGTGGAAAAGTCCGTGAAGGCCAACGACGTGACCCTACAGCAGTTGGGCATCTCCTTTGACAGCTACAAGGGTGAGTCAGCCTACACCGATCTCATGCCCGCTCAGGTGCAGAAGCTCCGCGACTGCGGCTTGCTCAAGCTGGATGATGGCGCGTCCATCGTTGACCTGGAGGAATACGGTATGCCTCCCTGTCTCATTCTGAAGCGGGACGGCTCCTCCCTGTATCCTACCCGTGACATTGCCGCCGCCGTGGATCGCAAGGAGATGTACGATTTTGACAAGTGCATCTACGTCACCTCGGGTCAGCAGATCCTCCACTTCCAGCAGTGGTTCAAGGTGGTGGAGCTCATGGGCTACGACTGGTACAAGGGGCTGGTCCATGTGCCCTACGGTACGGTGTCGGTCAACGGCGCCAAACTGGCTACCAGAACCGGTAATGTGGTGCTTTTGAAGGATCTCTTCGCCGCCGCCATTGAGAAGGTGACCGAGATCATGGAGGAGAAGAATCCCGATCTGAAGGGCCGTACCGACATCGCCGAGGCGGTGGGTGTGGGTGCCATCGTGTTCTACTATCTGTCGAATAACCGTATCAAGGATATCAACTTCAACATGGAGGATGCGTTGTCCTTCGATGGCAACACGGGCCCTTACGTGCAGTACACCTACGCCCGGGCTTGCTCCATCCTGGAAAAGGCATCCGCAAGCGGTGGCGGTGAGGTGGAGTCCATCGACAGCATCACCCTGACCGACCCTGTGGAGAAGGCTCTGTGCGTGGCTCTGTCCCAGTACGAGGAGAGAGTACGGGTGGCGCTCCGCGACTACGAGCCCTCGGTCATCACCCGCTACATCCTGGACGTGGCGACGGCGTTTAACCGCTTTTACCACGAATGCTCCATCTTCGGTGCTGAGGATGAGGGCGTGAAGGCTACCAGACTGGCGCTGACTGCCGCTACCAAGCACGTTTTGGGGAGCGCGTTCGGGTTGATCTGCTTGCGGAAGACTGAGAAGATCTGATGATATATGCCATATGAGGATTTGTGCAACGGACTGTTCACAAATCATACAGAGGTATTATGATCTGTATGTGATAAGATAAAACACATGGAATATCTACGGAGGGGAAATATTTGGAACAGATGAAAGCGTATATAGAAGAAGATTTATTTGAAAAATTTGAGTTTCAGAATTATGGTCACGCTTTGGAAATTTTGAGTGAGGCTTTCCCTGCCGAGTGGAATGAGATACAAGAGGCTTTGCGACAACTGGTTATTACGGTTGACGATTTGAAAGCCGCTGGCGGCAACGAAACCGCTATCCCAAAAAAGTTTGATGATGTTCTGTATCCTCTAGGTTGGAGAGAAATTAAGATTACAGGTGATTTACTGGTTAAAATGTATCCTCGGCGTGCCGATCAGAGAGGCCGTTTCGCTGATGAACCCTTTGACCAAAAAACTATTGAGGGCTATATTGACGGACACAATATTGACTTTATCAAGGGGAAGGTTGCCTTTGACTTGGAGTGGAACAGCAAGGATCAGACCTTTGACCGTGATCTGCTGGCTATGAGAACGTATTTTGATTGTGGTCTCATTGAAGTGGGTATCATTGTTACCCGCGCCGAGGAACTCAATGACATATTTAGAGAGATTGCAGATGATAATGGTAAAGCGTTAATTCGAAAATACGGAGCCAGCACAACATGGATGGGAAAACTGGAGTACCGTTTGAAGTCACGTAGAAATGGCGGTTGTCCGATTTTGGCTGTTGGCATCAAAAAAACTTGTGTGGAGGGCTATTGACTATGGAAAAGACCATGTTGGAATTAACCGTAGAGGACTTTCAGGCATATACACAGGGAAAAAAATATAAAACGATTTACGCAGACCCGCCTTGGCAGTTTCAAAACAGAACAGGTAAGGTTGCTCCCGAGCATAAGCGACTGAACCGCTACGGAACTATGAAGTTGGATGAAATCAAGGCGCTTCCCGTTGGAGATGTGGCGGATGAAAAATGCCATTTATATTTATGGGTTCCCAACGCTCTCCTCCCCGAAGGTCTTGAAGTTATGAAGGCATGGGGCTTTGAATATAAGACGAATATCATTTGGGAAAAAACGAGAAAAGACGGAATGCCTGATGGTCGTGGCGTAGGGTTCTATTTCAGGAATGTTACAGAAATCCTATTGTTCGGTGTAAAAGGAGACAAAAACAGAACTCTGGATGCCGGGCGTTCTCAGGTGAATTTGATTCGTGCTATGAAACGGGAGCATTCCAGAAAACCCGACGAGTTTATTCCTTTGATCGAAAGCTGTTCTTCAGCTCCTTATTTGGAGTTGTTCGCGCGTGGAGACCGCGAAGGCTGGGATATGTGGGGAAATCAGGCAACCGAGGATTATGAACCCACATGGAGTACTTATTCCAATCATACGGTTGCGGCCAATCATTGTAATGATGATTGAATTGAAAAAGTAATTATTAACAAGAGAGGTATACATTATGTCCGGACACAGCAAATGGGCGAACATCAAGCACAAGAAGGAAAAGACCGACAAGGCCAAGGCCAAGATCTTTACCAAGATCTGCAAGGAGCTGACCATCGCCGTCAAGGAGGGCGGCCCCGATCCCGCTTCCAACTCCAAGCTCCGCGATCTCATCCAGAAGGCGAAGGCCAACAACGTTCCCAACGACAACATTGAGCGCACCATCAAGAAGGCCGAGGGCTCCAAGGGCGAGAGCTTTGAGGAGATCGTTTACGAGGGCTACGGTCCCGCAGGCGTAGCTGTCATTGTGGTGACCTCCACCGACAACAGAAACCGTACCGCAGGCAACGTCCGCTCCTACTTCTCCAAGTACCACGGCAACATGGGTACTTCGGGGTGTGTGAGCTTCATGTTCGAGGATAAGGGTATGATCGTCATCAATGACGAGGACGGTGACTACGAGGAGGACACTCTTATGGAGCAGGCTCTGGAGGCCGGTGCCGAGGACTTTGCCGCCACTGAGGGCATCTACGAGATCACCACTGATCCCGCCGACGTCTATGCCATCGCCGACGAGCTGAAGGCTTTGGGCTACAACCTCAACTCCGCTGAGGTGACCAAGATCCCCTCCACCTACACCGAGCTTTCCGACGAGGACGACATCAAGTTCATGGGCCTCCTGCTGGATATGCTGGAGGAGGACGACGACGTGCTGGACGTTTACCATAACTGGGAGAACTGCGATCGCTGATTGCTGATCGGTTGCCGAATGTCTGAATCCATAGAAACGACCGAAGGCTGTTTGGGCTTTCGGTCGTTTTGGTTTTTTGGGGGGCAAATTGGGGTTTATCGGTGAGTTGGGTTTCCTCGTTGAAAGCCTTCCCTTGTAAGGGAAGGTGTCACGCCCTAAGGGCGTGACGGATGAGTAGCCACACGAAAAGTTTTTGATCTGCGCTGGGAAAAGCACTATAAAGCACGATCAGGAAAGGTTTTTATATGGAGGAAAGCAGATCATTTCCCTTCGGGAAATGTCCATTTATCGGCTACTCATCCACCGCTTCGCGGTCCCCCTTCCCTCACAAGGGAAGGCTCACGAGGAA
>JAGBAS010000043.1 GCA_017938885.1 Clostridia bacterium
GTCATTCTGGGAGGCGAAGCCCTTTGTATGGACGCCAAGGAGACCGAGCGTATTCTGAGCCGTTTTCGTGATGTGGTGGCGATCCATACCTGCGAGCACCGCATAGCCGCCTTGACCGTGGATCGGCGGGTGATCTGCCCCGAAGGATCCGTATGATCCGCAAATGAACGAAAATAAACCCAAAAAAGCCAAGATCCACGTGTGATCTTGGCTTTTTGCTTGGGTATGATGCCGTCTTACCCGTTTTCCTTTTTGCGGGCAAGCAGAAGGGCGGCGGCAAAGAGAACGGACAGGGAAGGAAGGAGAAGGAGAGCCGAGCGACAGCCGGGTTGGATCGCGGGTTCGGGGATCTCATCGTCATTGGTATCGGGGGAGGGGATGTCGTCCGTGCCGCCCGTCGGCTCGTCTGTTTCGACGGGGAAGGTATCCGCCCCGCTTTCGGGTTCGGTGACAGCCTCGCCCGTGGTATTCTCATGGGTGGAGATATAACTGAACTTGAAGCGCGCGCCGGGAGCAACGTCGCCCGACAAGTAGAAGTCCAGAATATCACCCGAGAACACGGAGTAGTCCCCCTCGTCGTGGACGTTGTCGGTCCAAGCGAAGTTGACGGTGAAGTCGTTGCCGCTCAAGCCGAGAGCAGACTTGGGGATTTCCACCATCATGGTTTTACCATCCACCTTGTAGGGGACGTCCGCTACCTTCTCGGTATCGTAACCGTTTCCGGTGAATTTTTCCAGCACCAGCGTATCCGCCGAGGCGGCGGATTTATTTACTACAAAGTCGAAGGTCTCCCAACCCTTGTTTTCCTGATCGGAATCAATGTAGAGATTCATCCAAAGGCTGTCGGTGTAGGGGGTGATGGTGTCGTTGCACTCCACGAAGAACCACACGGTATCGGCATCGCGGGCGACTCGCGCACCGATGATGTCGTTTCTGCCCGAGGTCTCCGTGTAGCGAAGATCACCGTATCCTTGGGCATCCCGATGGGCGGTGTTGCCGATGTAGGCGGCATAGTAGGGCTCGGCGGTGCTCCATTGCGCCATACCCGCCGACAGATCGATGGTCTGAGACAGGGAGGGCGCGGGGATGGGATTCACACCCTTGTATCGGCGGACGTTGTTGACCAGGAGGTAGTAGTAATGATCCTTCAGCTCACCCTTTGTCATTTCCAGGTCGCGGCTGTATTCGTCAATGAATTGATCGGGGAAGGCATTCTCAATGGCGTGCTCGTTGGGCGGCCAAGCCTCGTGACGGCCCGCAGTCCATTCGTTCCAGCCTGTGATGAAGAGTACCTGCGGATCCATTTCCAGCGCGTACTCAAACTGCTTGGCAAAATGATACCCCCATTTGGTGGCCTCGGTGCCTTCCTTTTCATAACGATCCTCAAACTCGGGGGTGTAGGAGCGGCCAATGACGTTGAAGCCGTTCATAGCGGTGCCCTGGTTGGTCTTGTAATTGTGATTGACCGCAACACCGACCGTCATCTGCTCGATGACCTTGTTCTTGAAGCCTTCTCTGTCCTTGTAGTAGATGGCCTGGGGATAGGTAGAGAGCCAACCCCAGTTTCCGATCTGCCGTCCCTCCACCACGTAGGCTGCCTGTCCGGGACGGAAGGTGAAGAATTGGTTGATTTCTTTGTGCAGATTGGAGCCGTCATTGAAGTGCTGGAAGCCCATCAGCATGGGTTTTTCATCCCGGTAGAACCAAAGCTTTTGATATTTTCCATCACGGAAAAAATCCAGATACATCATTTCAACTTGCTCAATGTTTCCGGGAGTGGGGCCGAAGGGAAGCAGGAAAGAAATTTTGGGAGATTGTACCGCGCCGTTATCCATTGCGTCGATCCAGGTCTCAAACAGAGGCGTGTAGCTGGATTTCCAGGTATAGTTACCGTTGGTATTGTCGGTAAAGACGGTATCCACACCTGCATTGGCCAAAAGCTCGGCGTGACGGCGAAGCACCCACTCGTCGTTCGTGCGGTAATAGCCGTACAAAGGCTCATTCCAGAAATAGGCATACCCGGAGGTCGGCGGCCAAGCCGGATGATCGTAATCGTTTTTGGCCTCGGGGTACTTGAGCATGAACTCGGTGGTGTTGAAGGGGGTACTGTAGGCCAGATCCACGTGCCATGTCCAATAGAACATGGCTACAGTCTTGTCCTCCTTGACCCCGCCCACGTCGGCGTAGGTCAAAGACTCGCGCCCCAAGCCGTCGGTAAAGACCCAGGTGTCGGGCATGACCTTATGGGTGTTGACCAGATGATCGGCGGGCATTTCCCACTCAACGGGGGCGGTATGCTTGCCGTCTATAGCATCCTTGGTGCTCACCAAGGGTAGAAACGGCTCTGCGGGGGTCTTGGTGAAGGATACCGAGATCTCCCAGGAGGCGGCCTTCTCGATACCGCTCTCGTAGGTGTAAGCGTTGCTCACGGCGGCAGACATCTGCCAGGCACCCAAACGGCCGCCTGAGAATTCATCAATGCAGATGAGATACTCGCCTGCCGGCTGCTCGTCAAAGGACAGCAGGGCATGACCGTTGTCGGGGTGCTGTTCGATCCTTCTGGAGGCCACGGGAGAGGCCTTGCGGGTGGTGTCGAAATTGGTGTCCCACTTGTACAGAGACAAGGTCAGCGAGACCTCCCTGTCTCCCCAGGTGGGCATACAAAGGGTGAATTTGTTAAAGGGCGCACCAAATCCCATGCGAATACCGATGGGAGTCCCTTCGGTGAACTGACGCGGCGTATGGCTGGACAGCTCAGCTGTGTCAAATGCCTTGATCGTAACGGGTTTATCTGAGAGGATGCTCCCATCGTCCGCAAATCCCGGAACGGTGGAAAGGAAAGCCGTCCCTCCCAGCACCAAAACGGCAGCCAGAAGCACGGCCAGCAGGCGTATGTACGATCTCATGATTACCTCCGAAAAAAAGTGTACCTATATTATACCAACATTTGGGTGGTTTGTCAATGGACAAATCGAAATTCGAGGATATTTTGATGACTTTGTACAAGATTGCTGCTTTTCAAAAAAAAATTCAAAAACCTATTGACAAACGACGAAACCTGTGCTATAATATCACTGTTGTGAAAAACAACACCAACCAATCGGGGGTATAGCTCAGTTGGGAGAGCGCTTGAATGGCATTCAAGAGGTCAGGGGTTCGACTCCCCTTATCTCCACCATAGTAGAACCAGTCGAACCAAACGGTTTGGCTGGTTTTTCTTTATGCCCCGAAATCGGCAGAATAAATGATATGCCGATAAGAAACCGTTCCCGCCGCCCGCAGTTCAAACGGTTATGGGAATTGTTTGCGCCTGAGAAAAGCACGGCTTATTGGTCTACACCGCATTCGAGCGGAATCATGCCGCGTTTTCGGACGTCCTCCGTCTGAAAAAGCAGATCAGGAGAGACGTGTATGAAAGTCAGACAACTTATTTCACTTGCAAGCATCATGAAGCTCCCAAACAAGGGGTACGTTGCACCGGGAATGGATGCGGATTTCGCGGTGTTTGACGATCGGATCCGGATCAAAGACGTTTTTGTCAAAGGGAAGCGCGATGACTCTCTGAGAATTTGAAGAAAGACAGATGCCGAATATTCCAACGGTGAGCCGTGGTTCGAGTCGTATTGGTCAGACCGGAACAGGCCTGTGCTTGGTTCAATATTTTGACATTATGGTTGACAATTCAAATCTTTCGTGATATAATACGAATGAAAAAGGCAGTGAATATGAAATTACCGCCTTTATGCAGAAAGGATGTACGATAAGATGAAAAAATTGCGAATTTTGTCCGTAATATTCGTTTTGTTGATGGGTATGTTCGCCGTGGCCTGCGTCGGAAATGATCCGGCCGATTCTACGGAGGCTGAAACCACGAAACAGAACGAGCCTGACGTAACCACTGATGAGACCGATACCAAGGCCACGGAGGAGACCGAAGAGGTGACCACCGAACAGACAACTGAGGAGGTGACCGAGCCGGAAACCGATCCTTACGAGAACCTGCCTACAGAAATCTCGCTTCCCGCAGAATATGAGGCGTCGGATATCGTTTATGAATGCGACGACGGCTCAGTCGTGTACACCTATCGGGGAAAGACTGCGGCGGAGTATGAAGCCGTATGCGCCTTCTATACCCGGGGTGGGTACGCTGTGTACAGCTCGTCAGATAAAAGCGACGTTCTGGCCACGACCTTCGTTGGAAACGGCCCCATGGCGCATATCTATTTGATGAAGAAACAAAGCGAATTGAACATCGTTATTTCCAAGGACGCGGTCAATACCTTGCCTCCCGCCGCACCTGCCGTTACCGACGGTGAGTTTACCTGTACAGTGGCACAGCTGAAGGATAACGTCAACGTGAACGGTATGTCCTACGTGATCCAGCTCAAGGATGGCTCCTTTATCGTGTATGACGGAGGATATCAGAGTCAGGTCACGTTGCTGCTCAAATATCTGAAGGACGCTCATAAGGGAGAGGGAAAGCCCCTCGTCCGCGCCTGGGTGCTGACCCATTCCCACAACGATCACTATCCTGCATTCACGACGATAGCGACCAACAAGAGATTTCAGAATCAGATCACCGTTGAGCACGTGATCTTCGCGCCCATGAACGACGCCAAGTATTCGATGCCTAACGACGATTACGACGCCTACTTCAGCACCCAGCTCTACGAGGACGTCAAAGGCTTTGAGGGAGCGAAGCTGACCTTCGCCCATACCGGAATGGAGTTCCGATTCTGCAACCTCAACATGGAGATCCTGTGTTCTCCCGAAACCCTGTACAGAGAAAGAACTGAGTTAGGAAACTTTAACGATACCAGCATCGTGTCCCGCCTGTACGGTGACGGCTATTCGGCTCTTTTCCTGGGAGACATTGGCGGAGACGGTACCAAAGCTATGATGTCCTGGTACGGCGATTACCTGCAAAGCGATATGTGCCAGGCTTCCCATCACGGCATTGAGGCTTGTCATGTACCCCTGTATGACGTGGTCAAGCCTCAGATTCTCTTCTATCCCTGCAATTTGTGGCTCTATGATGCGGATGGGTACGGAAGAGACGGTAAGGTCGCCATGGAGAATAAGGATTACGTCAAGGAGATCCTGATCGCGGGCTGTAACACCTTTGTTCGTGACTGGGGTACCAGGTATGCCGCTGATGCGGAGCTTCTGATGCCCGAGTATACCCGCCCCGGTACCGAAGGAGAGAATGACAAAAATGAACCCATCCCGAGTGACCGCTTGGTTATGGAGAAGGATACCTTCCTTGTGGGTGAGGCGATCACCGTGATCGCGGAAGGCAGCGGTACGGATTGGATCGGTATTCAGACGGTCAGAGAGTTTAACAACGGGATTGGTTCGGCCTACTGGTGGTATATTGAGTCCATCGGATCGGGAACCGAATTCAATCTGATCGGCTCTACGGACGGAGATGGGCGGACAGTTCAGCTTCCCGTAGGTGAATACGTGATCCGATTGCTCCCGAACGATACGTATTTCCAGAGCGAAGATCCCGTTGCCCATATGTACTTTAAGGTGGTTGAGTCTGCCGATGAAGTTGTACCCGAGCCCGACGATCCCGAGGTGCCCGAGGACGGAAACAACGGTGTTCCCGGTAAATTCACCATGGATAAGACTGTCTTTGCCGCCGGAGAGCCCATCATGGCCACCGCATCTGCCGGAACCCACGCGTGGCTTGAGCTTCACTACGAAGTCAACGGCAGCTATGTCGGCTTCGATTGGTGCTACGTTGGTGAAGGCGGTATAGCCGTAGACGAGCCCTTCAATCTCCGCAACGTGGTCTTCTGGAACGGTGCCGCATATTCCTTCACGACCGGAAAATACAAGATCATTTGGTACCCTACCGACGATCGCGCCAATGAGGTTGTGATCGAATTTGAAATCCAATAATTTCCTCTCAGGGGCAATCAGAAAACCCGATGCTGTTTACAGAGCATCGGGTTTGATTTTTTCGGCAGACGTCAGTAAGCAATGGTGGTCATCAGCGCATATTCGGGCTGGGACACGTCCAGGCGTGAGCATTGGGCGACAACGGGCTGATCCGATTCCACCAGAATGGCATAGGGCTTGTTGCGGGGAATGGTCTGCCCCTTGTCGTTTACGGCCTTGTCCAAACGGATGTGATTGGTGCGCTCATGCTCGCAGATCGCGGTGAAGCCCCGCAGAGGCTCGGCATCCTCAAAGAAGATGGAGAGGCGGATGTGGGCGGTCTCGCCCGATAGATTGAGGACGCAGACAGCCTCGTGGCTGACGAATTCGCCCTTAACGGTGTCGCTCATGTAGCCGTCGGGAATGAGCCAGGTATTCTTTCCGATCATGGTGTGATCTCCTTTCGGTGGAAAATTCGTGAATCATAAACGGTAATGGTATGAGACAGGGAAGGCGGATTACAGATCCCGCTTTCCGCGCAGATTGCCCCAATTGATGTGGTTCACGATCACCACCGTCAGGATACAGGCAACGGCCGCAGTCAGCCAGCACATGATCTGGGTAATGATGGAATCGGAACCGAAAAAGAGCTTGCAAGCCAGAAAGAGGCAGATCTCAGTGCCGCAGGCGCAGAGGATCTTGAGCACGCGCTGACGGAAGATCAGCATGGCCAAAAACAGCACAAAAGCGATGGCAAGCTCGGCGATGACGACCCCGAAGGGGATCTCCTCGGCGGGTATCGCGCGTACAGGAGGGGCAAACAGGGCAAGAAGCGAATATGGCATAAGGAACCTCCTTCTCGGTATGCATAAGCAGATATACGGCTGTCACATATCAATTACATTATATCATAAAATAACGATTCGGGAAAAGTATTTTTTGCGAGAATTCCGAAAAAATCAATTTTCGTAGGGTTGCACAGTCGAGCGGCAAGCGTTGTGTGCAATTTGCCGAGGAAAAACCGAAAAATGTTACAAAATATCCCTTTCATTTTGAAGGAAAGTTTGCTATACTAATACGAGTACCCGTATGAATATCCGAAGAAAGGAGCAGCCATGGCTTACTCATACAGAAGTCTTACCGAGAGCTTGACTCAAGCCGGTGTCGAGAACCCTGCCTTTGAGGCTGCGCTCCTGCTGGAGACCTTCGGGGGAGCCTCGCGGGCAGTCCTCATGACGGAGCATTCCCGTCTCTACGATTCGCCCGCGCTGGAGGCCGCCGTTACCCGCCGCTTGTCGCGGGAGCCCCTGCAATATATCCTGGGAGAATGGGATTTTTACGGTTGTAGCTTTACCGTGTCACCGAAATGCCTCATCCCCCGTCCCGATACCGAGATCCTGGTGGAGGCGGCTATAGCTTGCTTGCCCGAAACGGCTCACGCGGCCGATCTCTGTACGGGAAGCGGTTGCATTGGGGTAGCAGTCCTGGTACAACGCCCCGACGTTACCGTCGATGCCCTGGAGCTCTACCCCGACACGTTAGCCGTTGCCTGTGAGAATGCCGCCCGAAACGGCGTGTCCGAGCGGTTTGTCCCCATAGAAGCCGATCTGCTGCGGGACGGAGCAGGTACGCTTTCCCCGTATGCACCCTATGATGCCATCCTCTCCAATCCTCCCTATATCCCCACCGCGGCCATAGCGGAGCTGTCTCCCGAAGTAAAGTGCGAGCCCTTTGCCGCCCTGGACGGCGGCAGCGATGGTCTGACCTTCTACCGCGCCATTCTTCGTGATTACGCTCCTTTGGTCAAGCCGGGCGGTCACATCCTGTTGGAAATGGGCTACGACCAGGCCGACGCACTGAAGGCTCTCGCCGCCGAGTACCTGCCGAACGCCACGGTGGAGATTCTCCGAGACCTGGGGGGGAACGACCGCGTGACCCATATCACCCTTCCCGGGGACTTTGCGTATACTGGCGAAAGTCCAACTGTCTGAAAGGAATCGAATCATGAGAATCACCGTACTGGCAGGCGGCCTGTCCCACGAGCGGGAGGTCTCCCTGTCCTCGGGCTCCCTCATAACTGCAGCCCTGATCCGCAAGGGGCATGAGGTCTGCCTCGTTGATCTGTACACGGGGAAAGCCCCCGACGGCTCTGCCCCCCGCTTTATCCGCGATCCCATCCAGCCCTACAAGGTCTCCCGCTCCATCCCCGATCTGGAGGCCCTCAAAGTCTCAACAGGACGGGGAGATCACCGCATTGGTGAAGGTGTCATGTCCCTTTGCACGCAGGCCGATGCCGTATTCATCGCCCTCCACGGAGACGTGGGAGAAAACGGCCGGCTCCAGGCCCTTCTGGACATGGCGTGCATTCCCTACACGGGCAGCGGCTACGCAGGCAGCCTTCTCGCCATGGATAAGGATCTCACCAAACAGCTTCTCACCCGCGCCGGTGTTCCCACCGCTCCCTGGGTGCTCTGCGATCTGACCCGAGGCGTGGAAGCCGCCGCTGACCGCATCGAGGCAGAGGTGGGCTACCCTGTGGTGGTCAAACCCTGCTCGGGAGGCTCCAGCGTAGGCGTATCCATGCCCGAGAATCGCGCTGAGCTCACCGCCGCCATCGAAAAGGCTTCCGCCTATGAGACCGCCCTCCTGGCCGAACGCCGCATCAAGGGCCGAGAGCTGACCGTCAGCATCCTGGACGGTCAAGTCCTCCCCGCCGTGGAGATCATCCCCCTCACGGGCTTTTACGACTACGAGAATAAGTATCAAGCCGGCATGACCACCGAAATCTGTCCCGCCCCCCTTGCCGAGGCCGAGACTCGCGCACTGGAAGCCGCCGCTTTGCAGGGCTTTTCCGCTCTCCGACTCCGCGGCTATTGCCGATTCGACTTTATATTGAGCGAGGACGGCACTCCCTGGTGCCTGGAGGCCAATACCCTCCCCGGCATGACCCCTACCAGCCTTTTGCCCCAAGCCGCCGCCGCCGCAGGGATCGGGTATGACGAGCTGTGTGAGAAGATGGTCATGATGGCGGTGAAGAGATAAATTGGTGTTTTTCGGTGAGATACAAGTTACAAGATACAAAGATACAAGATACGTAAAAACCCTTACGGCGGCTCCCGTTTCTATATCTTGTATCTTGTATCTCCGTATCTTGTATCTCTTCGATAAACCCAAATTTGAGATCAAAAACTCTTTCCAAAAGAAAGGAATATCAACTATGTCTACCTCCCAAAGAAAACTCGGCTACGCCGTCCTCGGTCTGGGTATCGGTATGGCCCACGCTGACGCCGCCTACGCCTCCGACCGCGCCGATCTGGTGGCGGTCTGCGATCTCAACGAAAAGAAGCTGGCCAAGGCCGTAAGGAAGTACGCGGGTGTCACCACCTACACCGACTTTGAGGAAATGCTGAAGGACCCTCGTGTGGAGTGTATCAGTATCTGCCTCCCCTCGGCTATGCACGCCGATTTCGCCGTCCGCGCCATGGAGGCAGGGAAGCACGTCCTGGTGGAGAAGCCCCTGGACATCACCCCTGAACGCGCCCGCCTCATCGAGGAGGCCCGCGTCCGCACCGGCATGACCTGCGGCGTGGTGCACCAGAACCGCTTCAACGTGGATATGTACCCCATCCGCGAGGCCGTGGACAGCGGCAGGCTGGGCAAGCTGATCCTCGGCACCTTCGGTGTCAAGTGGTACCGCGACCAGGCCTACTACGACAACGGCGGCTGGCGGGGCACCTGGGAGATGGACGGCGGCGGCTCTCTCATGAATCAGTCGGTCCATACCGTGGACCTCATGCAATGGCTCATGGGGGACGTGGAATCGGTGACCTCCCACATGGGCATCTATAACCACGACATCAAGACCGAGGACACCACTGCCTCCCTCATCAAATTCAAGAGCGGTGCCGTGGCCACCTTCGTCAGCACCACCTGCGCCTACCCCGGCATCTCCACCGAGATCATGCTCTACGGCACGGGGGGCACCGTGGAGGCCGATGCCGACTGCCTCAAGACCTGGAAGATGACCGACTCCCCCGACGAGGACGCCGAGGAGGCCGAGATGCTGGCTCGCTACGGCGGCGGCAACCTCACCGCCATCCCCGAGGACGCCGCGAGAAGGTTCGGCCACGACCATGTAGTGGAGGACATGATCGCCGCCGTGCTGGACGGCCGCGACCCTGAGGTCATGCCCGCCGATGCGCTGAAGGCGGTGGAGATCGTCTGCGCGGTGTACGATTCGGCAAGGACGGGGAAGACGGTTTACTTTAATTAAGAAATGAGGCGGTACGGCAAAGGTCGTACCGCTTCAAATTTGGGTTTATCGGTGGGTTTCCTCGTTTCTTGCCTTCCCCAGCGGGGAAGGTGGCGCCGAAGGCGACGGATGAGGAGAGCAAAATGGGTTTTTCATACGGGTTTAAGCAAAACCCTTGATATACCAAGAAATATTACACCCGTAAGAGAACTGTAATCCGCTCTCCTCATCCACCGCTTCGCGGTCCCCCGCATCCGCTTACGGATGGCACCGCATGGGGAAGGCTAATGGATGCGGCCGTCAGACCGCTAAACCCCAATTTGTAAACTTTCCCCCACCCCTTTACAAATCTCCCCGATCATGCTATAATAATCCCATTACGCCAAAAAGAGAGGTATATCACCCATGAATGATAAAGAAATAGCCGAGCTTCGCCGCCGCTTCCGCGCCGACAAGACCAGCATCTCCCGCATCCGCGGGGCCTACGTCAACGAGAAGCGGGAGATCATCTCCGAAATGGACCAGTCGGTAGCCCTCATGTCCGAGACCGAGGCCGACGAGATTTTGTCCCTCCTCAAAAAGACTCTGTCGGGTAAGATCGATACCAACCTCATCGACATCCACTTTACTACACAGCAGGTCATGGAATCTCCCGAGCATAAGCTCCTCTGTAACCTCCGCGAGACCGCCCTCCAGGACAACGATCTGGTTCACACCCTGTACCGGAAGATCATCGATTCTCTGGAGATGGAGGGGAACTACATGATCCTTTTGGCCTCCGACGCCTACGATGTATTCACATACCGCAAGGATGGTGCCAAGGATGACGACTCCAGCGAGCTGTTCCGCTACATTCTCTGTTGCGTCTGCCCCATCAAGATGGCCAAGCCCGCCCTGAGCTACTACGTCCGCGAGAACTGCTTCCGCAATATCGTGGCTGACTCCATGATCTCCCCCCCGGCCCTGGGCTTCATGTTCCCCGCTTTCGATAACCGTTCCACCAACCTCTACGGCGCCCTCTACTACACCCACGCCACCGACAACAGCCACAAGGAGTTCACCGACGCAGTCTTCAACGCAGGCGACCTCCCCATGCCCGCCACCGAGCAGAAGGAGACCTTCCGCTCCGTCCTGGCCGACGCCACGGGGGAGGCCTGCTCCCTGCCCATGGTGCGCTCCGTCCATGCCCAGCTCCACCAGGCCATGGAGGAGCACAAGATCTCCAAGGAGCCCGAGCCCCTGGTGGTGGACAAGTACGTCATTCGGGATATGCTGGGCTTCTGCGGTGTCCCCGAGGAGAACA
>JAGBAS010000044.1 GCA_017938885.1 Clostridia bacterium
AGCTCGAAATAATTGTTGGTGCCGGTGGCATCGGCGGGGGAGAGGCCCAGCTGCATACAGTTGTAAGCCCACAGGTACATATCGCCGCCCATGGCTTCGGGGGTACACATATAGCCGTTGATGAGGTTGACCTCAAAGGCCAGGTACAGGTAGCTGCCGTCCCAGCCCCAGTAGGGCTTGAAGAAGCCTTCCTGCGAGGAATCATAGAACAGCTCAAAATCCTCCATGGTATTGGGGATCTCTCCGGAGGTGGGATCCGAGTTGGTGGCGAGCCAGGTCAGATACTCCTCGTAGAGCTCGAAGGGCATATACTCGTTTTTGTCGATGGTGCCATCCAGCTTGGGGGCAATGTGCAGGAAGGGAACTTCCCAAGCAATGTCGCGCTCGCCGGCTTCGCCGGCCAGGATCTCGTCGATTCTTGTGGCATCCACAATGTAGAACTCACCCGTGTTGACCACGTCCGCCGATGCGGCGACTGTGCCGATGATCAGAAACGCTGTGATACACAGAATCAATGCGAAGAGTTTTTTCATTTTCAAAGCCTCCTTTTTGTTGGGGGATCGCAAACCCGCATAACGGTGCGTATTTAGATTATATCATAAAACACAGATTTGTCAATAGGAATTAGAGAATTTTGTGCAAAATAACAACAAAAGAAGCGCAAACGACAGAAATACTGCTCGATACAGCTGCTTTGTACGGTAAATCAAAGGGGCCGTCTCATGAGACAGCCCCTTCTTTCGGGAGTTTATTTCAAATGCTTCCGTCTTCCTTCTTCTTCAACGCAACGGCAGCCGACGCGGCGGCCAGAACCGCGACTGCGCCCAAGCCCACGAAGGAAGCACAACCGCCCTCCTTGGGAGCCTCGGTGGTTTGGCCGTCGCCCTCGGGAGCCGTGGTCTCCTCGCCTGCGGGGGCCTCGGTGACATTTCCGTCGGGAGCCTCGGTGGTTTCCTCGCCGTCGGAGGTATCGGCGGTATCCTCGCCGGACTCAGCGGGCTCGTCGTCGCCGGAAACGTAGAATTCGGACTCAAAGAAGTCGGTGGGGTCGTTCTGGTAGAATTTGATCCAGGCGATGTCAAAGGTCTCCTGGGCAAAGCCCTCCGCATCGTAAAAGGGGACCAGGCACAGATTGAGGATGAAGTAATTTCCGTCCCAGCCCGGCTCGCCCGTCATATAAAATATGGTGGTATGCCACTCGCCGTCGGTGCCTACGGAATCGTAGTAGCACGCGTCGAGATCATACTCGGGGGTTTCACCGGTGCGGTAGGACAGACCCAGATTCTCACCCTTGGCGGAGGAGGTGCGGTAGCGGATGACGATGTAGTCGCCGCGGGTGCCCACGATGTTACGGGGGTACTTGGAGCTGAAGGCGTAGGCGTAGCCGTCAGGAGTCAGGGAGGTGATGCGCATGAAGGAGATGCCGTCCTCGGTGACGTAGTCCACAGCGGCGTTTTCGCCCTCGAAGGCCTTGACCACGGATTCGTCGGCAAAGTCGATCATCTCCATGAGCTTGTATTCTCTGTCCTCCTCGCTCATGCCGGGGATCTCCACGGGCTTGATATCCAGACCGTCGGGTTTATCCGCAAAGGTCACGAGGGCGAACTTGGAGACGTCCTTGGAGAGAGGGCCGCTGATGCCCCGGGCGAACATGAGGTGCCAGTAATCGTTGGGGGTCTCGGCCTCGCCGTTGGTGGACAGCACCCAGGCGTAGTTCATGGTATCGCCGTTCTCCACGGTACGGTCTTTCAGGCCCAGGACGGTCTGGAGGTGGATGCGGATCTCGTAGCGGAGCACCTGGTTCTCCTTGTCATAGTAGCCTACGAAGTCCTCTCCGGGCTTGGGCAGATAGGTGCCGAACCAGTTGAAGGTCAAAGACTCGTTGGTCTCGCTGTGGACGCCGTAGCCCAGCTCGATGTAGTCGTTGGTGCCCGTCGCGTCGGCAGGGGCGATGCCCACCTGGAGACAGTTGTAGGCCCACAGGTACATATCGCCGCCCATGGCCTCGGGGGTGCAGGAAAAGCCGTTGACGAGATCGACCTCAAAGGCCAGGTACAGGTAGATACCGTCCCAGCCCCAGTAGGGCTTGATGGCATCGCCCTGCGTACCCTCGTAGAAGGTCAGAAAATCCTCCTCGGTGGAGCCGTCCGGGCCGGAGTTGGCGAGCCAGGAAAGGTAATCCTGGTACAGCTCAAAGGGCAGATACTCGTTCTTGTCGATGGTGCCGTCCAGCTTGGGTGCGATGTGCAGGAAGGGAACCTCCCAGGCCACCTCCCCTTCGCCGGCCTGGCCGGCCACGATCTCGTCGATCTTCTTGGCCTCCTCGGTGTAGTGTCCGTCCTTGTTGACGACGGCGGATGCGGTGAGCGTGCAAAGGATCAACAGGGCAGTCAAGCAAAGGGCAAAGGCGAATAGCTTTTTCATGTGTATAGCCTCCTTGATTGATTTCGGTAGGATTTCCGCTTTATGAGCGGTTGGTACTCTTATTATAGCAGAATTACGGGATTTGTCAATAGGGGAAATTTAATTTTGTGCAATATTATAGCGGAACAAAAGAGAGACCGAGCGGGGTGTTTGGTCTCTTGTGCGGATTACAGGTGCACCTGGATCGTCCTTTCGCGTCCTTAATCACGGCGAAGCCGTGTATATCGTGGATGCGAGACCTCGTATATCATCAAGCTGCGAAGATACACGTCAATGCGTGATGAGATACAAGGGCGGTGCGCCGCCCTTGATGATATACGCCGCATTTCGTGCGTCAATGATATGCCAAGCCTGCGGCTTGGATAAAAAATCGACAAGTCGAAACTTGTCGATTTTTTGGCCTACCCGAAAGGATTCAGAACCCCGCCCTCGCTTGGCGAGGGCAGGAAGCACCCCCAAAAAATCCGTCGCTCATTTCTTGCTTGGTGCTTCCACTCAGGCTCTCGTCCTCACGAATAGGCCAACAGAAAAGCCCCGGCGAGCGGGGCCTTTCTGTTGGCCTACCCGAAAGGATTCAGAACCCCGCCCTCGCTTGGCGAGGGCAGGAAGCACCCCAAAAAAATCCGTCGCTCATTTCTTGCTTGGTGCTTCCGCTCAGGCTCTCGTCCTCACGAATAGGCCAACAGAAAAGCCCCGGCGAGCGGGGCTTTTCTGTTGGCCTACCCGAAAGGATTCGAACCTTCGACCTTCAGAGTCGGAGTCTGACGCGCTATCCAGCTGTGCCACGGGTAGGTATATATGGATACCTTGATATTATACCACAAATCGGAGAAAAATGCAACCCCTTTTTGAAAAAAAGTCGCCTTGGAAAACACCGTTTCGCCGCCCGTTTTCGACAGAATGCTTCCCTCAGAACCGGTGTTGACCCCTGTGGAAAACTCCCTGTCTCCCTGTGGATTTTTCCACAGGGATCCCGAAAACTTCTCCACAGCCTGTGGAAAACTCTGTGGACATCTCAGCCAAAATTTAGAAATTTCCACGTAAAATAAGGCATTTTCGGGGTTTTAGTCGGGTAAAGTCGAATTTTGGAGGTGTGGAATAGTATCGAACGGGCATATTGTGAGATGCGATTTTTCCACAGGGGATCGGAAACGATACGGAGAAAGCGGGGGCGTGATCCAACGAAAAAAGGGTAGACGGGCTACCCTTTTTTCAGGTGATTTCGTCGGGTCGGGTCACAGCGTGCAGATCAACCGCTCGATGACACCGTAGCCGTCGGCGGCCGAGCGCTTGAGGGCTCGGTCGGCGGCTTCTGCGGCGGTGACGGCGTTTTGCAGGAGGGAGAGATCGGTCTTGCGGGCTTGCTTTAAGTACAGTCCCACCCGATACTCGTGCATCTTCAGCTCGCTCCCGATCTCAGCGGGGGTACGGCCGCCGTCAGCCATGGTGCGGATGGCCAGCAGATCGCAGACCACCCGAGAGACCTCTGAGAGGATGTACAGAGGCTCCACCCGACGGAGCTTCAGATCCGCCAGGATATCCAGGGCGTCGGCGCGTCTGCGTTCCATGATGGCGTTGGTGAAGGCAAAAGCGTCGTATTCCATAGCGGGGATGGCGGCGGTGCGGACATCCGTCTCGGTGGCGGTATCCCGCCCGTGGGCGCGGACGTAGCAGGCTACCTTGTCGATCTCCCCCGCCAGGGTGAACATATTCCGCCCGCAGTACTCCACTGTGAACTGGCAGAGCGTAGGCTCGGCCTGCACCCCGCCGTGGAGGTAGTGCTTTTGCACCCAGCCCGCCAGCTTGGCAGGGGTGTTGCGCTCGAACCACACGGGGGTCAGGTACTCGGCGAAGGTGGTCAGCAGCTCCGAGGGCTTTTTGGGGAGATTGCCGGGGTCAAAGGTGTCGGCGGCGGCGGAAAGGATCACCAGGTTATAGGGGTAATCGGGGATCTCGGACAGGGCCTCGCAGAGCTTGTCCACGTCGGCGGCGCGGAGGGAGGAGAGGTTCAGCCCCGTCACGGTGATGATCTTGCGCTCAGCACCCATAGGAGGCACCGTCAGAGCGTCCAGCAGAGCTGAGGGGGTGAAGTCCAGCCCGTCCAGACGGATATCGTTGAAGGCGGCCATGGCGGGATCGGCTTCCGTGACCGACTCACGGGCCATGCGGATGGCGGCGGATTTCATGTAGTCTTCCTCGCCGAAGAAGAGGTAGCCTCCCGTGGGGGCGGTTTTGAGGGCCTTGCGGAAGTCGGCTTCCTTGAGAATGGTCAGGGCCATGGCTTACCTCCTCCCTTTGCCGCTTTTGGGAGCGGGCTTGCCACCCTTTTGGGGCGTGTTCCCTCCCTTGGCGGCGGGCTTTGCGGTGGGTCTTGCGCCTCCCTTTGTGGTGGGAGCGGAGACCTTACCGCCCTTGGACGCGGAATGGCTGTTCTTGGGCGCGTACCCACCCTTGGTCTCGGTCTTGCCGCCCTTGCGGTCTCCATCTCCCTTCTTGGGGGCGGGCTTACCGCCGTGAGGCGCGGCACCGTAAGGCGCGGGTCTCCCGCCCGCAGGCTTGACCAGACACTCGGGGCCGAAGCCGATGAGGTCGGTCCTCCCTGCCTTGGTAAGCGCCTCGCGGACCAGATCGGCGTTCTCGGGGCGGTTGAACTGCAAAAGGGCTCGTTGAAGCTGCTTTTCGTGGTAGTCGGTGACCACGTGGACGGGCTTCATGTCCAGGGGGTTGATGCCCGTGTAGAACATGACAGTGGAGGCGGTGCCGGGGGTGGGGTAGTAGTCCTGGACCTGCTCGGGGGCGTAGTGATCCCGCTTCAGGCAGAGAGCCAGCTCAATGGCCTCGTTTAAGGTAGAGCCCGGGTGGCTTGACATGAGGTAGGGCACCAGATACTGCTCCTTACCGCATTCCTCGGACAGCTCGAAATACTTTTTGCGGAAGGTCTGATACACGTGGAAATCGGGCTTGCCCATGCACCGCAGGACGGGGGAGGCGCAATGCTCGGGGGCCACCTTCAGCTGACCCGATACGTGATCCCGCACCAGCTTGCGGAAAAAGGCGTCGTCGGGGTCGGCCAGGAGGTAGTCAAAGCGGATGCCCGAGCGGATGAAGACCTTTTTCACCTTGGGCAGAGCCTCGATGGCCTTCAGGAGCTCGATGTATTCGCTATGATCGGCGATCAGATTGGGGCAGGGCTTGGGGGCAAGGCACTTACGGTTGGCGCAGACCCCGTGCTCCAGCTGCTTCTTGCAGGCGGGGTAGCGGAAATTGGCGGTGGGGCCGCCCACGTCGTGGATGTAGCCCTTGAAGTCGGGCATCTCGGTGATCTGCTTGGCCTCGGCCACCACCGACTCGATGCTGCGGGAGCGGACGGTGCGACCCTGATGGAAGGCCAGGGCGCAGAAATTGCACGCGCCGAAGCAGCCGCGGTTGTGGGTCACCGAGAAGCGCACCTCCTCGATGCCGGGAACGCCGCCGTCCTTCTCGTAGGAGGGGTGGTAGGTGCGGGTGTAGGGCAGGGCGTAGACCGCGTCCAGCTCCTCGCGCTCCAAGGGAGGCATAGGGGGATTCTGGACCAGCAACTTGTTATCGTAGATCTCGCAAATGGCCTTGCCGTTAATGGCGTCCTGATTTTTGTACTGCACCCCGAAGGCCTCGGCGTACTTGCGCTTGTCGGTCTTGAGGTCATCGTAATTGAAGGTCGCCGCCACGGGGAAGTGGACCTGATCCCGCTCCTCGGCCTTGCAGAGGTAGCAGGTGCCCCGCACGTCGCGGATCTTGCGGATGGGAACGCCCTTGTCCAGGAGCTTGGCGATACGGCGGAGGATGTTCTCTCCCATGCCGTAGGTCAGGATGTCGGCGCGGCTGTCCACCAGGACCGAGCGGCGGACCTTATCGTCCCAGTAATCGTAATGGGCGAAGCGGCGCAGGGAGGCCTCCAGGCCCCCCAGGATGATGGGCACGTCGCCGTAGGCCTCGCGGATGCGGTTGGAGTAGACGATGGTGGCGCGGTCGGGGCGGTTCCCCATCTTGCCCCCCGCCGAGTAGTAGTCGTAGGTGCGCTTGCGCTTGGCGGCGGTGTAGTGGGCCACCATGGAGTCGATGTTGCCCGCCGTCACCAGGAAGCCCAGACGGGGACGGCCATACTCCTTGAAGGCCTCGGCACTCTTGTAGTCGGGCTGGGAGAGGATGGCCACCCGAAAGCCCTCGGCCTCCAGCACCCGGGAGATGATGGACACGCCAAAGGAGGGGTGATCCACGTAGGCGTCACCCGTAACGTATACGAAGTCGGGGCGGTCCCACCCGCGGGCGTCCATGTCGGCGCGGGTCAAGGGGAGAAAGTCGGTGATGGTAGGCATAAGTGTGTCCTTTCGGGGTGGATTTCAATGCTGTATATATTGTAGCATATTTTGCGGGGATTTGCAAGGGGGCGGGAAAAACTTCTGTCCTGCCGTCAAAAAATCCCCTCCCGCAGGGGGAGGGGACATGAAATTTTAGTGGAGCTTAGTACCCTCGGGCACTCTGTCGTCCACGAAAATGACCTGACAGCCGCAGGCGTTGTTGGTGGCGGCCAGGAGCATACCGTTGGAGGTGACGCCCGTGATACGGGTGGGGGCCAGATTGGCCAGAACGATGATCTTCTTGCCCAAAAGCTCGTCGGCGGTGTAGTCGTTCTTGATGGAGGACACGATCACCCGCTCGCCGATACCGTCATTCAGGGTCAGCTTGTAGCAGGAGTGGGACTTGCGGATCTCCGAGACCTTCACGATCTTGCAGACGCGGATATCCATTTTAGCGAAATCGTCGATGCTCACCATGTCGGTGGAGATGGGCTCCACGGGGTCGGGCTCGCCGTAGACCTTCTCCACGGGGGCATTGGCGGCGGCCTCGGCGTCGGCTACAGCCTTGTCGGCGGCGATCTCCTCGGCGGTCTGCTCGTAGGAGAAGTCCAGCAGACCCACGTAGCGGGCGGGGTCGATGGCGTAGAGGAAGAGGTACAGACGGGGGCCGCGCTCCTTGTCGATGAGGAGCTTGTAGACGGTCTTAAAGAAGTTGCCCTGGAGACCCTTCAGCTCCTTGTCGGGCTTGTCCTCGCCGAAGACCTTCTTGGGAATGGCGTACAGCTCGGCGTTGAGGGCGTCCAGATCGTAGCCGCCGGCGGCCAGGTAGCTGTGGAGCAGAGCGATCTCCTGCTTCTCCTCGTCGGAGAGAGTGTTGTAGACTTCAAAGTTGCGGGTCTCGCGGAGACGGTTGACCTGCTCGGGGGCGCACTGCTCCAGCCAGTACTTGGCGCGGTCGAGACGTCCCATGAACTGCTCGGCGGTGTAGGGGGTGCCGATCTTCTCAAAGACGGTCTCCAGCATGGGGACGTTGAAGTCTACGATGGAGCCCAGCTGGACCAAGAGACCCTGGGGCACGGTGCTGACCTCGTGGCCCTCTACCACGCAGTTGTACATGATGGCGGCGTCGCGCTCGTTGCACTTGCCGGCGCGGTAGTCCTCGTACATCTTGTCAAACTCGAAGTACTGGCGCAGGATACCGTCATCGAAGCAGAAATCGAAGGCCTTGGTGGGCTCGGTCTTGGAGTAGAGCCACAGGATGACCTCGGGCTCGTAGAGCTTGAGCATGGTGTCGGGGGTGAGGTTCAGACCCGAAGAAGAGGACATCTTGCCCGCCAGACCCTTGATGCCGATGAACTCGTAGCCCTGGAACAGGGGAGGCTCGTAGCCGAAGATCTTCCCCGAAATGATCTTGGCGTTGGAGTAGGAGCCGGTGGGAGCGGCGTGATCCTTTCCGCCGGGCTCAAAATCCACGCCCTCGTGCCGCCAGCGCATGGGCCAGTCGATCTTCCAGCCCAGCTTGCAGTTGAAGTTCTCGAGGAAGTTGATGTGGCCGTGATAGCCGCAACGGCAGGTGTAGTCGGCCTCGGTGCAGTCCTCGGAAATGTTCTCCAGGGTGGTGAAGTCGGTACCGCACTCGGGGCAGAAGACGGATACAGGAGAATACTTGGCTTTCTCAGCGTCGTGCTCGGCGGCTCTCTCCTCCTCGGATTTGGTCATGTCCTTGGTCTTGAAGGAGTCCAGGATCTCAAAGATCTCCTCGCGCTTGCGGAGGGACTCGATGATGGCTTCGGTGTACGCGCCCGAGCGGTACATGTTGCCCTGATGGCGGTAGTCCATCTCGATGCCGAACTTCTTCATGGACTCGGTGAACTCGGCCTTGAAGTGCTCGGCGTAGTTCTCATGACAGCCCCAGGGATCGGGGATATCCACGTAGGGGGTACCGATGTACTTGTCGTAGGTGTCGCCCACCTTGGCCTGGACGTTGGCGGGGATCTTACGGCAACGGTCAAAGTCATCCCAGGAGAAGAGCAGGCGAGCCTTCTTGCCCTGCTTCTCGATGGCCTTGCAAACGAACAGGGAGGTGGCGATATCCCGGAAGTTACCGATATGCACCGAGCCCGAGGGGCTGATGCCTGCGGCGCATACGTACTCTTCCTTATCGGGGTTTCTGGCGATCACTCGTTGTGCGATCTCTTCTGACCAATGCATAGTTGGTCTCCTTTCTCTATATGTGGATTAAATTTTCAAAAAATATCGGTATGACGCGAAAAATGCTCATAGATACTATAGTATAACACATTTTTCGGAACTTTTCAAGTGGGTGGAAGAATTTTTCGGCGGTGTCAGGTATTTTTTTGTGAAAATACCGCCGTCCCTATGCACATAAAACCCATCCCGCCGCGCCACACTATGATTGGACGAAAACGCATCCACGCGGACACTGTACCGCCTGGGCAGTTTCCGCCGCGGGTGCTCTGCATCCGAACTTGCGCAAATCGAGGCGGTACCCACCGTACCCTTCGGAAAGGATAGGTTTCTCATATGATGATCTTAGATCGCATTGCGCTGATTATTTCCATCATCGGCGCGCTCAACTGGGGCAGCATCGGCCTGTTCCAATTCGACCTTGTCTCCTGGGTCTGCGGCGGAGCCGCAACCGTAGCCGCCCGCATCATCTATACCGTGGTCGCTCTGGCGGGTGTTTGGTGCATCTCCCTGCTCTTCCGCTCCCGCGACTACGCACTGGAGGATTCGTAAGCTTCCCCGTCTGACCGCTGTCCGCTCCGCGCGGATGGCGGTCTTTATGTGTGGAGTTCAAATTTGGGTTTGTCGGTGAGTTTCTCCGTGAGCCTTCCCCATGCGGTGCCATCCGCTTGCGGATGTCACCGCATGGGGAAGGTAAAGAACGAGGAAACCCAACTTACCGATAAACTGCAATTTGAAAACCTGACCAAAAAAACAGCCGACGGACTCACACCCATCGGCTGTTGTGATTCAATTCTGGTTAGTCCTTATCCTCGGGACGGTTGTAATCGAAGGGATTCTCTCCGTCGTTGTTCTCGGGACTGTAATCGAAGGGGTTCTTGCTGCCGTCCTCGGAGGTGTCGGGGGCCTTTTCTGCCTCGGCGGAAGCGGCTTTTTCGGCCTCCTCCCGCTCCTTGCGCGCCTTCTCGGCGGCCTTCTTCTGCTCGTTGGCCTCGCGGGAAGCCTTTTCCTTCTCGGCGGCGATGGCCTCGATCATCTCCACGGTGACGAACTCGTTCTCCATGACGGCCTTGAACTGGTCGCCGTCCATGTCTTCATGAGCGAGCAGGTACTCGGCGATGAAGTGGAGCTTACCGATGCTGCCCAACAGCAACGACTTGGCGCGGTCGTAGGCCTCGGAAATGATGACGTGGATCTCCTCGTCGATGACGGCGGCCACGGCCTCGGAGTAATCGGCGTTGGAGGAGAAGTCACGGCCCAGGAAGACCTCGTTCTGGTCAGTGCCGAAACGGCGGGGACCCAGCTTTTCGGACATACCGAAGAGGGTGACCATGCGCTTAGCGGTCTCGGTGGCGTGCTGGATATCCGAGTAGGC
Organism: Clostridia bacterium; assembly: GCA_017938885.1. Taxonomy (GTDB): domain Bacteria; phylum Bacillota; class Clostridia; order Oscillospirales; family CAG-272; genus CAMEON01. The sequence continues at coordinate 10,345 of JAGBAS010000044.1, forward strand.
GCCGCTGGTGACGTCCCCGAAGATGATCTCCTCGGCGGCACGGCCGCCCAGGCCCATGGCGATCTCGTTCTTGTAGTCCTGCTTGTACATCTGGTAGCGATCCGCCTCGGGACGGAAGCTGGTGTAGCCCAGGGCACCTCTTCCCGTGGGGACGATGGTAATCATGTGGACGGGATCGCAGCCCACCAGGTAACCCACCACGGCGTGGCCGGCCTCGTGGTACGCGGTGTTCTTCTTCTCGGCGTCGCTCATGACGTTGGTCTTCTTCTTGGGGCCCATGATGATTTTGTTCAGGGCATCCTCGATCTCATCCATGCCGATGAGGCTCTTGTTGCGTCGGGCAGAGAGCAGAGCGGCCTCGTTCAGAAGGTTCGCCAGATCAGCACCCGTAAAGCCTACGGTGATGCGGGCAACCTTGGAGAGGTCCACGCCGGGCTCCAGGGGCTTATTGCGGGCGTGTACCTTCAGAATGTCCTCACGCCCCTTGATGTTGGGACGGTTGACCTGGATCTGTCGGTCAAAGCGGCCGGGGCGCAGCAGAGCGGGATCCAGCACGTCGGCGCGGTTGGTGGCGGCGATGACCACGATGCCCTCGTGGGAGCCGAAACCGTCCATTTCCACCAGCAATTGGTTCAGGGTCTGCTCGCGCTCGTCGTGACCGCCGCCCAGGCCGGTGCCTCTCTGGCGGTCCACGGCGTCGATCTCATCGATGAAGATGATGGCGGAACCGGCCTTGCGGGCGGTATCGAACAGGTCGCGGACACGGGAGGCGCCTACACCCACGTACATCTCTACGAAATCGGAGCCCGAGATGGAGAAGAAGGGAACTCCGGCTTCTCCTGCCACGGCCTTGGCCAAGAGGGTCTTACCCGTACCGGGAGGGCCCATGAGCAGAACGCCATGGGGAATGCGCGCGCCCAGACGGGCGAACTTGGTGGGAGCCTTGAGGTAATCCACGATCTCCACCAGCTCTTCCTTTTCCTCGTCGGCGCCGGCTACGTCGCGGAAGGTGATCTTGTTCTTGTCGTCGGTAGGCATCTTGACGTGAGCCTTGCCGAAGCCGCCCATCTTGGCGCCGCCGGGGCCACCACCCTGCATCATCTTCTTCATGGCGAAGTAGTACAGCGCGATGAGAGCCACCACCACCAGAATGGCAGGGATGAAGGAGACCCACCAGGGGAAGCTGTTGGCGGGGCGGATGTCGTAGCTGTTGAGGATGCCGACACCGTAGCCTTCTCTGGCCTGCTCCACCGAAAGCTCGTCGATGTAAGTCAGTCGGGAGGCGGAAATATCGGCCAGCTTGATGCGCTTGGCTTCACTCAGCTTGAGCTCTACGTCCTTAAGCACCGAGTAATCGGGGGTGCCGACCGTACCAACCGCGCTTTCGGCAGGAGCATCGGTCTCGGGGAGGGTCTCGCCCTCGGTGCCCGCCTCGGTCTCAGCCTCGGTCTCCTCTTCGACAGGAGGCGGGAGCTCGGGAGTCCCGCCGATGATGGGCAGGATCACGGGATTCCCGTTTACGTCCAGGAAATGGCCGTCTTCATCCTTCTCGAAGAGCTGGAAGACCAGGACCCCCTTGCTGTAGTCGATGGTGTAGGTCGCGACCTCACCCTTCGCCAGGGCGGCGATGAAATCCGCCTCGGTGATCTTCTCCTGCGCGCCCGTCGTACCGCGATAGACCAGTGCGAAGGCACCGATGAGCACGGCGATGGCTAAGGCGTAGCCGAGAAAGAGCTTGAAATTCTTCATTCTAATCTCCATTCATTGCGAAAATCTGTATGCGGCGGGGGTGGTCAGCCCCGCTCTATCTGACATGCGGACACTCTTGTGTGAGGCCGCAGAAACAGCACAGTGTTAAGTATAGCACACGACTATGAATTTTTTATGAAATCCTTTGTACTTTCCCGTGAAACTTTTTCACGGAAAGGCGGAAGACCTTACTTTTCGTAGACCTCGCGCTTGAGGATCCCCACGAAGGGCAGGTTGCGGTACTTCTCGTCGTAATCCAGACCGTAGCCGATGACGAACTCGTCGGGAATGGCAGTACCGCAGAAATCGGGGACGAAGTCCACCTCGCGGCGGGAGGGCTTGTCGAGAAGGGTACAGGTGCGCACGCTGTGGGCGTTGCGGTTCTTCAGCAGCTGGGTCAGACGGAACAGGGTACGACCCGAGTCCACGATATCCTCCACCACCAGAAGATCGATGTCCTGAAGATCGTCCCGCATGAGATCCAGGGAGACCTTGATCTCCCCCGAGGTCTTGGTGCCCGCACCGTAGGAGGATACCTTCATGAATTCCAGCTCCAGGGGCAGGGTCAGCCGCTTCATGAGATCGGCGGCGAAGGGCATGGAGCCCTTGAGGATGACCACCATGACCAGGCGGCGGCCGCTGTCCTTGTAGGTTGCTTGGATCTCGGCGGCCAGACGGTCGCAGATGGCGGCGATCTCCTGCTCGGAGACCAGGATGGAGGCGCAGTCGTTATAAATGGCGGGGGTATTCTGTTCCATGGTAGGTAGTATGTCCTTTCACCGAATTAAATTTCATGAGAGGTCGATTCCGGGGTGATGAAAACCGTTACCCGCAGGCAAGGACCGCTGATTGGGGCGGGATACCCGTCCCGAAAGGCGGCGCGGGGATACCAGAGGGGGGAGCCGTCCGGGAGACAGATCAAGGGGATACGGTCGCGGAGATGGGGCGGGATACCCTTTTCGTTCAATAGCTTTTTCAGCCGCTTGTGCATCCCGTGGGAGAGGAGGATATCCCCGTCCCTCCGTCTCCTGGCCAGAAGAGGCCGGGGAATGTCGGCGGGGAATACGGCAGAGGCGTAGACGTCGCAGCCCTCCTTGGGGGATAGACGTGTGTCGGAATATTCCAGGGCGACCGCAAAGCCGGAGCCTACAGAAGCGGTTCCCTCGGTCAGCGGGATGGGGATGTTGGGGAAGTGCTTCGTATCGTTTTTCCCGGCGGGACGGATGTATAGGCATCCGTTGCGGATACGGGCCTCCATACTGCGGGGAAGCGTTACCGAGGATTCGGGGATTCCTTTGCCGATCAGATCGCAAAGTGCCTCCAGATGGGCGGCGGACAGGGTGCCGCTGCCGTCGTGCGGATCGGCCTCGGCGGTCGCGCGCTCGTAGAGAATGACTGCCATGCGCTTGGAAATGGCCGGATGACACCCTTGCAGTGCCTCCAGAAGCAGAGCGTTTCCCTCGGGGGACAGGCAGGCGTTGAGCTGCGCCATGGCCAGACCCGTCAGACACGCATCGTCCTCTGCGGCGGCGGCGGACATCCGCGCGGCGGTTCGCTGGGGGATGCCCGTACCCGCGACAGCCTCCAGGGCGGGCACGACGGTGTGGCGGATGCGGTTGCGGGTGCAATCGCATCCCAGGTTGGTGGAGTCGGTGACGTAGTCCAGCGAAAGCTCGGCACAGGCGGCCAGAATCTCCCTCCGTGTCCGGGACAGCAGAGGACGGCAGACGGTACGGGTCACGCCGTCGGCGGCCGCTCTCCATTCACGGCAAGCGGGGATCCCCCCCATGCCGCGGGTACCGCTGCCCCGCAGAAGCCGCTCCAGTACGGTCTCCAGATTGTCGTCGGCGTGGTGGGCGGTCAGAAGGACTTGGATATGTCGCTTTGCCATGCTCCTTGCGAAGAAATCATACCGCGCTTTGCGTGCGGCGGTCTCCATGCTCTCCCCCGACGCCTTGGCCAGAGCGGGAATATCCGTCCGCTCGCAGACAAGCTCCACCCGAAGGGCCGCGCAGACCGCGCGGCAAAAGGCCTCATCACGGTCAGCCTCCTCCCCCCGTATGCCGTGGTGGAGGTGCAGGGCGATAACCCGCTTCCGACCGTCCTCGCCGAACCGCTCCAAAAGGGCGCGGACGGTCAGCTCCAGAAGAAGCCTTGAATCCGCGCCGCCCGAGAACGCGACGGCATAGGAGGGGGAGTCGGGTAAGGAAAAGGGAAGCATAGAAATATCCTTGATTCTGATGAGATGGGGGTCAGGAGGGAATCTGACTCTCGTCCGCCAGGGTGCGGAATTTGGTAAAACGGCCGATCCAGCCCATTTTGACGGTGCCGGTGGAGCCGTGGCGGTTCTTGGCGATGATGACCTCGGCAATGGAGGCGGCGGCATCCGAATTGGGGTCGGAGGACTCGTTGGTCTTGTAGTACTCGTCGCGGTAGAGGAAGAGCACCACGTCGGCGTCCTGCTCGATGGAGCCCGACTCACGGAGATCGGACATCATGGGCCGCTTGTCGGTACGGGACTCGGGCCCTCGGGAGAGCTGGGAGCAGCAGATGACGGGGATGTTCAGCTCCTTGGCCATGAGCTTCATGGCGCGGGAGATCTCGGCCACCTCCTGGACGCGGTTGTCGTTGCGGCTGTCGCCCTGCATGAGCTGGAGGTAGTCGATGACCACCAGGCCCAGGTTCTTGACGCGGCGGAGCTTGGCCTTCATGCCCGTGGCGGTGATGCCGGCAGTGTCGTCGATGAGAATATCGCACTTAGCCAGCCTGGAGGTGGCGATGGCGATGTTCTCCCAGTCCTCGTCCTTGAGGTCGCCGGTACGCATGGCGTAGCTGTCCACCATGGCCTCGGAGGAGATGATACGGTTGACCAACTGCTCGGCGGACATTTCCAGGGAAAACATACAGACCGTCTTGCCTGTCTGGGCGGCTACGTTGGTACCGATATTCAGACAGAAGGAGGTCTTACCCATACCGGGGCGTGCGCCTACCAGGATGAGATCGGACTTGCCCATGCCTGCCAGCACCCGATCCAACCCCGAAAAGCCGGTGGAGGTACCCTGGGAGGCCTCCTTGTCGGTGTTCAGCTCGTGGAGATGGGCGTAGACGTCGCCAATGACCTCGCGGATATGGCGGAAGTTCTTGGTGTCCTTGCCCTGGGCGATGGCGTAGATCTTGTTCTCGGCGGAATCCAGGATGTGGGCCACGTCGTCCTGCTCGGAGTAGGCCACGTCGGTGACCTCCTCGCAAGCCCCAATGAGCTGACGGAGGACGCTCTTGTCCTTGACGATGCGGGCGTAGTCCTTGACGTTGAGGGCGTTGGGCACCACCTCGGCCACGGTGCGGATGTACTGCTCACCGCCCGATTTGGTGTAGATGCCCTTCTGCACCAGCATATCGATGAGGGTGACCACGTCGATATCCCGGCTGGTGAGGAACAGCTCGTGCATGGCGGCGAAGATCTGCTGATGCTCCTCCAGATAGAAGTCGGAAACCGCCACCAGATCGGCGATCTCGTTGAAGGACTCGGGATCCACCAGCACCGCGCCCAGCAGGGATTGCTCGGCTATGAGGGAAAAGGGCAGCTTGCGTACCAGGGAATCCTGGGGGTTCATGTTGTCGTTCATGATTTCCGTATCCTTTACTCATAAGGAACACTACACGCGCAGGACGAATGATCGACCCACCTTGTATATATCCTTTTTTAAAAGCTTTGGGAGATTGGGGGACAGGGGCAGCGCCCCTCATTCCCTTAGTTGCAGACCAGCACGTGCACCTTGCCGACGATGTCGGTGTAGAGCTTGACGTCCAGATCGTACTTGCCGTAGGCGCGGATGGGATCGGAAAGCTGGATCTTGCGCTTATCGACCGTAATGCCGTAGTCCTTCTCCAGCTTTTCCGCGATGTCCTTGGAGGTGATGGAGCCGTACAGACGGCCGTCGGCACCCGAGGAGGCGGGGATCTTGACGAGAATGGTATCCAGCTTGGAAGCCAATGCCTTGGCCTCGGCGGTCTCCACCTCGATCTTGTGCTTGATGGAGGCCTCGCGCCCCTTGATCTCGTTCATGACCTTGGCGTCGGCCTCGATGGCCAGCTTGCGGGGCAGGAGGAAGTTTCTGGCGTATCCGTCGGATACGGTGATGACGTCGTTTTTCTTGCCTTGGCCTTTCACGTCGGCGAGCAGTACTACTTTCATGGTTTTGTTTCCTTTCTGTATATGGATGGATGTGGATTACGAGGAAGCGTCTCCGGAGCGGAATTGCTCCGGGAACTGAAGCTTGTATTCGTCAATGGCCGCGACCAGCAGGTCGTAGGCCTCGGGTATACCGCCCGTGACCTGAGCACCGGCCATGTCGAAGTGGCCGCCGCCCTCCAGCTTTTCCATGATGAGCTGGACGTTGATGCGGCCCTTGGAGCGGGCGGAAATGGAGATGCCGCTGCCAACGGGGGCGAAGGCAAAGGAGGCCTCGATCCCGCGCAGGGTCAAAAGCTTATCGGCAGCCTTGGAGGCGGCGATACGGTCATTGGGCGAGGGGATATGCTCCTCGCTCAGCCAGGTGATGGCGAAAACGCCGTCGTACACGCGGGTATGGGCGTCGAAATCGCCCGCTACCAGCAGCTCGTCGATGCGTTCGTTGAAGAATTCCCGCACCACACCCGTGTGGGCGTTGCGGCTGTAGAGGTAGTAGGTGATATCGAAGGTCTGTGCGCCCGCCGAACGGGTGAAATTATGGGTGTCCAGCATGATGCCCGCCAGCAGCAGGTTGGCCTCCTCCTTGTGAAGGGTCTCGGCGTAGTCGCTCTGCTGGAGGATCTCGGCCACGATCTCGCTGGCGGAGGATTTGGTCGCTTCAATGTAATGAAGGAAGGGGGTGAAGGGGAGCTCATCCACAATGCGGTGATGGTCGATGATGGCGATGTTGGAAACACCCTCTGCGGCGGGGATACAGCTGACCAGCTGAGGAGCCTCGAAGATATAGGGGTTGTTCACGTCGGTAATGACCAGCATGGTATGGGTGGTGACGGTCTGCTGGGCGGCGGCCTTGTCGATGAAAACGCTTTCGTATTCGGGAAGAGCGGAAAGATGGCCGTAGCAGATCTCGAAGGTGTCGCAGGTCTTGTTGGCGACCACATGAACGGGGACCGAGCCTCGGCCCTTCGCCTCCAGAATACTGCGGCAGAGACGGTAAGCACCCACGCAGGAGCCAACCGAATCGAAATCGGGGTTGGCGTGCCCCATGATGAGCACGTGGTCACAGGTCTCCAGCCGCTTTTCCAGCAGATGTGCGCTGACACGGGAGGAGATGGAGGTATTGGATTCCAGCGTCTTATGGGTGCCGCCGAAGTAGGAAAGCCCGCCGACACCGCTCCGCTGGAGTGCCACCTGGTTTCCGCCTCGCTGGAGTGCCATATCCAGCGCACCCGAGGCGGCTTTTTCCTTGTCCTGCATACTGCCGCTCACGTCAGCGATGCCCATGGATACCGACAGAGGGAAGCTGTTGTCGCCCACGCGGATGTTCATGATGTCATCCAAAATGGGGAAGCCCGCCTGGACGCATTCGTCCAGCCGTTCGGCCGAGAAAAGCGCCAGGTATTTGTCTCGGTCGTATTCCCGCAGCATACCGCCCATGCCCTCGACCCACTTGGTCAAAGCCTCCTCAATGAGGTTGGCGGTAGCGCGGTAGTTGGCGCGGACGAACTGGGTCAGCTCCTGGAGATTGTCCAGCATGATATAGGCCAGTACCACCCGGTCGCGGGCGGTTTGCTCCGACAGCTCCAGGTAATCATCCACATCGCGGAAGACCAGGAAATAGTAGTGATCCCGCTCACGGGGCATCAGGTGGCATTCCACGCGGTACCGCCGTCCGTCGGGCAGACGGGTCACGGTATCCCGAAGACCCGGATCCTCGGCGGAGAGGGGGGTCAGAACCGAGGGCTCTTCCTCGGGAATCGCCTTGAAGCGGGCGGCCTTGAGCTTATCGAAGGAAACCTCGGGGCAGAGCTCGCCCAGGGGAAGATTGCACACGGGGGAGCGGAAGCCCAGAATGTTCTGTAGGGCGGTATTGATGACCCGCACCGCGCCGTCTCCGTTGACGACGGCGTAGGGAATATCCACCTCAGCGCGGAACATGCGGTACACATCCCCGCTGATCTGCTCAGCGGCTTCCTCGGCGCGCTTCATGGCGGTGTAACGCCATGTGTAGGAGATCAGGATGCCGCCGGCGGTCACCAGATAGAAGACCAGCACGGCCAGGGCGATGAGGGGGAGACGGGGGAGCTCCAGATAGGCTGCCAGGGCAACCAGTCCCAAGAGCAACAGCCCCTCGGCGATGGTGACGGCGAAGGGAATGCGCAGATCCACCCACATGGAGCCGTGGGCGGTGCTTCTTTTTCCGGGAGACATGGGATCAGCTCCTTTCGAAGGATGTTTTTGGAGGGGGGATCAGCCGTTTCCGAAGGGATCGTCGCCGTCTCCATCGAAAGTCAGCTTGGAGGAGACGGATGCAAAGATATGGCCGATGACCTCGACAGCGGCTAGGATCATGGGGGCGAAGAAGAGCAGGCAGAAGCCCAGAATGATGACATAGAACAGGCATCCCATGGCACGAGGCCCCTTTTTGGTCAAGCTCCGTGTCATGCGAAGCAGGCCCGCCAGGGCAAGGCCGGGCAGCAGGATGATGTAGAGGTTTTGGGCGACAGCACCGAAGAAGGAGGAGGTCGTGCCTGTATCCAGGAGCATGGACAGGGTGGCGATGAGGAATACCACGCAGGCAAGCAGGCTCATCTCAAAGGCCTTGACACGGTCGGTCAGGCATTCCTCATAGCCAAAGGCGCGGAGGGCGGCGTGCTGAACAGACTGACAGGCGGTGGCAATGACCAGGGCGATCACCGTGACGATGGCGGGCAGGAGATTGATGATGCTGTTGACGGTATTCTCAATGTTGGCATACGTGTGCATTTCCTCCCAAAGCTCGATCAGCTCGGCGGACAGCCCCTCGGGCATGGGCTCGGCGTAGAACTCGCGGATCAGATCCAGGCGGAGCTGCTCCATGGCTTGGGTCAGAGCCGAGAGCTCCGGGGTGCCCAGAGCCTTGAGCAGGGCGACAGCCAGCAGGGCGGCGGCCGTAAGCCCGAGGGCAAGGGCCGTGCCGCAGATCACGCCCACGCGGTTAGGCCCCTCCTCCGAGGCGGCGGAGCGGCGGGTACCGATGGCCAGCGCCCAAGCCGCAGGCCAGGGAAGCAGGACGGACAGAGAGGCGATGGGGTCGCGGGAAAGGAGCAAAACCGAGCCGTAGGCAAGCAGGGGGATCAGGGGCAGGAACGCCGTCCGTCCTTTGGGCTGAAGGGCGATGAGCAGAGAGCCCTCGCTGACCGTGAAGACCAGCCCGCAGAGAAGGCCCGCCGGGAGCAGGCTGTTGGTATAGAGGGTCAGGAAAACCCCCGCCGTGATGAGCAAGGGAACGGTGCCCTTGGCAGTGCGGGTCACCCGCCAGAGATGGAGCACCAAAAGCAGCATGAAAACCGCCGCCAAGCCCTCGGGGAGGCTCAGCGTCAGCTCCTCGGCGGGCTGAAAGGCGGTGATGCCAATTCCGACCAGCAGCGTGGAGAGGAACAGAAAGATATGGAGGATGACACCCGCAGAGCCGCGCAGTCCATCCCGGGGGATGGGACAAAGGGCGGGCTGCGTGGAGGGAGAGGAGGGGTTCAAGAAGAGGATCCTTTCTTCGGAAACGGACGGACGCGGTATCCGAGCATAGTTATAGATTATAATAGTATACCATAGAAATGTGAATTTGTAAACATACTTTCATGTAAATTTTGGAAAAAAGTGCGGAAAACCAAAAATATATTTGCGACGGGTGCTTTTTTCGGCGGAAACGCGATCCGCAAGGGCGTCGGGGAGCCGGGGGAGGCGGCGGCGATTTTTGTCTATTTTTATCAGAATCAAAAAAACTTGAAAATATTTTGCGAAAACCCCTTGACAATGCTTGCTTTCTGTGCTAAAATAGTAAACTGCATTATAATCGCTTTCACTATGGGTAATTCTGCCTTCCGACAGGTTCCCGAGTCAAAGAAAAGCGATTTTACGAGGCTTTCCTTGTGCAATCTGACGAATACGAAAAGCGAGCGTTCCATACGACTTCGGCCGAGACATTTGCCGTGTCCTCGGGCTGTCCGTTTGGCCCGTGAGGTCCCTGACGTGCGCGCTTGACGTTTTCGGCGGGTGTACGGGGCATCCCTCCATATATTCCCCGTATTTTCCCCACCCTCGCCGCCGCTCGGGAATTCGCCCGACGGTGCCACAACGACCAACGATTTGAAATGGAGTGATTAACTGAATGCTCAATCTGAAAGATCAGAGACTCGGCGAGAACGTCCGTAAGTCCTTCTCCCGCACCCGCTTCAATCTGGAGCTGCCCGATCTGGTAGAGATCCAGACCAAGTCCTACAAGTGGTTCCTCGAGGAGGGACTGACCGAGGTGTTGCACGAGGTCTCCCCCATCACCGATTTTTCGGGCAACCTCCTCATCGAGTTCATCTCCTACAGCCTGGACACCTCCAATCCCAACTATCCCGTGGAGGAGTGCAAGGAGCGCGACGTCAACTACGCCGCCCCCCTGAAGGTCAACGTCCGCCTCACCAACAAGCAGACGGGCGAGGTCAAGCAGACCGACATCTTCATGGGTGAGTTCCCCCTCATGACCGAGAACGGTACCTTCGTCATCAACGGCGCCGAGCGTGTCATCGTCTCCCAGATCATCCGTTCTCCCGGTATGTACTACGCCTCCGAGATCGACAAGACCGGTAAGCGCACCTACTCCGCCCAGATCATTCCCTACCGCGGCGCATGGCTGGAGTACGAGACCGATATCAACGGCGTTATCTACGTTCGTATCGACAAGACCCGTAAGGTCCCCATGACCATGTTCATCCGCGCCCTGGGTCCTGAGACCCGCGAGGAGATCTATTCTCTCCTGGGCGAGGACGAGCGTCTGAAGGTCACCTTCGACAAGGATGACTGTGAAAATCTGGCCGCCGCCAACCACACCTCGGCCCACGTCGAGGCGCTGAAGGAGATCTACAAGAAGCTCCGCCCCGGCGAGCCTGCCATCGTGGAGTCCGCCGAGACCCTTATCAATAATTATTTCTTTGACCCCAAGCGTTACGACATCGCCCCCGTCGGCCGTTACAAGTTCGACAAGAAGGTGGCGATCTCTACCCGTATCGCAGGCCGCAAGCTGGCCGAGGCCGCCGTTTCTCCCTTCACGGGTGAGGTGGTCTACGAGGCAGGCACCATCCTGACCCACGACATGGCCCTCCAGGTGGAGCGTGCCGGTATCAACGAGGTCATGCTGGAGCTGGACAACGGCGACGTTATGAAGGTGCTGTCCAACAACACCCTGGAGCCCGAGTACATCATTGGCATGGATCTTTCGGATTGCGGTGTCAAGGAGCGCGTCCGCATCGCTGTCCTCCGCGAGATCATGGAGGCCGCCGAGGGAGACCTGGATGCCGTGAAGGCTCTGGTCAAGGAGCGCATCGCCGAGCTGTGCCCCAAGCACATCACCAAGGACGATATTTTCGCTTCCATTAACTATATGCTCAACCTCACCCACGACGTGGGCACGGTGGACGACATCGACCACCTGGGCAACCGCCGCATCCGTTCGGTGGGCGAGCAGCTCCAGAACCAGCTCCGCATCGGATTTGTCCGTATGGAGAAGATCATCAAGGAGCGCATGACCACCCAGGATAACGATAAGCTGACCCCCCAGGCACTCATCAACATCCGTCCCGTGGCTACCGTCATCCGTGAGTTCTTCGGCTCCTCCCAGCTCTCCCAGTTCGCCGACCAGAACAACCCCTTGGCCGAGCTGACCCACCGCCGCCGTCTCTCCGCTCTGGGTCCCGGCGGTCTGTCCCGTGACCGCGCCTCCTTCGACGTCCGTGACGTGCACTACACCCACTACGGCCGTATGTGCCCCATCGAGACCCCCGAAGGCCCCAACATCGGTCTGATCTCCTACCTGACCACCTACGCCCGCATCAGTGAGTACGGCTTCATCGAAGCCCCCTACCGTAAGGTCGTTCACGAGACCGACGAGAACGGCAACCCCATCCACCGCGTTACCGATGAGGTGGTGTATATGACCGCCGATATGGAGGATCGCTTCGTCGTCGCCCAGGCAAACGAGCCGCTGGACGAGAACGGTTGCTTCGTGAACAGTAAGGTTACCGCCCGCGAGACCACCGAGATCGCCTCCATCGACGCCGCGAAGATCGACTACATGGACGTGTCTCCTAAGATGGTGGTGTCGGTGGCGACCGCTATGATCCCCTTCCTGGAGAACGACGATAACTCCCGTGCTCTGATGGGCGCGAACATGCAGAAGCAGGCTGTGCCTCTGATGGTCACCGACTCTCCCATCGTCGGTACCGGTATGGAGTACAAGGCCGCCGTTGACTCGGGCGTTGTCATCGTCGCCCGTAACGCAGGCCGCGTGGAGCGTGTGGAGGCCGACAAGATCGTCATCGTCACCGACGAGGGCGTGAAGGATACCTACCATCTCCGCAAATTCAAGAGAACCAACCAGGGCACCTGCTTCAACCAGAGACCCGTAGTTAAGTTCGGCCAGATGGTCAATGCCGGTCAGGTCATCGCCGACGGCCCCGCTACCTCCAACGGTGAGGTCGCTCTGGGTAAGAACGCCCTCATCGGCTTCATGACCTGGGAAGGCTACAACTACGAGGACGCAGTCCTTCTGAATGAGCGACTGGTCCGCGACGACGTCTATACCTCCCTCCATATCGAGGAATACACCCACGAAGCCCGCGACACCAAGCTGGGTCCGGAGGAGATCACCCGCGAGATCCCCAACGTCGGCGAGGACGTGCTGAAGGATCTGAACGCCGAGGGTATCGTCAAGAAGGGTACCGAGGTCAGAGCCGGCGATATCCTGGTGGGTAAGATCACGCCCAAGGGTGAGACCGAGCTGACCGCCGAGGAGAGACTGCTCCGCGCCATCTTTGGCGAAAAGGCCCGCGAGGTCCGCGATACCTCCCTCCGCCTGCCCCACGGCGAATCCGGCGTGGTGGTGGACATCCGCGTCTTCTCCCGTGAGCAGGGCGACGATCTGCCCGCCTCGGTCAACCGCGTGGTCAAGGTCTACATCGCCCAGAAGAGAAAGATCTCGGTGGGCGATAAGATGGCAGGCCGCCACGGTAACAAGGGTGTCGTCTCCCGCATCCTGCCTCCCGAGGATATGCCCTTCCTGCCCGATGGTACTCCCCTGGATATCGTGCTGAATCCCCTGGGCGTGCCTTCCCGTATGAACATCGGTCAGGTGCTGGAGGTGCATCTGGGTATCGCCTCCCGTAAGCTGGGCTGGAAGATCATGACCCCCGTGTTCGACGGTGCCAACGAGCGGGACATCTCCGAGTGCCTCCAGATGGCTGACTACAGCCGCCCCCTGTTCGCCGGCGAGAATCCCGAGGGTAAGGATCTCTTCGAGCTGACCTACGACGAAGAGGGCAACAAGCAGTACCGCAAGCTCACCCCCGACGAGAAGGGCAACACCGCCTACGTGGAGTCCCTCCGCGTGGCCGACGGCCTGCGCCTCTTCGACGGTAAGACCGTACTGTACGACGGCCGTACCGGTGAGCCCTTCGATAACCCCGTTACCGTGGGTATCATGTACTACCTCAAGCTGCACCATCTGGTTGACGATAAGATCCACGCCCGCTCCAACGGTCCCTACTCGCTGGTCACCCAGCAGCCTCTCGGCGGTAAGGCCCAGTTCGGCGG
>JAGBAS010000045.1 GCA_017938885.1 Clostridia bacterium
CCATGAAGGAGTTATCTATCCCTGGGCAGAGCAAATCCTGACGCGCATGGGCTTTGAAGTCGGTTGCAGAAGTCCTCATATTCTTCCTCACTGGCGAACAGGGGCTCTGTGTGAGCGGCCTCCAGCTTGATTTTCGTGGAGGCTTCCACCCCCGCGATGAGGGCATCCATGGAGGTGATCTCGGAAAGCCCCGTGGCGTAGTGAGCCGCACCCAGGGCTACCGACAGCCGTCCGTATTCGGGGAAAACGGCGTATTCGTCGTTCAGATCCAATGCCTGCTTGAAGGCGGCGCGCAGTCCCTTGCAATAGTAGAGAGGACCGCCCAGGAACATGACCTTGCCCTCGATCTTGCGGCCTTGGGCCAGACCCGCGATGGTCTGGGAGGCCACGGCGGCGAAGATGCTGGCGGCGATGTTCTCCTTGGCCGCGCCCTGGTTGAGCAGGGGCTGGATATCGGTCTTGGCGAAAACACCGCAGCGGGAGGCGATGGGGTAGATACGGGTATGATGGAGCGAGAGCTCGTCCAGTTGCTCGGTGGTGACGTCCAGCAGGGTGGCCATCTGGTCGATGAAGGCACCCGTACCGCCGGCGCAGGTACCGTTCATGCGCTCGTCCATACCGCCCTTGAAGAAAATGACCTTGGCGTCCTCGCCGCCCAGCTCGATGACCACTGAGGTGTCGGGCTCCAGAGCCCTGACCGTCTCACCCGTGGCGAAGACCTCCTGCACGAAAGGGATTCCTGCGGCATCGGCCATACCAAAGCCCGCCGAGCCCGAAATGGCGGCCTTGACGGGACGGTCGCCCACCATGTCGCGCACTCGCAAAAGAAGCTCCAGGGTCTTGGGGCGCACCTGGGAGAAATGACGCTCATAGCAGGAATAGACCAGCTTTCCGTCGCAAAAGACCACCAGCTTGGCGGTGGTAGAGCCGATATCAATGCCGATGGCGGCGAAACGGCCGTCCGCGTCGGCATAGGCGGGGGTATCCATGGTCTGCCAGAGGGCAAGGGAGGGATGTTGATCTGCCATATGTATATGCTCCTGATCGGATTTGTTAGGGTATCAAACGAAATCAAATACAGTATAGCACAAAATCATGAATTGCGTGTTAATTTTCGACGAATTGTGACCGTGTATACGACGATATTTTCTTAGTCAGCCCACGGCTTTTTCGTCAAATTGGCGCAATGGCGGGGGAATGGCGCGTCAACCGCCCTCCAAAGCCGTCCTCAGCTTACGGAGAATGCGCTTTTCCAGACGGGATATGTAGGATTGGGAGATGCCCAACAGCTCGGCGACCTCGCTCTGGGTCTGCTCCTGCCGTCCGCCGAGACCGAAGCGGAGCTCGATGATGAGCCGCTCCCGCTCCTCCAGGGAGGCCACTGCCCGCCGCAGAGCCATTCGTTCCTCGGCATCCTCCAGCTCCTGGCTGACGGGGGGCTCGTCGCTGCCCAGGACGTCGGCCAGCAAAAGCTCGTTGCCGTCCCAATCGGTATTCAGCGGCTCGTCCAGGGAGACCTCCTGCTTGCCGCTGACCTTACGGAAGTACATCAGGATCTCGTTTTCGATGCACCGCGAGGCATAGGTCGCCAGCTTGATGTTCTTGTCCGAGCGGAAGGTGTTCACCGCCTTGATGAGTCCCAGGGTGCCGATGGATATGAGATCCTCGATGCTCGCTCCGCCCGCTTGCGGGGAATCATAGCGGCGGGCCACGAACGCCACCAGGCGCAGATTGCGCTCGATCAAGGTCTGCCGCGCCGCCTCTGCCCCCTCGCCGCCCGCCTCCAGCGTAGCGACAGCGTTGGCCTCCTCCTCGCGGGTGAGCGGCTGGGGGAGAACCTCCGGGCCGCCGATGTACCACAGCCCGCCTCCCCTGCGAGCCCGTATGGCCCATACCTGAATTTTCTTGATGCAATCGATGAATTTCATGATGATCCTCCTGTTCTATCGTATGAGTTGTGTGGGAACCAGTGCCTCCGCGCCCGGGGTGGGTATGGAGGTCAGGGCTATGGCGGCATCCACCACCTTCGGAGGGGCTTTACCCTCAGCGGCTATGGTAACCCGATCGGGCAGGAAGCCGTAGAGCAGACCCTCTCCCGTGGCGGTTTGGGCGGGAATGACCCGCAGACGGCGGG
The DNA here is from genome assembly GCA_017938885.1 of Clostridia bacterium. Classification (GTDB taxonomy): domain Bacteria; phylum Bacillota; class Clostridia; order Oscillospirales; family CAG-272; genus CAMEON01. Next base: position 2,135 of record JAGBAS010000045.1, read on the forward strand.
CATCGGACGGGGAGAGGGATGCCAATGAGGGGGAGCGTCCCCGCAGAACCTCGAAAAGCGGTTTGGAGAGCACCGCTTCAAGTGCTTTTTCCTCTGCGCAGATGACTGCCCTGCCCCCCATGGGGTCGCGGAGAAGATTGCCCGAATCCACCAGCCCCCGCAGTCGGACGCTCTTGCCGTGGAGCTCTACGGTCACGGTGCAGACCGAGACGGCGCGGGAGTGCCCGGCCAGCCGCCCGCCCCATAGAGCGACTCCGCCCCCCAACAGAGCCAGCAGAAGGAACAGCCAGGAACCCGGGCCGTCCCCCGCGCCGCCTGTCAGCTCGGACAGCAGGGAAGGGAGTCCCGTTCGGTTGAGCAGACTGTACAGGGCTGTCATGACACCGCCCAGGGTCATGGAGAGCAGGAAGTAGACACCTGCGGCGGCGGGAAGCCTCCGCAGACCGCCTTGGCTCCGCTCTCCAAAGACCAGCCCGCACATGGCGATACAGACCACGAGATCCAAAAGCAGGGACGGGGCTTGTCCCATGTCCGGCAGGAGAAGCACTGCCACCGCATAGACACCGCCCAGAGCCGCTGCCGTGAGGAGCCTCCACAGCCTGACCCGTCGGTGCAGGAGCCGTCCCGTAAGCAGCAGACAGAGCCCGTCCATGCCCGTGTTGATGAGAAAGAGCAGATCAGCGTAAATTTCGATCTCCATGCGCGCATCCTCCCAAAAAAATGTACAGAGCAAGGTCTTACCTTGACGGCTTCATTATACCGCACGCTCCTTGCATCCTTTGTCGCACCTCGCGGGGAGGCGGGGAGAATTCGTTGACAGATTCCCGTATCCTCTGCTTGAAAACACACGATTCCGCTTGCATACGGGATAAAAGACCGACATGACGGGTATGAATGACGCAAAGTGCCGCGACGGGGGTCGAACCGTTCCACTATATGCGGAGGAGGGGCGAGGTATGCCATGCGCGGTGAGAAACGGGAAAGAATGACACGGCTCCTATGCGGCATGGGGGCAAGGGGCTTTGCGGCATGGGTTGATCGGGAAAAAATAGGGATAGGACGGCCGTATGGAGCCGTCCTATCCGGTGTATTCACTTTTCACAGCCTCCGCAGAGCCCGCTGCTGCCCAGAGAGGCCTCGATGCGGAGCAGGCGGTTGTATTTGGCCACCCGCTCGGTGCGGCAGGGCGCACCCGACTTGATGAGGGAAGCTCCCGTGGCTACGGCGATGTCGGCGATGGTGGTGTCCTCGGTCTCCCCTGAGCGGTGGGAAAGGATGAAGCCGTAACCGGCTTCCTTGGCCACGCGGATGACCTCCAGGGTTTCGGTCAGGGTGCCGATCTGGTTGGGCTTGATGAGGATGGAATTCCCGGCACCCATGGCGATGCCCTCGCGGAGCCGTGCCGTGTTGGTGACGAAGAGATCGTCCCCCACCAGCTTGACCTTGCCCCCCAGTCGAGCGGTCATCTCCGCCCAACCCGTAAAGTCGGATTGGTCCAGTCCGTCCTCAATGGAGAGGATGGGGAAGCGGTCGCAAAAGCCCGCCCACTTCTCGATCAGAGCCGAGCGGGTCAGGGTTTCCCCGCATTTCGGCAGGGTGTAGATCTCGCCCTTGTCGGTATGCCCCGATTTCTCGGCGCGGCTTCCTGCGTACCACTCCGAGGCCGCCGCGTCCAAGGAGATACGGACGCGGTCGGTGTCATAGCCCGCCTCCTCAATGGCGCGGATCAGGTATTCAATAGCCGCCTCGTCGGAGCCCAGGTCGGGAGCGAAGCCCCCCTCGTCGCCCACGGCAGTGGAGTGGCCGTCTGCCTTCAGAAGCCGTCCCAGGGTGTGGTAGATCTCGCTCCCCCAGCGCAGAGCCTCAGCGAAGGTAGGGGCACCTACGGGGACGATCATGAATTCCTGAATGTCCATGTTATTGGAGGCATGGGCACCGCCGTTGAGGACGTTCATCATGGGGATGGGGAGACGGTGGGTATCCACCCCGCCCAGGTAGCGATAGAGGGGGAGACGGTACCAGTTGGCGGCGGCACGGGCGGTGGCCAGGGATACGGCCAGGGCGGCGTTCGCACCCAGCTTGGACTTGTTCTCGGTGCCGTCCAGACGGAGGATCGCGCGATCTACCTCGGTCTGCTCGGATGCGTACATGCCCGAAAGAGCGGGGGAGAGGATATCGCAGATGTTGGCCGCTGCCTCCCGGACACCCTTACCGCCAAAGCGGGTAGGATCGCCGTCGCGGAGCTCGTGAGCCTCGTATATACCCGTGGAGGCTCCCGAGGGGACCGAAGCAACGCCAACCGTGCCGTCGGTCAGCACCACGGTGGCCTCCACGGTGGGATTGCCGCGGGAGTCCAGGATCTCGCGGCCGCAGCATTTCAGAATTTGTGGTTTGGACATGGAATATACCTGCCTTTCGGGGTTTTATATAGGTAGTATGCGCCTTTGGGTGACGCCCCATGCAAGAGGACAGGGATAGAATACCACATTTTTGTGGATTTGTCAACCGTTTTACGAACACTTATCTCTCCTTAGTTGGTTGACAGAAGCGCTTCCATATGGTATAATGAAGCCAGAAAAGAACCCACCGAAAGGAGTCTGCCGTGATCTATCTGGAATCCTTCCGCCTGGCCACCGAGAGCGACGAGACGGACTACATACTGGACGTCCGTAAGTCCTACAAGCTGGATATGTCCTGCCACGATATGAACAATTCCTACCCCTTCAAAATATTCCCCTTCAAGTACCTGTCGCGGCTGGACTTTGCCCCCATCACCCTCTTGTACGGTGGCAACGGCTCGGGGAAGTCCACCCTCCTCAACATCATTGCCCAGAAGCTGAAGCTCCGCCGTACCTCCCCCTACAGCCGTACCCCCTTCTTTGAGGATTACCTCGCCTACTGCCGCGCCGAGCTGTACCGCGAGAAGGAGCCCCCCGAGGGGAGCTGTATCATCACCAGCGACGACGTCTTCGACTATATGCTGAGCTTCCGCACCCTCAACGCGGGGGTGGATCGAGATCGGGAGGCCTTGATCGAGGAGTGGCGGGACCTGCGAAGGGGGGGCTTCCAGATGCGCTCCTTGGAGGACTTCGAGGAGCTGCAAAAGCGCCGCGAGGCCTGGAGCAGTACCCGCTCCGAGTATACCGCCCGCCGCCTGCCCAAGAACCTCCCCGGCCAGTCCAACGGTGAGAATGCCTACGGCTACTTCGCCGAGAAGATCCGCGGGGATGCCCTTTACCTTTTGGACGAGCCCGAGAACAGCCTTTCCGCCGAGCGCCAGACCGAGCTGGCTACCTTCATCGAGGATAGCGCCCGCTTCTACGGCTGTCAGTTCATCATCTCCACCCATTCCCCCTTCCTCCTGGCCATGAAGGGCGCGCGGATCTACGATTTGGACGAGATTCCTGTGACCGTGAAGAAGTGGACTGAACTGTCCAACGTGCGGCTCTACCATGCGTTCTTTGAGGCGCACAGACATGAATTCAACCCGGAAAATACCTGATCCTTCCCCCGCCCTTTGGCGGGGTTCTTTTGTTCACACATAATTTACTATCTCGATATGTGATAAAACAAAGAGCGTATATGACCATTATTGTATAATAAAATCGATTATACGAAGGGAGGCTGATACAATGAAATCAGTCACATTGAAAATCATGGCGCTTCTTTTAGCTGCGCTGATGGTCCTGCCCATGCTGGCCGCCTGCGGCGATACCGATGGGGAGACCTCCGATACCACCGGTGGTGTTGAGAGCGAGGCAACCACCGAGAGACAGCCCGCCGTGGCCAAGAAGGACTATGACGACGCCGAGTTCGTCGCGATCTACTGCGCCGACACGTTCAACGAGGGCTACTTCTTCATCGACGAGGAAGATCGCAAGCCCGGTAACGACATGGACGATAAGGTCTATGAGCGCGCTCTCAACGTGGAGGAATACCTGGGTGTGGACATCATCGCTGAGAGCGGCGGTAACTACCAGGAGTACGGTACGCCCATTATGAACGCTGTCAACGCTGGTGACGATTCCTACCAGATGGTCATGACCCACGTCTATCATCAGGTGGCTACCTTTATCACCTCCAACGTTTTCCGCGATTTCAACGATTTCGAGAGCTTGCAGTTGGATGCCGACTACTGGAACTACGGTCTGATGGAGGATCTGTCCATTAACGACAAGATGTACTGCGGCTATAACGATTTCTGCCTGGCCAACTGCTACATGATCGGCTTCAATAAGGATATGGTCGCCGAGTATTCCAATACTGTCGGCAACCTCTACGATCACGTCCGTAACAAGACCTGGACGCTGGAAAAGATGATCGAGTTCACCGGTCTCGTCAGCCAGGATAACGGCGACGGTAAGTGGGACGATCAGGACACCTATGGCTTCTCCTGCTTCGCGTGGGTGCCCCTGGTCTCCTTCCAGCATTCCTCCGATATTCCGATCGTCAAGGAGGGTGCTGACGGTGATTTTTACGTCTCCCCCATGGTCGACAACGCCGAGAAGATCGTCGCTCTGGATGAGATGATCTACAATTTCATGAACGCTGAATCTACCTACACCAACTCTCCCTTTGACGGCAAGGCCGCTCTGACTCTGAAGTCCGGCCGCGTCATGTTTGAGATCGTCAACAACTACTCCCTGGTCTCCACCAAGGAGGATGACGTCAAGGTAGGCGTTCTGCCCTATCCTCTGTGGGATTCCAAGCAGGAGAGCTACAAGACCCTGAGCTGGAACGGCGTTCTGGGTATCCCCACCACGGTTCAGAACGATGAGATGGTCGGTGATGTCATTGAGATGCTGGCCTGGTTCTCCGAGCCCGTCAACACCGCCTTCTACGAGACCCTGCTGGGCTCCAAGGTGGCCGATGCTCCTGAGGACGTGGAGATGCTGAACCTTGTCTGGGGCGGTCAGGTCTCCGACATGGGTCTGGTCTTCTCTTCCTCCTCCGGTCAGATGGACCGTCTGCTGTACGCTATTCCTCAGCACGTCTGCGATAAGGCGCCCGCTTATGCGACTCACTATAAGGCAAACCAGAAGGCTGCTGAGCGTATGCTCAATAAGATGTTCGAGGAGAAGTAATTCCCTTGGGCATTATGCACACATCCCGCAAGGAAAAGCACCTTGCGGGATGCTTTTTTGGTGAAAATGCTATCAAAAAAAGTAAGAAAACTATTGACATCAAGGGAAATTTATGTTATAATAATTTGCCGCTTAAAAGGGGCTTTTTAAGTGTGCGTCCAAACGGGCGCGACGCCCCCATAGCGAGTCTTAAGAAAAGAGGTGCTTTTCCATGTTTGCTGTTATTACTACAGGCGGAAAGCAGTACAAGGTCGTCGAGCAGGACATCATTTTTGTCGAGAAGCTGGACGTTGAAGAGGGCGCAGAGGTTACCTTCCCCGTAGCCGCTCTGTCCACTGACGCAGGCTTCAAGGTCGGTACCCCCGTCGTCGAGGGTGCTACCGTCACCGGCAAGGTACTCAAGAACGGTAAGGGTAAGAAGATCTACGTTCTGAAGTACAAGGCTAAGAAGAACGAGAAGAAGAAGATCGGTCACCGTCAGCCCTATACCAAGGTGCAGATCGTGAGCATCGTGGGTTAATTCCCACGCCCGCGTCAAGGCTTTCGAAAGGAGAAAACCTATGACCAAGATCGTATTTTTCAGAAGCGACGGCATTTTCTACGGCTTTGAAGAGCAGGGCCACACCGGCTACGGCGAGGAAGGGGACGATATCCTCTGCTCGGCCATCTCGGCCATGACCATGTTCCTCATCAATACCGTTGAGGTTGCCTTCTCATCCTCCATCGATTACGAGATCGATGACGGCACCACCACCATCCGCGTCACCTGCAAGTCCGCCCTTCCCGAGTTCGAGGAGGACGATATGAAGCGGTACGCCGTGTCGGGTATCTTCCTCGGCTACTACCAGCAGCTTACGGACATGCTGGAGGAGTACGGAGACTATCTGGACGTCAAGGTGGTCAACCGCCACTACGGAGCGTGAGGGTCGTTTCACTTCTCAAACCATTCATTCGCCAACCCACCTATTTACTGAAAAATGGAGGTAATTCATGATGTTGAAGCTCAGTTTGCAGTTTTTTGCTCATAAGAAGGGTGTCGGTTCTACCAAGAACGGCCGTGATTCCGAGTCCAAGAGACTGGGTGTGAAGAAGGCTGACGGCCAGGCAGTTCTTGCCGGCAATATCATCGTCCGTCAGAGAGGTACCGCGATCCGTCCCGGCAACAACGTCGGCATCGGCTCCGATGATACCCTGTACGCTCTGATCGACGGTCGCGTCAAGTTCGAGCACGCCACCAAGAGCAAGAAGCAGGTCAGCGTTTACGCTGACTGATCCCTTCGGGATACAGTCCCAACGCAGACTAATTCATTGCTGTAAGACCATGAGATACAATCGGCACGCGGAAGACTGAAAAGCTCCGCGTGTCGGTGTTGATCTCAAAATCGAAGCCCCGTGACCCTCTTTCGGGTCGCTTTTCATATTCCTTCGGCTGTGACCGGGAGGAGCTTTCTTTGAATCCACCCAGAGAGAGGACGGTTGGTGCGAGTCCTTGTGGGAAGGGAAGCAGGTCGCCCGTGAGCCTGTGAGTGTGAGCCGCTTTTGCGGGTAGCGTTCACCGTTTGAGCCCGTTATCGCTTATTGAGTGCGCGTTTTGGTGGATCTTTGCCGAGCGCGAAATCAGGTGGTACCGCGTCTTTTCGTCCTGATACGAAAGGGCGTTTTTTGTTTTTTCCTTAAGCGTTGCCCTCTCCGTCACGCCTTTGGCGTGCCACCTCTCCCAAGGGGAGAGGCTTAAGGAAGGCTCTCCCTTTGGGATAGCTCCCGCTGAAAGCGGGTGAGAGGGTGGATAACGAAAAAGCTTTTCTACATACAAATCAGAAAGGAGATTCCCATGAATCCCAACACCGAACTCCCCAAGACCTATGCCCCGTCCGAATTTGAGGACAGGATCTACCAGAACTGGGTGGACAAGGGCTACTTCACCGCCCACCGCGACCCCGACAAGAAGCCCTACACCATCGTCATCCCCCCGCCCAACATCACGGGTCAGCTCCACATGGGCCATGCCCTGGATAACACCCTCCAGGACATCCTGATCCGCTACAAGCGTATGTCGGGCTACGCCACCCTGTGGCTCCCCGGCACCGACCACGCCTCCATCGCCACCGAGGCCAAGATCGTGGAGGCCATGCGCAAGGAAGGACTCACCAAGGAAGACCTCGGCCGTGAGAAGTTTTTGGAGCGCGCCTGGAAGTGGAAGGAGCAGTACGGCAACCGCATCATCTCCCAGCTGAAGAAGATGGGCTCCTCCTGCGACTGGAGCCGTGAGCGCTTCACCCTGGACGAGGGCTGCTCCAAGGCCGTCCGCAAGGTCTTCGGCCGCCTCTACGAGAAGGGCCTGATCTACCGCGGCGAGCGCATCATCAACTGGTGCCCCCACTGCGAGACCTCCATCTCCAACGCCGAGGTGGACTATGAGGAGCAGAACGGCCACTTCTGGCACATCCGTTACCCCCTGGTGGGCGGCGGCGGATACGTGGAGGTCGCCACCACCCGTCCCGAGACCCTGCTGGGCGATACCGCCGTGGCCGTCAACCCCGCCGACGAGCGCTACAAGGATCTCATCGGTAAGTACGTGGTCCTGCCTCTGGTGGGCCGTCGCATCCCCATCGTGGCCGACGAGCACGCCCAGCTGGACAAGGGTACCGGCTGCGTGAAGATCACCCCCGCCCACGACCCCAACGACTTCGAGGTGGGCCGCCGCTGCCACCTGCCCATGGAGGTGGTGCTGACCAAACAGGCCAAGATCACCGACAACTACCCCAAGTACGCCGGCATGGACCGCTACGAGGCCCGTAAGGCCATCGTCAACGATCTCCGCGAGGGCGGCTTCCTGGCCGAGATCGAGGATCTGAAGCACGAGGTGGGTACCTGCTACCGTTGCGGCACCACCATCGAGCCCATGATCTCCCTCCAGTGGTTCGTCCGCATGGAGCCTCTGGCGGGGCCCGCCATCGACGCTGTCCGCGAGGGCAAGACCCGCTTCGTCCCCGAGCGTTTCGACAAGAACTACTTCCACTGGATGGAGAACAGCCAGGATTGGTGCATCTCCCGTCAGCTCTGGTGGGGTCACCGCATCCCTGCCTACTACTGCGACGCCTGCGGCCACGTGGAGGTGGCTCCCGACGGTTGCACCGCCTGCCCCAAGTGCGGCGGCACCGTGACCCAGGATCCCGATACCCTGGACACCTGGTTCTCCTCCGCTCTCTGGCCCTTCTCCACCCTGGGCTGGCCCGACGAGACCGAGGATCTTTCCTACTTCTACCCCACCAACACCCTGGTCACGGGCTACGATATCATCACCTTCTGGGTGTCCCGTATGATCTTCTCCGCCCTTGAGTACACGGGGGAGGTGCCTTTCGACACCGTCCTGATCCACGGTCTGGTGCGTGACGCCCAGGGCCGTAAGATGTCCAAGTCCCTGGGCAACGGCATCGATCCCCTGGAGATCATCGCCAACTACGGTGCCGACGCCCTCCGCTTCGCCCTGGCTACGGGTAACTCCCCCGGAAACGATATGCGCTTCTCGGACGAGAAGATCGAGGCCGCCCGTAACTTCGCCAACAAGCTGTGGAATGCCTCCCGCTTCGTCCGCATGAACCTCACCATCGACGAGATCCACCTCCCCGAGGCTGACAAGCTGGCTCCCGAGGACAAGTGGCTCCTCAACGGCTTCAACGAGCTGGCCGCCCGCGTCAATTCCAACCTGGACAAGTACGAGCTGGGCGTGGCTCTGGGTGCTTTGTACGATTTCACCTGGGACATCTTCTGCGACTGGTACATCGAGCTGGCCAAGTCCCGTCTGAACGACAAGGACACCGAGCAGAACCTGGTCTGCCAGAACGTGATCTCCTACGTTCTCAACGGCATCCTGAAGCTGCTCCATCCCTTCATGCCCTTCATCACCGAGGAGATCTTCGCCTCCCTGCCCACCCTGGCCGGTGATGCCGAGAGCATCATGATCTCCACCTATCCCACCTACGACGAGTCCCTGTCCTATCCCGCCGAGGCCGCCGAGATGGAGCGCATCCTCGAGCTGATCCGCGCCATCCGCAACCGCCGCTCCGAGATGAACGTGGCTCCCTCCCGCAAGGCCGCCCTGTTCATCGAGACCAAGCACGTCTCCACCTTCCACGCCGGCACCGCTCCCTTCTTCGCCCGTCTGGCCTCCGCCGCTGACATGACCGTGGCCGAGAAGTTCGACGAGGCCGTGGTCTCCGCCGACACCGCCGTCCAGATCATCACCCCCTCCGCCACCGCCTACCTGCCCATGTCCGACCTGATCGATTTCGAGAAGGAGAAGGCCCGCCTTGCCTCCGAGATCGCCAAGCTGGAGGGCGAGGTCAAGCGCCTGGAGGGCAAGCTGGGCAACGCTGGATTTGTGGCCAAGGCTCCCGCCGCCGTCGTCGAGGCCGAGCGCGCCAAGCTGGCCGCCGCGCAGGAGAAGCTGGCTGCTACCCAGGCTGCTCTTGCCAAGTTAGGTTAAGAGGAACGAGGGGCTCTGCCCCTGACCCCCGCATAAGGGACTTTTGAAAAAGTCCCTTATGAATCCCCAAAACTTTTAAATATATCTTTGATAATTGAAAACGCGTCTCTTGGGTGACAAGGGGCGCGTTTGTCGTAAAAAAGATAAGGGAGGGATGAAATGGATAGCGAAATGATTACCATGGCAGATGCGTGTGCTACTTTAATCAAAACAGAAGAAAACACATCTTTGACTTTCGCGGAAAAGGATTATTTACACAGAGCAGAATTTGTTGATAATGTTTTCAAGATCGTTCAACATTTATCTGACAACAAGAGTTGCACAACCTTTGCTATTGACGGTGTATGGGGCTGTGGTAAATCGTTTGTTTTGAATATGTTACAAGACAAACTACTTGCGGAACAAGTTGGTAAAGAAGATTATACCGGGGATAGATATGTGGTTTTTCATTATAATTCATGGAAGTATGATTATTATGATGAACCTTTAATTGCCATCGTCTCCGCAATCCTCGATTCAATTGAAAGAAACAAGTTTATATCAACTGATGTCAAAGAAAAAGTGCGAAAAACTATTGGAGTGCTGGCATCGGTAGGTGGAATCATTTGCAAAGCGGGTTGTGGAATTGATCCTGTGGAAGAATTTAAAAAAATACCCGAAGAATGGCGTTCTGAAACAAGTGAGCAAGCCAAGTATGACCCTTACTATGTGTTCAAAGAAGTTTTGAAAAAATTAAAAGCAACCTTGGCAGACATAGCGAAAAAACAAACGGTAGTGGTCATTGTTGATGAACTTGACCGTTGCCTTCCCGAATATGCCATAAAGGTAATGGAGCGCCTTCATCACATTACAGAGAATATGGAAAATATCGTAGTTGTGATGGCAATTGATAAGGAGCAATTAAAAGAAAGTGTAAAAAAAGCTTTTGGTTTTGAAAAAACGGAACTGTATTTGAGAAAATTTATTCAATTTGAAATTGGTTTGGATACAGGAATATTAGAAAACACTTTTTTTGACAATTATCCTAAATACAGGGAATTGTTTGAACAGGATGACGAAAGCATAGCGGATGTTGAAGAATTTATTAGAGTGATATTCGACGGAATTGACAACCGTAAACGACAGCAAATGATTGAAAAAACATATTTAGTGCACAAGCTTCTTTTTTCTGATTTGAAGAAGAAGGACTATGTGTTTATGAGTATGGAACTGTTGTTGGTGGTGTTGATTGATTATTATGGAGACGTTTCGTTAGATAGAAAAAAGAGAATTCTTGGATCTGATGCCCAAAATCCATTTGGTATATGTGAAAGGAGCAATAAAAGTCAAATAGGATTTTCGGTACCATTGTCTGATTATTTTTGCAATAAATTGAAAAAAATATCCTCTTTGAGAAGAAGACACCTTTTGAAGGATGAGTTTAACTCGTCTGTAGTTACTGTGGATAATAAGTTTTTTGAAAAGATTTATTACTACTGGGTGATGCTTCATAACTATGAGGAGTACGGTATAGCGAAGAGTAATTCGAATATTTTGTATGTGAGTGCTCTGTTTGAAACTAATCATAAGATTGACGAATACTATGAATTTTCCAACTATTTGAAGATTATTAAGTGAATTAAAGAAAGGAAAAATGACCATGATGATGTACATGCTTTTCCCCAACGCCAAGCGCAAGGCCCTCACCTTCTCCTACGACGACGGCGTGGAGCAGGATATCCGCCTCATGGAAATCTTCAACAAGCACGGCCTCAAGGGCACCTTCAACCTCAACGGCGAGCCTTTGCAGACCGCCGAGTACACCTGGCCCGAGGGCACCATCCATCGCCGCGTGGGCTACAAGAAGGCCCTGGAGAGCTACGGCGGCGAGCTGGGCCGTAACCACGAGATCGCCATCCACGGCTACACCCACCCCTTCCTGGACCGTGTCCCCCGCCCCATCGCCAACCACGAGGTGGCCAAGGACAGGGAAGCACTGGAGGCTCTTTTCGGCCGCCTCATCCGTGGGTGCGCCTACCCCATGGGTACCTTCAGCGACATGACGGTTGATGTCCTCCGCGACAACGACATCGCCTACGCCCGCACCACGGTGTCCACCGGCAATTTCTCCATCCCCACCGACTGGCTCCGTATGCCCGCCACCTGCCACCACAACGATGACCGTCTCTTCGACCTGGCCGAGAGGTTCGTGAACGGTCAGCCCAATGGGTGGGATACCCCCTGGCTCTTCTACGTCTGGGGCCACGCCTACGAGTTTGACGCCAACAACAACTGGGACCGCATCGAGACCTTCTGCGAGAAGGTGGGCGGCCATGACGATATCTGGTACGCTACCAACATGGAGATCTACGAGTACGTGGAGGCCTACCGCGCCCTGCATTTTTCGGTGGAAGGGAAGTTCGTCCATAATCCCTCGGCCATTCCCGTGTGGTTCGAGTACGCCGGTGTGACCTGTTGCGTGCGCCCCGGGGAAACTCGGAATTTCCGTTGATACACCATGCATTTTTGAACCGTTGCCACGCGCGGCGGTTCTTTTTTTGATTTTGGCGGATACGAATCTCTTGAGCCTCGCGCCTTACCGCAAAAGCTCGCGGCAAAAGCGTTCGGTAAAGGCTTCCTTGGCTTGAAAATCCATGGCGGCTGCATAGATGGTTTCCAACTCAAAATGGTAGGAGGCGGCGGAGGCCAAATGGCGTAAGGCGGTGTCGGTCAAGGTCTCCCGCATGGCTACGGTTCGGCGCAGCTCTCCCCGTATTTCCCGCAGAGCCCGAGGATTGGTATAACGGCGGAGCGGCAGGGTACGGGTAGGGATCCCCTCTGCGGGGGTGGCTTCCGCCGTGAGGATGCAGAGGCCTGTTTCGGGATATAGAAGGCCGTCGGGCTTCTGCGGACAGAGCGGGTCGTAGGAGACGAATACCCGATGACGGCGCGCCTCGGATACCGCCAGGAGCAAGCTCATGAGCCGAAAGCCCATGCCATAGCCGTTGTCGGGGAGGATCAGGGTTTTGGCGGCGGCTTCGTAGCTGGGGAGCGTGTGCCGTCCCGTCATACTGATGGCGCGGCGGAGGGCAAAAACTGCCTCAAAGGTCTCTCCCGAGGGCACACTGCGGAGCAAACGGGCGGCAAGGGCAGTGAGTCGGCTTTCGTCCACACAGGGCTCCATCAGGGAATCAGCCAGGGAATCCATCTCTCCTGCGGCGCGGAGGCAGGTGTAGGCGCGGGCGTAGGCGGTGGACTTCTTCTGCCCCAGAGAGGCGATGGTATCCCGTTGTCCGCCCAGAGCCTCCCCATCCCAAAAGCGTCCGAGATCGATCAGCTCATCCCTTGCCCCGGGCAGGGTAGGTTCGCAGACGTGGGGGGCCGTACCGTCCAGCAGACCTGCGGTAGGAGAGCCTGCCCGAGACAGGATGATCCCATCCAGGGAATTCGGGTCGGAGGAGCAGAAGCATTCCGTGACGGTATAGCCTTGCTCACGGGCGTGACGCGCCACCACCTTCATGAAGTGGCTCTTACCCGTTCCGGGCCCTCCCTTGATGATGTAGAGACGGTCGATGCGGTTGTCGGAAAAGACGTTGCCGTAATAGCTTCGGAAGCCCTCACGGGAATTGGCGGCGGCAAAGCATTGGCGGGGATAGACGGCGGATGGGCTCATGGCTGGCTCCTTTCAGGCTGGTTTTTCCTACAGGATATGCAGGACTTTCTCCGACTGCCACGGATGGCGAGCCGCTGGGTCTCCTCCTCGACCTCCCGATGCAGAAGAAGGAGCACTGCCAGATTCAGAATCGTCATGACCGCGATGGCGGCATCGGCCAGCGTCCAGGCCAGAGCGGGGGAGGTGACGGAGCCCGCCGTTAGGGAGAGGACGAGGAGGACCAAAAAGACCCCCTCAAGCATCCGAGCCGACCGTTTCCCGGCGGTGAGATAGCCCAGGCAGGTCATGCCGTAGTGAGCCCAGCAGATCACCGTGGCTATCCCGAAGAGCAGGATGGATATGGCGAAAAAGCTTCCTGCCCATTCCCCCAGCACCGAGGAAAAGGCGGCCTGCGCCGTGCGGGTAACGTCCTCCCCGAAGGCATGGGGGCCGCTGTCGCTGACCAGGATACAAAGGGCCGTCACCGTGCAGAGCAGTACGGTATCCACGAAGACCTCGGCCAGCCCGAAAAGCCCTTGCCGCGCAGGGGAATCGGTCTCAGCGGCGGCATGAGCCATGGGGGCAGTACCGCATCCCGCCTCGTTGGAGACCAAACCCCGCATGACCCCGTAGCGGATGCCGCCTGCGGTCAGAAACCCCAAGATCCCCGCTCCCGCGCTGAGGGGATGGAGGGCATCCTCCCAAATCGCTGTCAGGGCGGCGGGGATGCGTTCACGGCGCAGGATCAACACGGCGAGGCAAACGGCGAGAAACCCGACCGTCATGAGGGGAACCAACTTTTCGGTCATGGCGGCGATCCGCTTGGCTCCGCCCAGTACGGCGGCGGTTGCCAGGAGGGCGACCGCACAGCCCGTCAGAAGCGGCGGTATCGAAAAGCCCTCCTCCATAGCGGAGGCCGCCGCGTTGATCTGGAGACAGCTTCCCATGGTGATCCCGTTGAGCAGGCAGAGCAGGGCGAAAATAGAGGCTATGAGCTTGCCGAAGGCAGGATGACCCAGCTTGTTCAGCCCATCCTCGATGTAGTAGGGGGCCCCGCCGCAGAGCTGACCGGCAGAGTCCACGCGGCGATGGCGAACGGCCAGCGTGATCTCGCCGTACTTGAGCACCATGGCGACCAGCGCGCTGACCAGCATCCAGAAAACTGCGCCGGCTCCGCCTACGTACAGAGCGGAGGCGACACCCACGATATTCCCAACTCCCAGCGTTCCCGCCAAAGCGACGGTCAGCGCGCGGAAGGGGGAGATCCCATCGGTTCGCTTCCCCCGGAATAGCATACGGATACAGCGGACGGGATGGAGCAGGTAAAAGCCCCTCAGGCGAAGGACGTAAAAAATGCCCACACCGAAGAGCAGGATTGGCGTGGCGGTCAGAAGCAGTTTCACAGGCATCACCTCGGGGAAGTGTATGCGCCCTCCCGGGGGTACAGAACAGGAAAAGACATGCGGATCGGTTTTGCACGAGGAAGGCAAGCCTCGCTTTGTGACGATCCCGGTTGGTTTTATGCGGAGAGGGTGTATTTCTCAAAATCCGTTCTCTTGCTTCCGAAATGTTTCGGAAATGTAAAAAAGAAAAAAATCCGCGCAGGATATAGACGAGGACTGAAAAATATGGTATAATACAAATACGGAGTCCTCGGCAAGGGGGCTACTCCAATACCGTGTATCATGAAAGGAGTCTGACTATGTCTCTCATTCACGTAACCAAGGATAATTTCAACGAGGTCAAGGCCTCGGATAAGCCCGTCCTGCTGGACTTTTTCGCTACCTGGTGCGGCCCCTGCCGTATGATCGCTCCCTTCATCGAGCAGATCGCGGAGGAGCATCCCGAATACGTCGTCGCCAAGATCGACGTGGACGAGGAGCCCGAGCTGGCACAAGCCTTTGGCATCCAGAGTATCCCCACGCTGGTGGTCATGAAGAACGGCGAGGTGGTCAATACCGCCGTGGGCGGCCGTCCCAAGGATGCCATTCTGGCACTGCTCAGAGATTAATCAAAACACACCCGAGGCATACAGCTTCGGGTGTGTTTTTGGGTATGAGCGGAGACTTACTCCTTCAGGAATGCCCAATCGGGCGTTGTGATGTCGGGCTGTCCCAGCATTTTGTAGAGCAGGCGGTACAGCGTGATGGTCTCGTCTAAGGAAAGGGGATTGTAGCGCCCCATTTCAAGCGGAATATGCAGAGCTCTTGCGTGCAGAGCTTCGCCGTCGGCGGTAATGGTGACGTTGAGGTTTCGTTCGTCCTTGGTGGAACGAACGCGGGTAATCATGCCCTTGGCCTCCAGCTTTTTGAGCAGGGGAGTCAAGGTACCCGAGTCCAGAAACAGGTAATTGCCCATCTCCTTGACCGTCATGCTCTTGTATTCCCACAGAAGGATCATAGCGATATATTGTGTATAGGTCAGGTCCAGCTCATCCAGGAAAGGCTTATAGAGCTTGATGACCTCACGGGAAGCGGCATAGAGAGGGAAGCAGAGCTGATTTTCCAGCTTCAGGGGGTCAAATGTCAAATTGTCCATCGAAAAATCCTCCAAAGTTTTTTCTCTAACTTATTGTATCATATTATTCTGAAAAATGCAAGTTTTTTTCCGAAATTCCTCGAATTTTCTTTTCGCCTTTCCGTATTCTGTACCATCGGCGACCGGTAGTACCCGCCGTCGGGAACTTTTTCGGTCAGCACGGTATAGGGGCTTGACAATTCCCGGAAAATCCGTTATAATGAAATCAATTCCTCAAACGGGAAAATCATGAAATACCACAGGAGACCTGCCATGGATCCCATCAAGGTTGCCGTCATCGGTTGCGGCTGTATCGCCAATGCCGCCCACATTCCCTCCTACATGAACTGCCCCGATGCCGAGATCAAGTATTTCTGCGACATCATCCCCGAGCGTGCCGAGGCTGCTGTGAAGCAGTACGGCTGCGGTATCGCCATCACCGATTACCGCGACGCCTTGAACGATCCCGAGGTGGAGGCTGT
Organism: Clostridia bacterium; assembly: GCA_017938885.1. Taxonomy (GTDB): domain Bacteria; phylum Bacillota; class Clostridia; order Oscillospirales; family CAG-272; genus CAMEON01. The sequence continues at coordinate 18,335 of JAGBAS010000045.1, forward strand.
GTCGGTCTGCACGCCCAACAAGGTTCACCCCACCATCACCATGGACGCTCTCCGCGCGGGCAAGCACGTTCTTTGCGAGAAGCCCGCCGCCCGTACCTACGCCGAGGCCAAGCGAATGCAGGACGTCCGGCACGAGACGGGCAAGGTGCTCAATATCGGCGTGGTCAACCGCTTCAATACCGCTGTGAACAAGATCCGCGAGTTGATCCAAGCCGGTGAGCTGGGCGAGATCTACCATGTCTACGTTTCCTTCCGCGCTCACCGCTCCATCCCCGGTCTGGGCGGTGCCTTCACAACCAAGGAGATCGCGGGCGGCGGAGCCCTCATTGACTGGGGCGTGCACTACCTGGACATCGTTATGTACTGTACGGGTGACCCCAAGCCCGTAACCGTTTCCGGTCAGGCCTTCTGCAAGCTGGGCGTGGATATGCCGAATTATGTCTACGAGAATATGTGGTCCGAGGTCACAAAGGATCTGAACGGTACCTACGACGTGGACGACAGCGTTACCGGCTTCATCCGTACCGAGGGCGGCCCCACCATCACCCTCAACGGCGCGTGGGCGCAGAACATCGGTGTGGGCGAGGCTTATATCGACTTTCTCGGTGATAAGGCCGGCATCCGCCTCAACTACGGCGGAAACTTCACCATCTGGGGGGTGAAGGACGGCAAGCTTTGGAAGGATACCCCCGCGTTTGATAGCGTCAATATGTTCCAAAACGAGATCGACAGCTTCATCCGTTGTATCCGCACGGGTGAGAAGCTCCCCTCCCATATCGACAAGGTCATCATTACCGCCCGCATGATGCAGGCTATCTACGATTCCTCGGATGCCCGTGAGGAGATCAAGCTGGAGTGGTGAACTCCCGTATCCATAGAAAAGAGAGGCCGCTTGTGCCTCTCTTTTCTATGTGGATACGTGCGGGAAGGCGGGATCAAAGCTTCTTGTACAGAGGCCCGTAGGTAGCACAGGCGCGGTAGTCCTGCCCCTCCTTGTCCATACCGAAGGCGTTCCAGCAGGCGGGACGGTAGATGTCCTCCTCGGGGACGTTGTGCATACAGACGGGGATGCGGAGCATGGAGCACATGGTGATGAGGTCGGCGCCAATGTGGCCGTAGGAGATAGCACCGTGGTTGGCGCCCCAGTTCATCATGACCTCGTAGGCGGTCTTGAAGGGAGAACCCTCCTTGCCGTCACAGCGAGGGGCGAACCAGGTGCAGGGCCAGGTGGGGTTGGTGCGCTCCATGAGCTTGTCGGAAACCTCGTCGGGGAGTCTGACCGTCCAGCCCTCGGCGATCTGGAGGACGGGGCCCAGGCCCTTGACCAGGTTGAGGCGGATCATGGTGCAGGGCATCTCGGCGCGGGTGGTGTAGTGGCTGGAGAAGCCGCCGCCGCGGAAGTTGTCGAAGCCCGCCTCGCACCACACGGTGGCCGCAGTCATCTTCTCGATATCCTCATCGGTGACCTCCCACCATCTCTTCATGACGGCGTTTCCGTTCTCATCGGTGCACTCGCCGCAGGCATCCAGGCAGGCGGCACCCGAGTTGAGCAGGTGGATGATACCGTCGGACTCGGCGGCCTTTCCTTCCAACTTGTAGCCGGTCACACGCTCGGTGGCCTCCCCCGACCAGTAGGTACGGACGTCGGCGAAGATCTGGGCGCGATGGGTCAGCAGGCGCATCATGAGCATGCCCATGCCGTTGAGGATGTCGTTCTCGGTGGCCAGGGTGTAGGGCTCTCTTGCGCCCCGGTAGTCAAAGGTAGAGGACAGCAGAGCCTCGGGGTAGTCGCAATTGGGCCAGTGGTCGGTCCACTGTCTCTGGCCCTGGAAGCCGCCCGCGATGGCGTTGTGGCCCACCTTTTCCTCGACAAAAGCGTCGGGAAGGTCGGGGTTGCCTGCCATGAGGTCCTTGATGATGCAGTACATCTTGACGGTGAACTCCCACTGCTTTTCCTTCTCGGCGTCGGTGAACTTGATCTTGCGGTCCTCACCCAGGAACTGCACCGACTCGGGGTTATCGTCGCGGCCTTCCTTGCAATGGGCTTTGGTCCACGCCAGAGCCTTTTGGTACTCCTCCTCGTTGTAGATGCCCTCCTCCATGCGGCGGAGGATCTCCACTTCATCCACGGATTCCACCCGCATACCGAAGTACTCCTCCATCATATCCTGATCCATGATGGAGCCGGCGATGCCCATGCACTGGGAGCCGATCTGGAGGTAGGACTTGCCCTTCATGGTGGCCACGGCCAGAGCGGCGCGGCCGAAGCGGAGGAGCTTTTCCTTGACGTCCTCGGGGATATCGGTGATCTGATCCAGATCCTGGACCTCGTGGCCGTAGATGCCAAAGGCGGGGAGACCCTTCTGGGCGTGTCCCGCCAGGACGGCGGCCAGGTAGACAGCACCCGGACGCTCGGTGCCGTTGAAGCCCCAGACGCCCTTGATGGTGTGGGGATCCATGTCCATGGTTTCCGAGCCGTAGCACCAGCAGGGGGTCACCGACAGGGTGATGCTGACGCCCTCGCGGCGGAACTTATCGGCGCAAGCGGCGGTCTCGGGGACGCGGCCGATGCAGGTGTCGGCCATGACCACCTTGACGGGCTCGCCGTTGGAGTAGAAAAGATTCTCCTCAAAGAGCTTCTTGGCGGCCTCGGCCATAGCCCAGACCTGGGGCTCCAGAGACTCGCGGAGCTGCATGGGTCCGCGGCGGCCATCCACGATGGGGCGGATGCCGATGACGGGATACTGACCGATGTAGCGGTTGGTTGCCATATGTGATTACCTCCGAAAATAAATACTGATTCAGATCACGCCCTTTTGGAGCATGATGTTGGCGTAGATGGCGCTCTCGCCTGTGGCGATGATGCAGTAGCACTTTTTGGCCTCGTCGTAGAAGTCGAAGCGATCGATGTTGCCCATGGCGGCCTTGCCGCGAGGGTCGTGCCGCTCGATGATGGCGGCGTACTCCTCCCAGATGGGGGTCTCCACCCGTCCCACGTCGCGGTCCATGAGCCGCATGAGGGTGGCGGGCCGATCCACGTAGGCGTCCAGGGGGAACAGAGTCAGGATGGCGTCCAGGATCTCGGGAACGCCGTGGCCGTCCATGCGGATGACGATGGCGTCCTTACCCATGGAGGCCGAGGGGAAATTGCCGTCGGCGATGCAGAGACGGTCGCCGTGGCCCATCTCGCAGAGGACCTTGAGCAGCTCGGGGGGGATGATCTTGGGGATACCTTTCAGCATGGTGAGCTCCTTTGGAGAAAATTTCAAATTTGGGTTTATCGAATAGTTTGAACCGAAATAAAACCGTTTGTGTAACCCCGAGCTTGCTCGGAGCTCATCACGTCACCCGCCGTTGGCGGGTGCCACCTTCCCCCAAGGGAAGGCAAGGACGAGGAAGAGGGTA
>JAGBAS010000046.1 GCA_017938885.1 Clostridia bacterium
CACCACCGCGCAGTACATATACCAGTATGAGTGAGGGATCACCTTCCAGAACAGCGCCAGCACGGGGTTGTCGGGGGTCATGGAGAACATATAGTTGAAGGTAAGCAAATTTCCCGCATAGTCCACGATCTCATTGGCCTCCACATAGCGAGTCAGCGCCACGTTGATGAGATGGACGATGGTATAGATCACCACCGTCGCTCCCACGGTCACGGGGATGCACTTGTAGTCCTTCTTGACGTAGCCGAACTTGAAGAGGTAGATCACCACACCGAACTCAAAGACGTGGGGAATGTAATAAATGAAGAATGCCGCCGAGGGAATGATGAAATGCCCCGAAGCGTGGTTGATGATGAGGGCCAGGAGAGACCCCAGGCACCATACCAGCAGGAGGTTGCCCATGTAGCGGCTTTTCGTCAGCACCGTGATGGGGAGCATGATGGCCAGGATGGAGCACATATGGAAGGGGAGGTACTCCAGAGGGGAGTCCCAGGCGATCAGATTGTAGATAATGGCCACGATGCCCGAAAAGGACAGGGCCAGAATGGAGAAGTAGCGTACCCGCTCGGGCAGGATCTTGAGCAGGAAGTATACCCCCACGATGAGGGCGGCGGCAATGACGAGGGTCGAGATATGAACGATACCGAAGGAACCCCACTGCATAGTCGTGTCTCCTTTATGCAAAAAAATAACCGCGGTCGGGCGCGGTTCTGTTCACTATTATATCATCATACGGTTCTTTTGTAAATACCCAAAATGTGACAATTTTCGGGATACATTATGAATTCAATGTTAACCAAACCCCTTCCGAAAAGGGTACAGAATTCCTGTACCCATATCCTCCATGGGTCGGAATATTTCCCGTGTTTTTCCCACAAAAACCATTGCAATCTCTTGATTTTTATGGTATACTATACCCGAACCCCGTTTACACGGGGAATTTATCAGGAAGGAACGGTACAAGATCATGCGATCCAACCGCAAAGACATAGCCCTGATCCCGCATCTCCATCCCTATACCACCCCCGAGGCCATCCCCGTGACCTACACGCTGGGGGACAAGACCTACTACGGCTTCCCCGCCGCCTGGTCTCCTAAGGCCACCCGCCGCCGCATCGACTCCTGCATCTACGAGACGGTCATCACCGCCGCCACCCCCGAGGGCCTGACCCTGCGCGCCGAGTGCACCGAGTTCCGCGATTACCCCGTAGTGGAGTGGGTCATGTACATCACCAACGACTCCGCCGAGAACTCCCCCATTATCTCGGATTGGAACCTCGACCTCGCCCTCCCCGCCGAGAACCCCACCCTGTATCACGGAAACGGTGACACCTGCACCCCCGACGGCTACGAGTGGTGGACAGACCCCGTCACCGCCGAGGGCATCGTCAAACAGCCCTGCGGCGACGGTACCCCCTGTAACGGTGCCTTCCCCTACATGCGCCTGTTCACCCATAATGGCCACGGCTTCAACATCGCCGTAGGCTGGTCGGGCACCTGGAGGCTGGAGGCCAAGCTCCAAAGCGCAGGCGACTTTGACGAGACCCGGATCACCGTAGGCCAGGCCGCCTTCCGCTCCTATCTGAAGCCCGGCGAGACCGTCCGTACCCCCCGCCTCACCCTGCAAGCCTTTACCGACGGCGACGATCGCGGCCGCAACCTCTGGCGCTCCTTCTACATCGACCACATCCTTCCCCGGGAGGACGGCCACCCTCTGGACCCCAAGCTGGTGCTCCACACCTGGATGATCGACGGCCTCCCCGAGTTCTGCGGGGTCACCGAGGAGAACCAGCTGGCCGCCATCGACACCTATCTGGAAAAGGGCCTCAAGCCCGACATCTGGTGGATCGACGCGGGCTGGTATCCCTGCAACAACGACTGGCCCACCACGGGCAACTGGTATCCCAACCCCGACCACTTCCCGAACGGCATGGGTCCCGTAGGCGAGAAGCTGGCGAAAGAAGGCATCGACTTCTTGGTCTGGTTTGAGCCCGAGCGTGTCCGCCGCGGCACCAAGCTCTGGAACGAGCATCCCGAGTGGCTCCTCCACTACCTCCGCGACGATAACCCCTGGCTCTCGGAGAACGCCCTTCTGGATCTCGGCAACCCCGCCGCCTGCGATTGGCTCATCGACACCGTGGACGCCATCATCAAGGACGCCCACATCAAGATCTACCGCCAGGACTTCAACTTCGCCCCCGCCCCCTACTGGGCCCTCAATACTCAGCCCGACCGCGAGGGCATCCTGGAGAACCTCCACATCCAGGGCTACTACCGCTACTGGGACACCCTCATCGAGCGCAATCCCGGCCTGTGGATGGACTCCTGCGCCTCGGGCGGCCGCCGCAACGACCCCGAGACCATGCGCCGCGCCGTGCCCCTCCACTACACCGACGTGGGCTATGGCGACCACTACATCAAGCAGAAGCAGCACCGCGAGATGTTCGAGTGGATCCCCTATTTCCGCGCCCACAACTACAACTGGGACGAGCCCGACGGAAACTACAACGGCCAGCAGCACCAGGTGGACGATTTCGGCTACCAGAACGCCCTGACCCCCGCCCTGACCTCCATGATCGAGTTCTACCACCCCGACGAGGTCTGCGCCGTAGGCCGCCGCTTCCACCCCGTCTGGCGCAAGGCCGCGAAGCTGGAGCTGACCTGCGACTACTACCCTTTGACCGAGTGCCGCAAGTCCACCGAGGACTGGTACGCCATGCAGTTCGACGGGGTGACCGAGGGCTTTGTCCAGATCATCCGCAACGTCCGGGTCAAGGCTGACAGCATCACCCTCACGAACCTCCACGTGGATACGACCAAGACCTACACCTTCACCGACGAGCTGGGTCACAGAACCTTCACGGTCTCGGGCGCCAAGCTGGCCGTCTGTGGCTTCTCGGATAAGCTCCCCCACCGTTCGGGCGTGATCTGGTTCTATACCAAGAGCTGATCCCCACCATACCGACCCCATGCCGCCGATGGTCTCCCCCTCGGCGGCACTTCGTTTTGTAGTCAGGCGTGTGGAGCCGTCCTGCGGAGCTTCAAATTGGGATTTTTCGGGCTGTTGGGTTTCCTCGTGAGCCTTCCCTTGTGAGGGAAGGGGGACCGCGAAGCGGTGGATGAGTAGCCGATAAATGGACATTTCCCGAAGGGAAATGATCTGCTTTCCTCCATATAAAAACCTTTCCTGATCGTGTTTTA
>JAGBAS010000047.1 GCA_017938885.1 Clostridia bacterium
TGCCCGGCAGTCTTGTCCGGTATGCCGGGATCACGGGGCACGACCGCAGAGGTATCCAGTCCGTTGGCGAACCGCCACAGCTCCTCCCCGCATTTTCCGAATTTAGCTCTCAGACATTCGCAGGGGTACCGAGCCAGATCCCCGATGGTGTGGATGCCCAGAACCGCCAGCTTGGGCGCGGTAGCCCGTCCGACTCCCATCATATCCGAGGCAGGGAGCTCCCAGATCACCTCACGAAAGCAATCGACGGGAATGACCGTCACAGCATCGGGCTTGCGCATATCGCTCCCCAGCTTGGCAAAAACTTTATTGAAGGAGACTCCGACTGAAACCGTCACCCCCAGCTCGGCCTTGATTCGCCGTCGGATGGTATGGGCGATTCGTTCTCCCGAGCCAAAGAGCCGCCGCGACCCCGTCACGTCCAGCCAGCATTCGTCCAGACCGAAGGGCTCCACCAGATCGGTGAAGGAATCGTATATGGCCTTGGCTTGACGGGAAATATCCAGATACCGCTCGTAGTGAGGGGGGACGACGGCCAGATGCGGGCACTTCTGCTTGGCCTTGACAACGGGCTCTCCCGTTATGATGCCGAAGGCCTTGGCCTCGTAATTTTTGGCCAGCACGATGCCGTGCCGTTCTTCGGTCTCCCCGCACACCGCCACGGGGCGGCCGCGCAGGGTCGGATCCAGCATACATTCCACCGAGGCGTAGAAATTGTTCATGTCACAATGCAGAATGCAACGAGTCACGGTGAATCCTCCTTGTTTGAAATGATTTTCGGATTCCGCGACGAAAAATCGCGATTATCCATTGACAAACGCTTGTTCGTGTGCTATACTATAAACACGAACGATGTTTCGTGTATGTATTGTACCAGGTCAGCCGTCGGATGTCAATGGCTCTGACCGAAAAAACGTTCGTGTTTGTTAAACAAATTTTACCAAAAAGGAGAATCGTCCATGGCCTTCAAGGAAAGACTCAAGGAAAAGCGTAAGGAAGCAGGGCTCAGCCAGGCCGAGCTGGCTACCCTCGTGGGAGTGACCTCTCGTACCGTACAGAACTACGAGCTGGGAACCCGTAAGCCGCGGAATATGGAGATCGTCCAAAGCCTGGCCGAGGCGCTGCATACCACCGCTGATTACCTGCTGGGTAACACCGACCGCCGGATCATGGCCGCCTACGTCCGTGGCGGCGCCAAGGCCGCCCGGGAGGTGGAGGAGCTGGTCAATGAAATCAGCGGTCTGTTCGCCGGGGGAGAGCTGGACGAGGCAGAGAAGGATGCCGTCATGGCCGCCCTGACCCGCGCTTATTGGGATGCCAAGGAGGAGAACAAAAAGTACGCTCCCAAGGGCGGCCGCCGCGCATGACGGGGGGCGAGCCATGACTGCTGAAGCTTGCTTGCGGGTGGGGGATGAGCTGGTTCGCCGTTTCCGTACCCGCGATCCCTTTGCCATAGCCGAGGGGCTGGGCATCCACGTCTACGAGGCGGATTTCAACCGCCTGAAAGGAATGTACCGCGTGATCTGCCGTCGGCGGTGTATCTTCCTCAATCAGAATCTGGACGAGAATACTGCCCGTTTGGTATGCGCCCATGAGATCGGCCACGACCGTCTGCACCGCGACCTGGCTTCCGGGAAGGGCCTGCAAGAGCTCATGCTCTGGGATATGACCGCCCGCCCCGAGTACGAGGCCAATTTGGTGGCCGCCGCCATCCTCTTGCCCGACGAGGAGCTCCTGCGCTATGTTTACGATTACGGCTACACCGCCGACCAGATCGCCTGCGCCTTGTCTACCGACGTAAACCTCGTCGCGCTTAAGCTGGAGAGCCTCCGCAAGGCGGGACACCCCTTTGCCGAGGTGGAGCATGATACACGCTTTTTGCAATGAAAGGAGACCGTACCCATGTGCGGACGTTATATCTGCGAGGAAGACCAAAGCATTGACCTGGCGGCACTCTACCGCGCCGTGCGGATCAGCCGTCCCGACGTATCCGTCAAAAGCGGGGAAATATTTCCCACCGATACCGTGCCCATCCTGACGGGAGCCGGGCTGCTCCCCACCCCTGCCGCCTGGGGCTTCCGAGGGTATCAGGGGAAGGGGATTCTCATCAACGCCCGCGCGGAAACGGCTGCCGTCAAGCCCACCTTTGCCCATGCCGTCAGACAGGGACGGTGCATCATCCCGGCAACGGGCTATTTCGAATGGACGCCCGCTAAGGAAAAGCATCTCTTCACTCCTGCCGACGGAGGACTGCTCTACATGGCCGGACTGTTTCAAGCGAGTGCAGAGGGGATACGCTTCGTCATTCTGACGACTCCCTCCGAGCCCGTGACAGCGGCCTTTTCGATCCATCCCCGAATGCCGTTGCTGCTCCCTCTTCCGGCGGTGAGCCGTTGGGTACGGGAGTCGGCCTTCGCTCTGCGGTATCTGGATCGCCCCGCCGTCGGTGCCGTTCCTCTGTCGGATACGGCGGTGGTCTGATCCGTCCTCCGTACTGCCCCGTGGATCTCTCGGACGTATTTGCCCGCCAATGGCGGGGAAGGCCGCCTGAGAGATCCGTTTTCTTCTTTTTTCTTCATTTTTTCATAAATATTGAAAAAGGTATTGCAAAAATATCAAATATATGGTATAATATTATGTTAGGGAATCCCCTGGCGAAACAGAATCCAACAAAAAGGAAATAGATCGTATGTTAGAACTCAAAAATATCTCCTACTCTGTCTCCGAGACCCTGCCCTCGGGCAAGACCCGAGAGACCGACATCCTCAAGGATGTGAATTTAATCATCGACGACCGCTTCGTCGCCATTACGGGCCCCAACGGAAGCGGCAAATCCACCCTTGCCAAGATCATCGCGGGCATCATCACCCCCACCGAGGGCCGCATTTACCTGGACGGCGAGGACATCACCGAGCTTTCCATCACTGAACGCGCAAGAAAGGGCATCTCCTTTGCCTTCCAGCAGCCCGTCCGCTTCAAGGGCATTACCGTCAAGGATCTGATCTCCCTGGCCGCAGGGAAGAAGCTCTCCACCGGTGAGGCCTGCGAATACCTGGCCGAGGTTGGCCTCTGCGCCAAGGAGTACGTGGGCCGCGAGGTCAACGCATCCCTGTCGGGCGGTGAGCTCAAGCGTATCGAGATCGCCATGATTAACGCCAGAGGCACCAAATTCTCGGTCTTCGACGAGCCTGAGGCAGGCATCGACCTCTGGAGCTTCCAGAACCTCATCGAGGTCTTCAAGAAGATGCACGAGCGTACCAGCGGTACCATCCTCATCATCTCCCACCAGGAGCGCATCCTGGACATCGCCGACAAGGTGGTAGTCATTGCGGACGGCCATGTCAGCGCCGTGGGCACTAAGGAAGAGATCCTCCCCGAGCTGCTCCATGCCTCGGCCGGCTGCCGCTACACCGCCACGCCCAAGAACTGAAAGGAGGTTCACTATGGCTGAGCGTAAAGGGTTAGACCCCATCCAAAAAGAATTACTGGCACAGGTAGCAGACCTGCACAAAATGCCCGAGGGAGCCTATTCCCTCCGTATCAACGGACAGTTGGAGGGCAAGAACTCCTCCGAGCACATCCAGATCGTCAAGAAGACCGACGCCCCGGGCATCGACATCTACATCCAGCCCGGTACCAAGAACGAAAGTATGCACATTCCCGTGCTCCTTTCCCAGACGGGTCTCAAGGAGCTGGTCTACAATGATTTCCACATCGGAGCCGACTGCGATGTCACCATCGTGGCGGGCTGCGGTATCCACAACGCCGGCGACAGCGACAGCGAGCACAGTGGCATCCACCGCTTCTTCGTGGGTAAGAACGCCAAGATCAAGTACGTGGAGAAGCACTACGGATCGGGCGACGGCAAGGGCGGCCGCATCATGAATCCTACCACCGAGGTGGAGATGGCTGAGGGCTCCTATATGGAGATGGAGACCGCCCAGATCAAGGGTGTGGACTCCACCAACCGCATGACCAAAGCCAAGCTGGCCGACAGAGCTACCCTGGTCATTCACGAGAAGATCATGACTCACGGCACCCAATTCGCCGAGACCCACTTTGAGGTAGATCTGGACGGCGAGGACTGCGGATGCCACGTGGTCTCCCGCTCGGTGGCCAAGGAGGACTCCCGGCAGTACTTCTACTCCAAGGTCAACGGCAACAACCGCTCCTCGGGTCACACCGAGTGCGATGCCATCATTATGGATTCCGCCAAGGTGGTCGCCGTTCCCCAGATCGAGGCCAACCACACCGAGGCCTCTCTCATTCACGAGGCCGCCATCGGTAAGATCGCGGGCGAGCAGCTCATCAAGCTCATGACCCTGGGACTTACCGAGAAGGAAGCCGAGGAGCAGATCATTAACGGGTTCTTGAAGTAAATCACCCATTTTGAGGGGGCGGACACAGTTCCGCCCTCTCTGTTTTTGTTAAAAATGGGATGGTGTATTTGTCACATTTGTTCATTGAGTTTTGTGCGATCCTATGTTATAATGATACTACCAAACGAAAGGAAGCCTCCGCTATGAAACCTTCCCTGACCCGCCTCCCCTCCCTGGCTCTGGCGCTGCTCATGTTACTCCCCGCCTGCCTGACGGCCTGCAAGCCTTCGCCCGGCCCCGAGGACCCCACCGACAGTCAAAACACCGAGTCACTCCCCATCGAGACCGGTACAAGTGAGCCCGATGCCTTTGAGAATACCCTCCTGCTGGCCGCCGACGGACAGACCGCCTATACGGTCATTGTCCCCGACTATGCCGCCACCTGGGAGCTGGACGCCGCCGATCGGTTGGTGAGTACCCTCGCAGGTCTCGGCGTGACCGTCACACCCGCTGTGGACACCGCCACCGAGGCTTCGCCCAAGGAGATCGTGGTGGGCTACACCAACCGAAATGCCGAGCTGGCCGACGACTTCTACGCTGTGGGCAACGCGGGCTACCACATCGCCGCCATCGGTGACAAGCTCTTCATCGGTGCCAACACCGAGGCGGGCATGGCCGCCGCTCTGGACAAACTTTCCGCCGACCTCATCTCGGACGGCAAGCGCCTGGGCATCAAGCATGGCTACGTCTGCAAGGCCGCGGACGAGTCCCAGCCTGTGGCCGCTCCCACCCTTACGGGCGCCTACGCTGAGAGCATCGCCTACGCCCACAGCGTGGCCAACGGCGTCCAGGGCTACTTCACCGACGGCGACCGTAGCGCCTTCCTCATGACCAATCAGACCATGACCATCGTAAGCGAGATGGCCACGGGCGGCAACCGCCAGGTGTCCTCCATGGTCAACGAGTACGGTATCCCCTACCTCCGCGACACCATGTTCGCCTACGTGGAGGCAGGAGGGAAGCGCCTCTACTCCAAGGACTCCACCGACAGCGGCTCTATGAACATCTTCCTCTACGGTGCCTACCACTACGAGACCCACATCCGCGGGCAGAACTTCGGCGACTCCCGCATCGTCGACGAGTCGGTGGAGCCTGTGGATATGCTCAAGAAGGTGGGCAGCTTCAGCGGTCATCACGCCTCCGCCCAGAGGGACCGTAAGACGGGGGCCCTTACCATCACGGTGGAGTCCCCCGACGATCCCTACGTCAATTTCGGCTACAACTACAAGGTAGACGCCGAGGTATACGACGCCCTGCTGGTGACCATGCGTACCGAGCACGCCGCTGATGCCACCTTCTATCTGGCCGCCGGCTCCCGCGACGGCATCGACGGCTCCCAGTACGTCTCCTTCTCGGTGACCCCCGGTGAGCTTCGCACCTATCTTGTTCCCCTGAACAACGTCACCGACTACGGCGGTACCTTGAAGTCCCTCCGCGTGGACGTGGGCGCCAAGGGCGGCGAGGTGGTGGAGATCACCGAGATCAAGGCGGTCAAGACCACCGCCTCCGAGGTCCCCGCCGTGGGGGTGGACCGCGTTCTCTACACCTACCCCGACAAGCTCCACACCGCCATCCACCTGGTCACCACCGACGAGGTCAGGAATATGACTGCTTACGGCATGGAGACCGCCATCGACAAGTCCCGCGTGGGGTCCCTGCTGGTCATGGACGGCAAGGGTGAGCACACTTCTCTGGAGGGCGTGGACTGGAGCACCGCCACCGCCGTGGCCTTCGATATCGACCGCGCGGGTGTCTTCGGCTACATCCTGACCCTGGACAAGGGCGTGGGTACCATGACTGTTACCGAGAAGGACGGCTTCTACGTCATCGATCAAAAGGCGGCCGCCAAGTCCTCCTATAAAAATCTGGAGGATATCTACCTCAGCCAGCGCATCTACAACGATGCCACCCACGACTTCGAGGGCTTCCGAGGGGCCGTCCGCGAGGAGCGCAATCCTCTGACGGTCACGGTCACCTCCAAGACCTTCGGCGGCAAGTCCCTGGGCTACGACGCCCTGCGCGGCTCCTACCGCCTGGACCTCCAGGGTACCGAGTTCAACGATGCCTACTATAAGAACCCCGACCGCCACTACCGCATCGACGTAGAGGTTCAAGGCGACTCCGCCGACCGCAATATCTATTTGTACACCCACGCTCCCAACGGCGCGTTGGAGTGCGCCGCCCTGCTGGACGATCAGAACCGCGTTCTGCCCTACCTCATGCAGGTCTGCAAGAACTTCCAGGGCGAGAACGAGGAGCCCATCTACGATCATGATGACCCCGCCTACGGCGAGACCTATTTCCCCATGGTGGTGAAGGGCGGCGAGACCGTGAGATTCTCGGTGCTGAATCTCTACCAGAACTGGGGCATCTTCCCCTTGAAGCAGATCTCCTCCATCCAGTTCCACATCGCCTACTACCACCTCTCCACGGGCGTCACCGAGACCAACTGCATCGCCCCCTACTTCGTCTACGGCAAGGATAAGTGGACCCTCCCCGACTTCCGCGCCATGTCCGCTCCCCTGTGGGCCGGTCAGCCCCAGCACACCTCGGCGGGCCGCCTCTACTTCCTCCACTACACCGACGCCGAGGGCAACGAGTACGCCTCCGAGAACACCGTGGATGAGATGATCTCCCACGGCCCCACCTACGCCGATATCTGGATGAACTATATCACCGACGACGGCCGCATCTCGGTGGACTACCGCCACATGGAGATGCCCCAGAGCGACGAGAACCGCACCTACTACGAGATCCGCATGAAGGTGCTGGAGGATATTCCCTTCAAGAACTTCAAGAAGGACTTCACCTTCTTCTCCATGGACGGCCGCGCCGTGATCTACGATACTCTGGGTTATCTGGACGAGAATAACCAGCCCGTAGTCAAGGACGCCGCCAAGGAGGGGGAGCCCACCTTCTACAAGCTGGGCGACAAGTCCCCCTTCGTGTCCTACTCCTCCTCCACCAATACCGCCGATTACGTCAATATGGCCGTTGTTATCAAGGACTACAAGGCTACCATCGGGGGCGAGGCCTATACCGGCGGTATCCTCTTTGAGGACTGCTGGCAGGGGCTGAACTACGGCCGTCTGACCTTCGATCTGGGCGAGGTCACCCTGAAGGCGGGGGATGAGATTATCATCAACATGATCCTCATGCCCTGGGGCTCCCAGAACACCGCCAAGGACGATATCTCCAACGTCCTGAATGTCCGTAACGACACCTGCCTGAACCCCATCAAGACCGAGGTCAAGGTGGGTACTCTCATCCCCGACGTCTATATGCCCCTCATCAAGGCCGAGGGCCAGACCGCCGAGTTCACCCTGTCGGGTGCGGATAACCGCATGACCGTCCGTGTCTTTGGCTTCGAGGGTTACGAGAAGCCCATCATCGAGGAGTTGGTGAACGGTGAGTGGGTTGCCTACAACACCGCCTCCGAGACCAACAAGTACGACGGATACATGGTGCACTACGACGGCGACGGAACCTACTCCTTCTCCTTCGTGGTGGATATGAGCGGGGATGTGACCCGTACCTTCCGCGTGAAGAGATAAATTGTGGTTTTTCTGTTAGATACAAGTTACAAGATACAAAGATACAAGATATGAAAAACCGTTACGGCATAATCCGCTTTATATCTTGTATCTTGTATCGGCCGAGCTTGCTCGGCGCGTATCTTGTATCTCTCTGCTGAGATATGCTCAGCGATAAACCCAAATTTGAAGCATTTCCTCATCTACTCTCTAAAGAAAGGAATACCCCCTATGAAAATCGCCATCCTCGGCGTCTGGCACGTCCACGCCCCCGACTATACCCGCACCGCCCTGGCCCACGGAGAGGTGGTAGGCTTCTTTGAGCGAAGCGACGCTCTGGCCGATGCCTTCGCCGCCCACTTTGGCCTCACCCGCTTCGCTACCGTGGAGGACCTCCTGGCAAGTGACTGCGAGGCTGTTATCGTCTGCTCCGCTACCAAGGATCATACGGCGGACATCATCGCCGCCGCAAAGGCAGGGAAGCACATCTTCACCGAGAAGGTGCTGGCCCTCACCGACGTCGAGTGCGACGCCATCGAAGCCGCCGTAAATGAGAGCGGCGTGACCTTCGTCATCTCCCTGTTCCAGAAGTACATCGGCTCCCGCAAGGCCGTCAAGACCGTGGCCGACAGCGGCGAGCTGGGCAAGATCAACTACCTCCGCTTCCGCAACTGCCATACGGGCAGTACGGGGAACTGGCTCCCCGCCCACTTCTATAACGCCGAGGAATGCGGCGGCGGTGCCATGATCGATCTGGGTGCCCACGGTATGTACCTGACCGAGTGGATCCTGGGTGTACCGATGACCGCCTCCTCCGCCTTCACGGTTTCCTGTGACCGCCCCGACGTCGCCGAGAAGAACAAAGACCGTGTGGAGGACAACGCCGTGACCGTCATGTCCTATCCCAATGGTGCCATCGCCGTGGGCGAGACCGGCTTTGTCTCCGCCAACGATCCCGTGGTGTTCGAGGTACACGGTGAAAACGGCTACGTCCGTATGGAGGGCGACCGCGTGACCAAGCGTACCGCCGCCACAGGCGGGCGGGAGGTGGATGTTCCCACCGAGGAGGGCGATCCTGCACCCATTATCCAGTTCCTCACGGGCAACATCCTTCCCGGCTGTGGTATGGCTGAGGCCAAGGCACTGACTCACATGATGGTCATGGCCTATGGGAGAGACCAAGCGTAAAGCAACCACGTGTATAAAGGAAGGATTCTCCATGACTACTCTCTACGGCAAAAGCACCCTTGTTCCCGCCTCTTGGGCGCATAGTGCGGATTTCGTCCTCGATCTCCCCGCAGACCGCCCCCTGCGCATCCTCCAGCTCACGGATATGCAGATCATCGACGCATCCCAACAGCGTATCCCCGACCGCCTCAATGCGCGGGAGATCACCCTCTGGCAGCCCGAGGCTATCCCTGTTCAATGTACCGATCCCATCAAAAGCGTGGTGGCGCAGACACAGCCCGATGTCATTGTCATCACGGGAGACGTCATTTACGGCGAATTCGACGACAGCGGGGCGAGCTTTGAGCTGTTCTGCGACTTCATGGACAGTATGGGAATTCCCTGGGCCCCCGTCTACGGCAACCACGACAACGAATCCCGCCGGGGCATCGATTGGCAGAACCGGCGTTTTGAGTCATCAAGGTTCTGTCTCTTTAAAAAGGGATGCGCCACAGGCAACGGCAACTATACGGTTCTGCTCACCCAAAACAGCAAGCCCTGCCGTGTCCTCTACATGATGGATTCCGGGGCTTGTATGGGCTCTCCCGATGCCTCGGTCCGCCGAGGTCCCGGCTTCGCCTCCGATCAATACGAGTGGCTGTACGCTGCGGCTGACCGCATGACCGAAGCGAATGGCGGAACTCCTGTTCCCGCCTTCCTCTGCTTCCATATCCCCACCATCCAGTTCCATCTGGCGGCTGTGGAGAAGGGCTACCAGACCGAAAACGAGCGCGAAAAATATGTCATCGGGGTCACACATCCCGCCAAGGACGGCGACTTTGGCTGTAAACGGGAGCCTATTGGCTGCTTCGGCACCCCCGAAGACTTCGTGGCTCAGTTGCACCGCGCGGGCGTGGACGGCGTGTTCGTCGGTCATTGCCACGCCAACAATACCTCGGTGCTGTGGCAGAACATCCGCTGGAGCTACGGCCTCAAAACGGGGCAGTACGATTACCATACCCCGGGTCAGGTAGGCGGTACGCTCATCACCCTGTCGGAGGAGAGCTTCCAAGTCCTCCATGTCCCCGCGCTTACCCCCATGGCAGAAACCCCCAACCCGCCCAGGCATTGACCGAACTGACCCTTTCCCTTGGGAAGGGGTCAGTTTTGATACGGGAATTGAAAAATATTGCCGAATTTCATGCAAAAATAAAGAAATAAACTCAGCTTTAACAGAAAAATCTGCTATTTTATGAAATGTTTTCAATTTCCTCTTGCAAAATACATAAAAGTATGGTATACTATATGTATTCATCTGCCCGCCGTATGCATGACGGCAAATACGCACATACCCATGGAGGCCCATTATGCCATTCAATCACAATCCCTACCCCAATGAATATCAGGAGATGGACGAGCGCGCCGAGCGGGAATTCAACGACCTGCTCTCCGCATCCCGCTCCGCCTATACCATCCCCCGTTCTGCCTTTGACGGCTACCGCGTCAAGCGGGGTCTGCGCGAGGCCGACGGCACGGGCGTTATGGCGGGTGTGACCCGCGTCGGCTCTGCCCACGGCTACGTGGTCAGCGAGGGCGACAAGTACCCCGTGGAGGGTGTTTTGGAGTACCGAGGCTACGATTTGCGTGATCTTATCGGTAGCTTCGTCGCCGAGAACCGCTTCGGCTTTGAGGAAACCACCTTCCTTCTGTTCTTCGGTCATCTTCCCACCCGCGACGAGCTGGCTGAGTTTAACGATCTTCTGGCCACCCTGCGCCGTCTGCCTCCCCGCTTTACCGAGGACATCATTATGAAGGCACCCTCCCGTTCCATCATGAACAAGCTCCAAAGCGCGGTGCTGGCTCTCTACGCCTACGACGATAACCCCGATGACGTTTCCTTGGACAATATGCTCCGTCAGTCCATTGAGATCGTCGCCCGTCTCCCCGTCATCGCCGCTCAGGCTTATTCGGTCTATCGCAATGCCTTTTTCAATAAGTCTCTTACGCTCCATAACCCCCATGATAACCTCAGTACCGCCGAGAATTTCCTCCGCGTTCTCCGCCCCGACAAGAAGTATACCGAGGCCGAGGCGCACCTGCTTGACCTTTGCTTGGTCATCCACGCCGAGCACGGCGGCGGTAACTGCTCTACCTTCACCACCCGCGTCCTGTCCTCCTCGGGCACCGACACCTATTCCGCCATCGCAGGCGGTATCGGCGCGCTGAAGGGCCCCCGTCACGGCGGTGCCAATCTGAAGGTGCAGGAGATGTTCGATTGCATCAAGGAGAACGTGCAGAACCCCAAGAACGACGACGAGCTGGCCGCCTTCCTGCTCAAGATCCTCAACAAGGAAGCCGGTGATGGCAGCGGCCTTATCTACGGTATGGGTCACGCCGTCTATACCAAGTCGGATCCCCGCGCTGTTCTGCTCAAGAAGTTCGCCCGCGAGCAGGCCTACGAGAAGGGCTTTGGCGACGATTTCGATCTGCTGGAGTCCATCGAGCGCCTAACCCCCGAGATCTTCTGCGCCTTCAAGGGCATCAATCAGGAGATGTGTGCCAACGTGGATCTCTACTCGGGTCTGGTCTACCGTATGCTGGGTATCCCCACCGAAATGTACACCCCCCTTTTCACCATTGCCCGCGCCACCGGATGGTGCGCCCACCGCATGGAGGAGTACATGACCGCAGGCAAGATCATCCGTCCCGCCTACAAGTGCATCTCCAAGCCCCGTGAGTTCATCGTTCCGGATGACCGCGGTTGACACCGCGGTTGACACCGCAGGTTAACAACGCGCACTGAATGCGCAGGCTGACGCTGCAAAATATGAAAACCCGCTGAGCGCCTTGCTTTGCGGGCTTTTGTATGAATTCGGCTTATAGGGAAGATGCGGATGGCTGGCATAGAAAAGTCTTTGCTCCGAGCCAACGTAATTTCCCCAAAAGCCTTTACAAACAGATAGATTTGTGTTATAATAAGATATTGATTTTAGAATTTCAAGGAAGGACATAAAACCATGTTTATCAAAGAAACCGTCAAGGGTATGCGCGACATCCTCCCCGCCGAGATGGAGATCCGCGAGTACCTGCTGGCTAAGCTCAAGTATATGTACACAAGCTTCGGCTACACCCAGATCGAGACCCCCTGCATGGAGCGCATCGAAAATCTCACCAGCAAGCAGGGCGGCGAGAACGAGAAGCTCATCTTCAAGGTGCTCAAGCGCGGCGAGAAGCTCACCGAGTCCATTGAGAACGCTTCCTTTGACGATCTTTGTGATTCGGGTATGCGCTACGATCTGACCGTGCCCCTGGCCCGCTACTACTCCAACAACGTAGGCCAGCTCCCCGCCCCCTTCAAGTCCTTGCAGGTGGGCTCGGTCTGGCGCGCTGACCGTCCCCAGAAGGGCCGCTTCCGCCAGTTCACCCAGTGCGACATCGACATCCTGGGCGACCCCTCCAACTCCGCCGAGAGCGAGCTGATCTACGTCACCTCTCTGTTCCTGGACAGCGTGGGTGTCAAGGGCAACACCGTCATGGTCAACGACCGCCGCATCCTCAAGGGCATGGCCAAGAAGGCGGGCTTTGCCGAGGAGGACTACAACGACGTCTTCATTATTCTGGATAAGTACGACAAGATCGGCGAGGAGGGCGTCAAGAAGGAGCTGTTGGCCTCTGGCTTCGCTCCCGAGTCAGTGGAGACCTACATGACCATCTTCCACGGCTTCATGACCGCCGAGGATCGCTTCACCTATGTGGAGGAGGCCTTCGGTGACGTTATGGAGGCAGGCGTAGCCGACAATATCCGCCAGATCTTTGCAAACGTCGCCGCCATGTCCGGCGGTAAGTTCAACCTCTCCTTCGACCCCACCCTGGTCCGCGGTATGGGTTACTACACGGGCACCATCTTCGAGATCAAGTCCGAGGATTTCAAGGGTTCCTCCATTGCGGGCGGCGGCCGCTACGACAACATGATCGGGAACTTCACCGGCACTCCTACCTGTGCCTGCGGCTTCTCCATTGGCTTCGAGCGTCTGGTCGGCGCCCTGCTGGAGAAGAAGTTCAAGGCCGAGGGCAGCCGCGAAAAGGTGGCCGTCCTGTACGGTAAGGCATTCGGGTCGGGTGACGTGGCCGCGCTCCAGTGCAAGTGCAATGCCCTCCGCGAGGCGGGAAAGATCGTTCTGGTCCAGAAGATGAACAAGAACGTGGGCTTCCAGAAGCAGAAGCTGGAGGCGGAGGGGTATACGTCCTTTATTGACGTCAGATACCCCGATGAGATCGAGACCAAATTCAACTGATTCACAAAGAAAAACCGTGCGAGAACCGAAATTCCCGCACGGTTTTTTGCTTTTTGAAAGTTCTTTGGAATCCAAAACCTTTCTTTCAAGAAAGGTTTTGGCCGCCGGAGGCACGTTTCCCTCGCTCTTTCCGTTCTTACCCAATAAACGGATGCTCTTTCCCCGCCTCCCGCATGGCCGCCATGACCGAACGGGGGCGCTTGGTTTTGAAGAGAGCTGTACCCGCCACCAGCACGTTGGCACCCGCCTCGGTGCAGTAAGCCGCGTTTTCTGCGGTGACGCCGCCGTCCACCTCAATGTTGAGGTCGAGCCCCATCTTAATGGCGTGACGGCGCAGGGCGCGGACCTTGTCCAGACATTCGGGCATGAAGGATTGCCCGCCATAGCCGGGCTCTACCATCATGATTACGATCTGGTCAGCCAAACCCACGAATGGAAGCACCGCCTCCACGGAGGTCTTGGGAGAGACGGCGATACCGCAGGGAATCTCTCGCTCCTTGATAGCTTTGAAGACCGCCAAGGGGTTGTTCACACTCTCATAGTGGAAGTTCACGATGTCCGCGCCCGCCTTGATGAAGCTGTCTACATAGCGCAGAGGCTCCGAAATCATGAGATGCACGTCGAAGATCAGGTTGGTGCACCGACGGATGGAGGAGATGACGCAGGAGCCGAAGGAAATATTGGGGACAAAATGGCCGTCCATAACGTCCAGATGCAGGTAGTTGGCTCCCGCGTCCTCCATACGGGCGATCTCGCCCTTCAGGTCGGAGAAATCAGCGGCCAGAAGAGAGGGGGCAATGTAGAGCATGACAGATACCGGTCCTTTCTGCTTCCGATAGGAAGCGGCTCCCCTTGCGGGAGATGTGTTGCAATGTGTCGAATCCGATCATATACTGGGGATGGGAACCCCCGTGCCGCGCCCGTGCAGGAGGTCTCCCGTGGGGATGCAGGCAAAACCTGCGGGAAAACGCAGGATGTGAGAGGACAGCACGCCTCGCGGCGCGTACCCCTTGGTCGGTGCCAATCGGTGCCGACCTCTTTTATCGGAGCCCAAACCGGAGATCATTCCAGAAGGCAGACCGCATGGGCGGCAATGCCCTCCCCTGAGCCGGTAAAGCCCAAGCGTTCCTCGGTGGTCGCCTTGACGCTGACCCGATCTGCCTCCACCCCAAAGGCGGCGGCGATGTTCTCCCGCATGGCGGGAATATGGGGAGCCAGCTTGGGCACTTGGGCAATCACGGTGGCGTCAATATTACCGAGACGGAAGCCCTGCTCGGTCATGACAGCGGCCACATGGCGGGTCAGCACCAGACTGTCCGCGCCCTTGTAGGCGGGATCACTGTCGGGAAAGAGCTTGCCGATATCCCCCGCCGCCATGGCACCCAACACTGCGTCCATAATGGCGTGGAGCAGTACGTCGGCGTCGGAATGACCCAAAAGCCCCTTTTCATGGGGAATATCCACTCCGCCGATGATGCACCTCCGACCCTCCACCAGACGGTGAACGTCGTATCCGTGGCCGATCCGCATCACTTGGCCTCCTCGGCCGTCTTCTTCCGCATGGCCAAAATGGCCTCGGCGAAGGCTACGTCGGTGGGCTCGGTGATCTTAATATTCTCGCGGGAGCAGGCCACCATCTTCACAGGCACGCGGATGTATTCGGCCATGGAGTTGTCGTCGGTGGCCTCCACCTCCTCGTCACGGCAGACATAGGCGGCGGTGCGGTAGATGCTGACCGAAAATACCTGGGGGGTCTGTGCCAGCCAGACGTACTCGCGGTCTGGGGTGGACTCAATGAAGGCCGACTTATCGCAGACCTTCACGGTATCGGTGGCCTTGACGCCTGCCGAGGCCGCGCCCCACTGGTAGGCGGCGTGGCAGACCTTTTGGATTTCCTCGGGGGTGGTCAGACAGCGGGCGGCATCCGCCACGGCGATGAATTTACAACGCTCGTCCACCTCGTCCGAGCCCAGACGGGCAGATTCCTGGCGGGTTGCACCGCCCTTGACCACCTTGGTCAGCTTGGTCAGTCCATAGGTCTCTTTGAAGCCCTCGTAGAGGGGAAGCTCGTCCTCCCGGGCCACCACGATGATCTCGTGGACGGTGTCGGCGGCCTCGTAGGCCATCAGGGTACGGGCCACTACGGGAAGCCCGTCCAGCTCCATGAACTGCTTGCGAGGCTCACCCATGAGCTTTTCCATGCGGGTGGAGCTGCCCGCAGCGCAGATCACCGCCGAGGTGAAATTCTTGGGATCGGGAGTCCCCGCCACGGCGCGGAGAATGCCCGCAATCTTCTTGGTGACGGGAGTTTTTGGGGTGTCGCTCATGTTCGGTCTCCTTTACAATTTTTGGATCATGGAAAGAAACAAGTTACTTGCTTTCGTCCAGGGCGTTCAAATCGTCCACTCGTGCTTGATGGCGGCCGCCTTCAAAGGGGGTATCCACAAAGAGATCCACCATATCGCAGGCCAGCCCGTAGCCAATAACCCGCTCGCCGAAGCAGAGCACGTTGGCATCGTTGTGCATACGGGTCATGCGAGCCGAGAAGGTGTTCTCACAGCAGGCCGCGCGGATGCCCTTGTGCTTGTTGGCGGCAATGGACATACCGATGCCCGTGCCGCAGACCAGGATGCCCAGATCGGCCTCTCCGCCCGTCAGCGCCTTGCACAGCGCGTCGGCGTAGACCGTGTAGTTGCAGGACTCGGGGGTATGCGTCCCCACGTCGATCACCGCAAAGCCGCGGGCTTCCAGATGCGCCTTGACCTTCAGCTTGAGTCCCAGACCCGCGTGATCCGAGCCCATGACAATGGTTTTGATTTCCATGTCGGTATGCCCTCCTTTGGGATGTGTCGTTGTGTAGATCAGTTGCTTTCGCTTTTCAGCTTTTCCATCCGCATCCGCTCCGCCTGGGAGGGACGCAGATAAACGGGAACCAATTCAAAGTCGGCGGTGCGGACACCGTTGCGGTAGAGTCGCAAGCCACATTGTGCGGTATTGTAGCCGCTCTGGTGGATGAGCCGCTCGGGAAGCATCACCAAACGATCGCCCAAGGCCTCTGCAAGGGCATCATAGGTGATGGTTGCCCCGTCGCCCATGAGATACACAGGTCTTTGAGGGTATTTTTCGGCCAATTCCTGACCCAGCTCCGAAATGGCCAGCGCACGGTCGTCACACAAGCGGGTCAGCTCGCGTCCGTTGCAGTCGAAAAGAGCGTTATACACCTGCTGTCGGCGGGCGTTCATGCAGGGACAGAGAATGCCGTCCAAGGCCACGCCGTTGAGGGCCAGAGCTTCCAGGGTAGACACCCCAATGCAGGGGATATCCTTTCCAAAGGCCATGCCCTTGACCGTAGCCGCCCCGATGCGGACCCCCGTAAAGGACCCGGGCCCGGCGGTGCAGACGAACAGCTCCACGTCGTCCACGGTATAACCCGCGATCTTCAGAACCGACTCCACCATGGGGAGCAGGGTTTCGGAGTGGGTGTGCCCCGTGTTGAGGGTGTACTCCGCGATCAGCCTTTCATCCTCGCAAAGAGCCACCGAGCCCACCTGCGCGGTGGAATCCAAAGCTAAGATCAGCATAGCGGTGCCTCCTTGATCGAAATGGTAATTTGTCTCATATCCACCTCGGGAGGGCATTTGACGATGCGTACCTCCAGGTAGACCTCGGGGAGCGCAAAGGGGATCTTCTCGCACCACTCGGCCACGCAGACCCCCGCGTCGGGGTAGTCCTCAAAGCCGATGGAGTACAGATCGTCCTCCGACTCGATACGGTACATATCAAAGTGGAAAAGGGGCTTCTTTCCCGCCACACGGTACTCGTTGACGAGAGAGAAGGTGGGAGAGCGGACACCCCGCCCGGGAGCCATGACCGAGGCCAGACCCCGCACGAAGGCGGTCTTGCCCACGCCGAGATCGCCGTACATGGCAATGAAGGTCGGGCAGGATTTGTCCCCCTCCAGAAGTCTCGCCACCGCCGCGCCCACCGCCTCGGTCTCCTCGGGGGAGTGGGTGGTGAGGGTGACGGGCAAGACGCGCAAAGTCAGTTCTTGCATAGCCGTATTCACGATCTCTTGGTGTTCTTGTCCTTGACCTGCTCGCGGGTTCCGTCGGGACGGACGATGACGGTATTGTCCAGGATACCCGTCATGGAGGCGCGGAACTCGCGGATGTATTCGGTCCGCAGAGCGGCTCTCTCCTCCAGCTCCGCCTCGGTCAGGGTCTCCCCCGCCTTGACGCGGCGGGCAAATTCGTTGATACGGTCCAGTTTTGCTTGTTCCATGTTGTTTCCTTACAAATTATTCTGCCTTGGAGAAGGTCACGGCTTCAAAGGTCTGCTCCGAGCCGAACCACTCTACGCGGACGGTATAGTCTCCTTCTTTGAAGTCCCTCGGAACGTCAAATGTCCAGGAGTATTCCACGCTGTCACCCTTGCGAAGATCTACTTTGGTGTGAGCGGCGGTGAAATCGGCCTCGCCTTCGATACCCGTTCCGTCGCTCAAATAGAGCGTGGGCTTGCCGCCCTCCACGTTATGAGGGTACAGGGAATCGTAGAACCGCCCCTTGACACAGGTGGTGGTGACGGTGATGGCGGCGTAGTAGAGACCGACGGATTCGCTGTATATGAGCTCGGCGTCCTTGAGCTCAAACTCAAACTTGGCGGTGTTACGGGCTCCGCAGGAAGCGAAGGACACGATAGGCAGGAGCAGAAGGAGAGACGCTACAAGCATTGTCAGAAAACGAGATCTCATATTCATGACTCCTTATTCATATTCGTTGAAGTCCGGAAACCTTCTTTCAAGAAGGTTTCCGGCAGGGGGGCGGACAGTACCCTTCGTTCTTACGCTCTCAGCGTGAGCCCCAGCTTGAACTCCAGATCCTTGAGGATCTTCTTGGTGGCTTTGTCGGCCTCCTCCACGGTCAGGGTCTTGTCAGTAGCACGTAGGGTCACGCGGATGGCCACCGACTTGTTGCCCTCACCGATGGAAGCACCGCGATAGATATCGAACAGAGCCACGTTCTCGCAGAGCTTGCCGCCTGCCTTGCGCATGACGGAAATGATAGAGCCGACCTCCATATCCTCGGGACAGATGAAGGAGAAGTCACGGGTGGTAGCGGGGAACTTGGGCAGAGGCTTGTAGTCGATGACGGTGTTGGCGTTCTCCCACAGAGCCTCGAAGTCTACGGCGGCGCAGTATACGGGCTGATTGAAGCCGTAATCGGCGGCCACCAGAGGATGGATCTGACCGAACACAGCCAGCTCCGCGCCACCCTCGGTGAGCACCTTGGCGCAACGGCCGGGATGGTAAGCGGGATCCTCCGAGTAAGCGGTGAACACGGCGTCCTTGATGCGGGCCAGAGTCAGGATGTTCTCAATGACACCCTTCATGGCGTAGAAGTCCACGCCGCCGTACATACCCAGGGTCAGCACCTTCTTTTCGGCGGGCAGATCGCCCTCGTTCTCAGAGGGGATGTAGACGGTAGCGTCCTCAAAGAGACGGACGTTTTCGTTGGAGAAGTTGTTGTTTCTCTCCAGCACCTCCAGCATGGAGGGGAGAGCGGTGGTACGCATCACGGAAGTATCCTCGCCCAGGGGGTTGGAGATCACCACAGACTTGCGGAGCTTGCTGTCGGCGGGCATACGGATGCGGTCGTAGAACTTGGGGGAGATGAAGGAGAAGGTCTGGATCTGGTCCAGTCCCATGCCGTACAGAGCGCGGTCCAGAGCCACCTCAAAGGCCTGCTTGGGGTTGCGGCCGCCCTGGGTGGTCTCGGCGTTCATGTAGGTGGCCTTGATCTCGTTGTAGCCGTAGATACGGATGATCTCCTCGGCGATATCGCTCATGAGGTTCAGATCCCCACGGAAGGAGGGAGGAATAATCATATCATCCTCAATACGGCACTCCAGCTTCTCGAGGATATCCACCATGTACTCGCGGGTCAGCTCCACGCCCAGGAAGCGGTTCATACGCTCCACCTCGAAGGGGATCTTCACCTCGGGCTTATGGGTGGGGTAGCAGTCGATGATGCCGTCCACCACGTCACCCGCGCCCAGAAGCTCCACCAGCTCGCAGGCTCTCTGGAGAGCGGGCATGGCGTTGTTGGGATCCAGCTCCTTCTCGAAGCGGGAAGAGGACTCGGTGCGCATCTTGTTCTTCTTGGCGGTCACGCGGACGGAAGAACCCAGGAAGCAAGCCGACTCAAAGACCACGGTAGCGGTGGTATCCTTGATCTCACTGTTGGCACCGCCCATGACACCTGCCAGAGCGCAAGCCTTCTTCTCATCGGCGATGACCAGCATGGAGGAGTCCAGCACGTGATCGATATCGTCCAGGGACTTGAAGCACTCGCCCTCAGCGGCGCGGCGGACACGGATGGAGGCACCCTCCAGCATGGAGTAGTCGAAGGCGTGCATGGGCTGACCGTACTCCAGCATGACGTAGTTGGTGATATCCACGATATTGTTGATGGGACGGACACCGGCGGCGCGGAGGCGGCGGCGCATCCACAGGGGGGAGGGACCGATCTTGACGTTCTTGACCACGCGGGCGGCGTAGCGGTAGCAGAGGTCGGGAGCCTCGATGCCCACGGTCAGGTAGTTCTCGATCTTGTCACCGTCGTTCGCACCCTTGACCTCGGGGGTGTGGAGGGTCAGAGGACGGCCGAAGGAGACGGCGGTTTCGCGGGCCAGACCGATGACGGAGAGGCAGTCGGGGCGGTTGGAGGTGATCTCAAACTCCACCACGGTGTCGGTGAGATCCAGAGCCTCGCGGATATCCATGCCGATCTTGTCGGCGTAGTCCTCGTCCAGGATCAGAATACCGTTGGCCTCTTTGCCGGGACAGTCATGCTCGGTGAGGTTCATCTCGCCAAAGGAGCAGAGCATACCGTTGGAAGGCACGCCGCGGAGCTTGCCGGCCTTGATGGTCACGTCGCCGGGCAGGTGAGCCACGGGCAGAGCGGCGGGCACGATGGCACCCTCAAAGATGTTCTGAGCGCCGGTGACGATCTGCTGAATACCCTCGGCGGCGGCACCGCAGTCCACCTGGCAGATGAAGAGGTGATCCGAGTCGGGGTGACGCTCCATCTTGACGATGCGGGCCACCACCACGTTGATGATATCCTCGCCCAGTACCTCGTAGCCCTCCACCTTGGAGCCGGTGTAGGTCAGCTTCTCGCAGTAGTCGCGGATATCGACGTCGGAGACGTCCACGTAGTCCGCCAGCCATTTCATAGATAGATTCATTTTATGATACCTTCTTTTTAAGACATATTTGTTTAAAAGTTTTTGAAGAGCCACGAGAAACTTTTTTCAAAAAGTTTCTCGTGCGGGGTTTGGGGCAGAGCCCCAAGCGTTCTCCCGTGCCTCAGAACTGGGACAGGAAGCGCACGTCATTCTCGTAGAGATGACGGATATCGTCGATGTGGTACTTCAGCATGGCGATACGCTCCACGCCCAGACCGAAGGCAAAGCCGCTGTAGACGGTGGGGTCGATGCCGCCCATCTCCAGCACGTGAGGATGGACCATGCCCGCGCCCAGGATCTCGATCCAGCCCTCGTTCTTGCACAGACGGCAGCCCTTGCCGCCGCAGACGAAGCAGGAGATATCCACTTCGGCGGAAGGCTCGGTGAAGGGGAAGTGGTGAGGACGGAAGCGGATGCGGGTGTCGGAGCCGAACTCCTGCTTGGCGAAGGTGTCCAGGGTGCCGCGAAGGTCGCCCATGGTGATGCCCTTGTCGATGACCAGACCCTC
Organism: Clostridia bacterium; assembly: GCA_017938885.1. Lineage (GTDB taxonomy): Bacteria > Bacillota > Clostridia > Oscillospirales > CAG-272 > CAMEON01. The sequence continues at coordinate 21,128 of JAGBAS010000047.1, forward strand.
CAGCTGGTGGAACAGAGGAGAGTGGGTGGCGTCCATGGCGTCGGAGCGGTAGACACGGCCGGGGGAGATGATGCGGATGGGGGGCTTCTTGTTCTCCATTACGCGGGCCTGCACAGAGGAGGTCTGAGTGCGGAGAAGCATCTTCTCGGTGATGTAGAAGGTATCCTGGGTGTCTCTGGCGGGATGCTCCTCGGGGATGTTCAGGGCCTGGAAGTTGTAGTAGTCGTACTCCACCTCGGGACCCTCCTCGATGGAGAAGCCCAGACCGATGAAAATGTCCTCCAGGTCGCGCTGGACCAGGTTCAGAGGATGGACGTGACCCATCTTGGCGGCGGTGCCGGGCATGGTGACGTCCAGCTTCTCTTCCTTCAGACGGCGCTCCAGTGCCTCGGCGGCCAGAGTCTCCTTGCGGGCGGTCATGGCAGCCTCAATGTCGGCGCGCACCTCGTTGGCGATCTGACCCACCACGGGACGCTCCTCGGGGGTCAGCTGTCCCATTCCGCGCAGAACGGCGGTGAGCTCGCCCTTCTTGCCCAGGTATTTTACGCGAAGGGCTTCCAGATCCGCGCCGTCAGCGGCAATAGCGGCCAGAGCCTCGCTTCTGATTTGTTCGAGATTTTCTTTCATGCTCATGATGCTTGTATTTCCTTTCGTGTTAGAAACAAATATGAACGCCCAGGGGGAGAAAAGAGACTCCCGCCCCAAGGACGGATAAAAAACACCTATCCGTGTAAACTGGGACGGGAGACAGACCCGCGGTACCACCCGATTTCCGCTCCTGTAAAGCAGGGAACGACACTCAAAAGGAGGATAACGGCTCCCGCCGGACAGGGCTACGCATACCCGCTTTGGCGGATACTTGACCGTGTCAGCTCCGAGGCGAAATGCCGCCGTCACAAGCCCATACCGCTTTCAGCCACCCGCAAGGGGACGGTATCTCTCTGTTGGGCTTGCCATTGACGGAGGCGAACCTCATCATCGTATTTAATGAATAATGAAGAGCGGAACATTTCGCGTGCGCGAAATGATTCGATCAGCCCGCAATCACCTTTACGAAGTTCTTCTTGCCCTTGCGGAGCATCTTGCCCTCGCCCAGATCATGGGGCGCGAAGGTGGTGCGGGGATCGGTGATCTTCTCGCCGTCGAAGGTCACGCCGCCCTGCTGGATGGCCTGACGGGCCTCGGACTTGGACTTGGCAAACCCGGCCTTCACCAGCATGGTGGGCACGTCACAGCGGCCGTCCATGTAGAAGTCCTCGGGAGCCAGGGCCAGGGTGGGGACGTTCGCGCCCTCACCGCCTCCGAACAGTGCCTTGGCCGCAGCACGAGCCTTGTCAGCCTCCTCATCGCCGTGAACCAGCTTGGTCAGCTCGTAAGCGAGAATATCCTTGGCCTCGTTGAGCTGGGAGCCCTCCCAGGCGTCCATCTTGTCGATCTCCTCCACGGGCAGGAAGGTCAGCATACGGATGCACTTGAGCACGTCGGCATCCTCCACGTTCCGCCAGTACTGGTAGAAATCATAGGGAGTGGTCTTCTTGGGATCCAGCCACACCGCACCCGAGGCGGTCTTGCCCATCTTCTTGCCCTCGGAGTTGAGGAGCAGGGTGATGGTCATGGCGTGGGCGTCCTCGCCCAGCTTGCGGCGGATCAGCTCGGTACCGCCCAGCATATTGGACCACTGGTCGTTACCGCCGAACTGCATGTTACAGCCGTACTTCTGGAAGAGGTAGTAGAAGTCGTAGGACTGCATGATCATGTAGTTGAACTCCAAAAAGGACAGGCCCTTCTCCATTCTCTGCTTGTAGCACTCTGCCGCCAGCATGCGGTTAACGGAGAAGCAGGCACCAACGTCACGGAGCAACTCAACATAGTTGAGGTTAAGGAGCCAATCGGCATTATTTA
>JAGBAS010000048.1 GCA_017938885.1 Clostridia bacterium
GCTCACTGCCGCCGTGCAGAATATGAAGAAAATTGCAAACCTATGCTGGAGGGATACCTCCGGTTTCCTTGCATTTTTTATCTTCCTTCACAAAATAACAAAGCCTATCCCATGTTTGAGATAGACTTTGTCAGTAATCTGAGCTCTCCCAGAGGGAGAGCCTTTTTTCGTTTTTCTTAACTTAATGGTATTGTCGGTATAGTTCGGATCGTTTTTCATATTCCGTAAACCGTAATTCTCCCAATTTTCAATGATATATCATCACTATGAGAGCCTGTGCGCCTCGACAGATCATAGGAAAAACATAGAAAAAGGAGAATAACCATGCGAAACGAAACCTGTGCCGAATGCGGCCGCGTCCTGCTTGAGGAGGAGGCCACCGAGTTTGAGGGGAGAGTCTACTGCCCCGAATGCCTGGACAGCTTGACTACCTTCTGCCGCTACTGCGGCGACCGCATCTTCCGCGACGACAACGAGGGGTCCGGCGATACGCCCCTTTGCTATGGGTGCTACGAAAACTACTACACCCACTGTGGCCGTTGCGGTGAGCTCATCCACAACGACCGCGCCTACTACATGGACGATCTGGACGACGTTCCCTACTGTGAGCATTGCTACCACATCCTGTACTGCGAGCCCATCCACCACTACCACTACGTGCCCGAGTTCCACTTCTTCGGTTCCGGAAAACGCTACTTCGGTGTGGAGCTGGAGATCGACAAGGGCGGTGAGGACAAGGACAACGCCAAGGAGATCCTGGACGTTGGCAATGCCGAGTCCGAGCATGACCGCATCTACTGTAAGCACGACGGTTCTCTGGTGGACGGTTTTGAGATCGTCACTCACCCCATGACCTTGGAGTACCACGAATCCCAGATGCCGTGGGTGGGTATCTGTTCCAAGGCGCGGAAGCTGGGGTACTATTCCCACCAGACCGATACCTGTGGGTTGCATATCCACGTCAATCGGGACTCACTGGGAGACACCAATACCCAGCAGGAGGCGGTGATCGGGCGGATCATTTATCTGGTGGAGCGCTACTGGAACGAGCTGCTGATCTTCTCCCGCAGAACCGAGTATCAGCTCACCCGTTGGGCCTGTCGGTACGGCTACAAGGATCAGCCCAAGGAGATGCTGGAGCACGTCAAGAAGGGGAGGAGCAGTCGCTACACCTGCGTGAACCTGACCAATGAAGAGACCATTGAGTTCCGCATCTTCAAGGGAACTTTGAAATCGAATACAATCATAGCCACGTTGCAACTGGTGAATCACCTGTGCGACGTGGCTTACTTTTTGTCTGACGAGGAGGCGCGGAACCTATCCTGGAGCCGCTTCGTGGCCTCGGCGGACGGGAATGAGCTGATCCGTTACCTCAAGGAGCGGCGGCTGTATCTCAACGATCCTGTGGATGCGGAGGAGGATGCGTGATGTGTTGTCTGTTCGGGATTCTGGATCATCATGCTTCCCTGTCGGTTCAGCAGCGCACCAAGCTACTCTCGGTGTTGGCCACTCAGAGCGAGGTACGGGGGCGGGACACTACGGGGATCGCCTACAACTCGGGCGGTCAGCTTCGGATCTTCAAGAGAGCCAAGGCGGCTCACGAGTTGCGGTTTCATCTTCCTCATGATGCCACCTGTCTTATGGGTCATACCCGTATGGCTACGCAAGGGGATGAGAAGATGAACTATAACAATCATCCCTTCCCCGGCACCGCCGGCGGTAGTTCATTTGCTTTGGCGCACAACGGTGTGATTCACAATGACCACACCTTGCGTGCCGAGCAGGGTCTTCCCCAGACGGTAGTGGAGACCGACAGCTACATCGCCGTCCAGCTTCTGGAGCGGGAGGGGGCGGTGGATTGCTCCTCTTTGGCTCGGGTGGCCGAGTTACTCCAAGGAACCGTGGCTCTGTCGGTTCTGGATGGAGAAAACAACTGCTATCTGGTCAAGGGGAACAATCCGCTGTGCGTGTACCACTGGCGGAAGGCGGGGCTGTTCGTGTATGCCTCCACCGAGCAGATCCTGTTGGAGACCTTCCGAATCTTTACGGTTCCCTTCGGTCAGCCTGAAACCGTGAAATTGGCCGATGGAGACATTTTGAAGATAGACCCAATAGGGAGATACTCCAAGTCTACCTTTGACACAAAAAACCTTTCGGTCCCTTCCCACACCTACCACAACTGGCCGCCCTACGCGCGGTTTTCTATTTGCGGTTCCGGCTCAGAGACCCACGATCCTTACGTTTCCGCGCTGAAATCGGTGGCGCACTGGTTCGGGTTCTCGGGGGACGATGTGGAGATGATGCTGGCAGATGGGTTTACCCTGGAGGAGATCGAGGAGATGTTTTACGATGGGTATTACTGATCTGTGCCGCTGTGTCGGTATCGGGGTGAAAACTTTTGTCAGTGAAATGACACCCAAAAGCGGATTCCCAATAGAGTTCCCGTCTCGGGTGGCATATGCCAAAAGGCGGAAAACGAGGCTATTGGGTCATGATTTCGCTATGCCATTGGGGTGTACCCTATCGGCACAAAAGAAAGGAGCATTACCGTGAAGATTGGCTACATTCGCATCAGCACCGCTGACCAGAACACCGCCAGGCAGGAGGTGCTGATGGAGGAGCTGGGGGTGGGGCAGGTCTTTATCGACCGCATGAGCGGTAAGTCCACCGACCGTCCCGAGCTGAAGCGCATGATGAATTTCGTGCGGGAGGGGGACGTGGTGATGGTGGAGTTCATCAGCCGCTTTGCCCGTAATACCCGCGACCTTCTGGAGCTGGTGGAGAAGCTCACCGCTAAGGGGGTGGAATTCGTCTCCAAAAAAGAAGCCATCGACACGACCACACCGACGGGCAAGTTCATGCTGACGGTGTTCGGGGCGGTGGCTGAGCTGGAGCGGGAGTACATTCTGCAACGGCAGAAGGAAGGGATCGCCATTGCCAAGGCCAACGGGGTCTACAAGGGCCGTAAGCCCATTGAAAGGCCCGATCTGCCCGCGGTGGTGGCTCTGTGGCGGGGTGGCAAGATCACCGCTACGGAGGCTATGAGACGGCTTGACATGAAGCCGAGTACATTTTACAGGAGAGTGAAACGGTTATGAAAATACTGGTCGTGGAGCCTTTGGCGGCTCCGTATGAGAAGGAAATCGAGGGTGGCCTGGAGTCCATGCAGGCGGTGGTCGGCGGATACATCCAGGCCATTTACCCTTTTGAGGATGACGAGCTGGCGCTGATCTGCAACGAGGAGGGGAAGCTGTTGGGGCTTCCCTTCAATCGCGCTTTGGTGGACGAGGTAGGACGGGTGTACGACGTGGTGGTCGGGCCTTTCTTCCTGTGTCGGGCGCCTGCTGATTCGGAGGACTTTGAAGGTTTGACCGAGGAGCAGGTGGAGTTTGGGAGGGAAAGGTTCAGACGGTTGGAGGTGTTTACGGGGTTGCTGTAATAGTCCCCCACCGCTTCTGTTTCACCATACTTCCCTACCCTTAAATCCCGATTTCACCGTGGAATTCTCGGTTTAGGGTGATTTCACGGTGAAATTCCAAATCTCATCCGTAAAAGCTTTGATTATCTGCAAAATCACGGGAAGGTGTCCACGCTTTCTCGGTTTTTGATCCGCAAAACTGAGAGGAGGTGATTCTATGATCTGGGCTTTGGTCGGTTTCGTTCTGACGTTGGGTGCCATGATTACCATGGACCTGTTCGGTCGCAAGTTCAAGAGATCTCACGCCGCGTAAGGCGGTGCGAACGGAAAGGAGGTTCATATGTCCGTTTTGTCGAAAATCGCCGCATCGCCGCTCTCCCTGCTCGCTGAGGGGGTGTTCCTTGGGATCGCTGTTTATATGGCGTTGACGGGGAGGGGGGATGGGGTTCCCATCAGGAGCGAGGATGATTAACAACGTTTATGCATGACCGTGTCGGCGGAGTCGGTTTGGCTCCGCCGGCGAAAAATGGCCACAGGCTTTGGGCCTGTGGCCATGGCACATAATACGCAAATGAAGAACAGGAATCTGACTCTTACTATAGCGTCATAGCATTGAGATGTTTTCCTGAAATCGGATTCGCTGACAGTGGCGTGACGTTTACACCTCTTGCGCGTTTTGTAGATGCAATTCTATGTGATTCTGTTCACCTATACCCTTCTTGGTCTCAATCGTTAATCTCTTGGGGCTCTTGTCCGAGTCAAGCATATCCTGAAGGGCCAGAAGTCTTAACTGTCCCAGCACTTTCTTATCCGCAAAGAGTCGCATTCGATACATATATACAAGATCACAGTCTTTTTGAGGCATTTTGAACTGAAACAATTTGGTTTTCTCAATTTTCGTCACGCTAATATCAACGGTATCCAAGTATGCCGCGGCAAATAGTCTGGTTGGTTTTCGGTCGAATTTCCATACTCCTTTGAAGCGTTTTATCACTTCCTGGACATGCTCATACGCTATATCATTGAATAGTGTTTTTACGATCCTCCAAGCGTTGTCATCATTCACTGTATCTCTTAAGTTATCTAAACAAAGCCAATAATCCGGATCATACACGTTGTAGGGCTCGGAATCTATTATTTTCGAATTCAGAATACTATTGAATTCCGAACCCACTTCTTGCAAGGAAAGGAGATCAGTAACAGATAATGGAGGCCCTACAAATGAAAGATTATCAACAGGGGCACTCAAAAACTTTCTCAGTAACTCTTTTATCGAAGGATTCACATTCATGATGCTGTCTTGTCTTACGTTCACACTTTCTATCCATTGTTTTCCACGGCTGATTTCGTCATCCGTTATGGTTGAAAAGATCATCCGATTCTGCGATATTGTTTCCAGCATTTTCATAAATGCATTTGTTTTCAGCCAATTCAATTCCACCTCTTTGCTTTTGCTGAGAACCCATTTTTCTTCACTTTTGTTATCTGCTTCATCTTCTTCCGTCTTTGGACGATAAATTTCCTCAAGACGCTCATGGTTCTGCGCCGAACTAATAATGCCTAAACCAAATCTGTTTTGGAAAAACTTATCTTGATTATGGGATCGGGACATATCCTTAGTTTTATCATATTTGATGCGAAATGTCTGCTTTCGTTGGTCCCAAATCACCTCAAATAAACTTCGAATGTTCCCCCGAGTTTCTAATATACCACTTTTGTATATAATTTCCAATGCCCTTCTCGCAATTGCTTTATCTCTCGCGATATATGCGAAAATCTTCAAATAATCGTCAAAAACTTGTCCTTCTCCAGGATACCAAATAAACATTGGAACAAGAACCTGGTACATGTTTTGCAGCAAAACTTGCTTAGAATGTTTGTCAAAATGTGTTCCGCAGAAGGCACGCCATTCTTCCTTAGGAACTGACAGAATATCATCGTCTGGGTCCCCCGAGGATGGCCACGACCAATCTTGATGATTCAAATAGTTTTGGATAATCGGATCTTCCAGTAACTGACGGAAAAAACGTTGGATATGAGTTTTGGTTTTAGTCGGAATAGCCAGTATCGCATACAGTAGCTCCTGGTTATCCGGATATAGATTAAGGATCAAATCCTGACAACAATTTATGGCAGAGTCGCTTTCAAAGCTTACGATAGATTGCCAAAAATAGGGTTTTATCGTCCAAGGATGATATTTTGCCTTGCCGCTTGCACCTGTCACGAATTCTGAGGGCTTTCGCTCAATGAGCATTTCTATTTGATCGGATTCTTTTCGATACAGGCAAATCTTTATTCTGGCATTGTCAACACACACTATACTGGAGCCTTTCTCTTCACATTCTGACAGTTCTGAGAAAGTGACAAGGCACCGCGCCTTTTCCTCCACAGTTATCAAATTGTTTTTTACACATCCATCCAACCTGAACTCAAGAATCATCTCTGAGCTTACAGGTTTTTCCTCAGTATCAGTTTTTGAGAAATAATACGATGGATCTTCTACCCATTTTATCAGATAAAAAGGAGATACGTCAAACAATAGGGCTGCGCATTCCAAGTAAAAAGGATCAACTTTTTTACACACAAACTTTTCTTGCGCCTTTTGAACCTTTTGCTCCTTTCCTCTATTTCGTCGCTGATCTGATTGCATCAGTTTGTCAATTTGTTTGTCGGACACGTTAAAGCACCAGCCTACATCATTAGCAGATAGCACACTAACTTCCATCTGCTCTCGTAAACGCTCGGCAAATGCATCAACTGTTTGAGTATCTTTTAAGATTTCTTGGGAAATCAGCTCCACAGAATCGCGAACCAACCCGGCATTCGTCGGATATATTGCACTAAGCCTGTTTAGTACATTGGCTCTATTTTCCGATTTTTTCTTTTCCATACTGCCATCCTCCAAAATTTTCGTGGAAACGAAGAGACTTTCGCCAAAGGGCGCTTGAAAATTTTCGGCCCACATGATATACTGCGAGCGGATCCAGCAAGAAGGCCACTCGAGTAGCAACCTGAAACCATCCCGCTCTGATCAAGCAGGCACTGGTTCAAAAATTTCGAATCAGAAAGGAAAAATTCAAATGTTTAATCCCCAAGAATTCCATCTCTATCGCACCCCCTCCCCCGCCAATACGGCTCGATACGCCGGCAAGTTCGCCGCCCTGCAGGACAACGACCAACGGTACTTCGAGGTCCCGCCGGAGGAACTGATCTCCATCGCTAACGAAGTCGCCATGCTGGAGCCCCAACGGTCTGTGCTGACGTTTTTGCGCAGTCGGGGCCTGCGCCTGGCGACCATGATTGACCTGGATCAAGTCGCCATCCCCCTGGATGAGGATGGGCTAGCCCCCGCCATGGTCTTTTACGACGAGCCTCTGGAGCCGATGTCCTTCGAGGCAGATGAGGACGAGGCGCGCGCCTTCTTCCGGCATCACGCCACCTTAACTTGGCAGGATACGACAGCTTCCAATCCTATGCTACTGCCCCAGGTCACAGCTCCTGTCCAAAAGGAAGAAGCCGGTTTCCCTTCCGTAGTTCCCGCCTCCATTGTAAGTTCCTCGCGGTATCCTCAGGCGGATTCGATCGACTCGGTGAATTCGTTGAGATCCTTGCGCCGAACACCCAAACCCGACGCGAATCAGCTGTTCCACCAGCTCAAACAGTCTTTGCGCTGTCTCGTGGTCAACGAGGAGTTGTTTGTCTATAATGGTCTCTTTTACAACATAACCTCGCAAATTGAATTCACGCGCATCGCTAAGTTAGTTTTGCGCCAACAAGGGATCTCGGATATTCCCATGACGATCTTCACAGAGATCTACCGACAGATCATCACCGACCCAGAGTTGTGCCAGGAAGAGGAATATCTGGACGACGGATTCATTACCTTCCGGAATGGCACCCTTCAGCTTGCTTCCGGCTGCTTCCACGAGCCGAACCCGCAACTCCTGACTACGTTCTCCCTCAACTGCGATTACATCCCGAATCGGCGCGCGTGCCCCGTCTTTGACAACTTCCTGTGGACCGTCACCCGCGGTGATCCGCTACTTACAAAGCGAATCTGGCAGGTGCTGGGCTACGTCTTCGCCACCGACATGTCCGGCAAGCTTCTGTTCGTGTTCCAGGGTGTGCCCGATTCGGGAAAAAGCGTCCTTTGCAGCCTGATCATGAGAGTGTTCGGCTCCCAGCAGAGAACTTCCTTGAACGTCCACGAGCTAGGGGATAAATTCGCCACCGGCAACCTCCAGGGCCGTCGGATCTGCGTTTCGGGAGACATGCCCGCGACACCTCTCTCCACCAAGGCTGTTTCGGTTCTGAAACAGCTGTCCGGTCACGATCTGATCACCGCAAACCGAAAGTACGCGGCGTATGCCGAGTTCTTCTGCCGTTCCAACTTCATTTTGGTGACCAACCACCCGCTCAAGCTGACCGAAAACGACCCCGCGTTCCTGCGCCGTCTGGTCACGGTCCCGTTCCTGTACTCCACGCCTCCCGAGCAGCAGGATCCCTACCTGCTTGACCGTTTGACCGACGAGCTGAGCGTGATCGTCTCGCGTGCCCTCCAGGAATACTTCGAGCTTCGCAGGAACAACTATTGCTTCGCGGGCAACTTTGCCATCAATGGGAGCGTTTCCTCGACCGGTTCCGTGGATTCCGTGACCGAGGACGATCCCGACGAGCGCGTCCTGTCCTTAGACCTGTTCCGCGCCAAGAAAATCCGCCGCAGACGGGCAGGAGCCAAGAATCCTACTGCCTGCGTGGACGGCGTGACATGGAAAAACTAAGGAGGTTTAATATGTATCGTCCACTTTTCGTTAACCGTTCTACGACCCCCGTCCCTCTCGACACCCATCTGCTTCTCCTCTGTGAGATGCTGGATGCCATTGATGAGGAGGATCCCCCCGCGTCCCCGGACGAAGCCTCGGTTGATGCCGCCTGAGTCCAGGCCATCGGCTGACCAAAAAAACTGAAGAAAGGAGGTGAGCAGGATGCTGCGAGCCGTTGCTTACGCACGTTTTTCGTCTGAGCTGCAACGGGAGGAGTCCATCGATGCCCAGCTGCGTGCGATACGGAAGTACTGCGACGAGCACGACGCCGTCCTGCTCACCGTCTACGCGGACAAGGGCATCAGCGGCACCTCGGACAACCGCCCCGAATTCCAGCGCATGATCGCCGACGCGGACAAGGGCGAATTTGACGCGGTCATTGTCCATAAGTTGGATCGCTTTGCCCGCAACCGCTACGATTCCGCGATCTACAAGAACCACCTCAAGAAGCGGGGGATCCGACTGATCTCGGTACTGGAGAATCTTCAGGATACCCCTGAGAGCGTGATCCTTGAATCCGTGCTGGAGGGCATCAACGAATACTATTCCCTCAACCTCTCCCGTGAGGTTCGGAAGGGGCTCCTTGAAAACGCTCTGGCCTGTAAGGCCACAGGGGGCCCTCCGCCGCTGGGATACTCGGTGGACAAGGAGACCCACCGCTACGTGATCAACGAATACGAGGCCGAGGCCATCCGTATGATCTTCCGTATGTATCTGGAAGGAAGCTCCTACACCGAGATCATAGCCGAGCTTAACCGCAGGGGCTACCGCACCCGACGAGGTGATCTGTTCGGTAAGAATTCCCTCTACGCTCTGTTACGCAACGAGCGGTATACGGGGGTCTACATCTACATAGCCGACTCCGCCAAGCACGCCAAGGGACGGTACGATCGGTCGGGAAACTACGACGAGAACGCCGTCATCCGCGTGCCGGGGGGTATGCCCGCCATCATCAGCGAGGAGGACTTCCACCGAGTGCAGGAGAGGATGGCCGAGCGGCGGCACAAGTCTGCGCAGTTCTCCGCCAAGCAGGAGTATTTACTGAGCGGCAAGATCACGTGCGGTGTCTGTGGGAACCCCTACGCGGGCAACTCCCGCAGGCCCCGCCCGGGCCATCCGCTGTACGTGTCCTACAAATGCACCCGACGGAACCAGAAGGTCAAGACCTGCAAGAATCCTGAGATCAACCGCGATGTGTTGGAGGAGATGGTGCTGGAGCGGTTATGCTCTTCCCTGTTCGATCCCCGCGTCATTCCCTCCCTGCTGGAGCGGTACAACCGCTACGTGGCCGAGAAATCGGACAGCGCGCGGAATACCGCCGAGACGCTGCGGACAGAGCTTCAGTCGGTGGAGCGCAAGATCAAAAACACCGTAAACCTGATGGTAGATATCGGCTCGTCCGCCCTGAAGGACAAGCTTCTGGAGCTGGAAAAGTCCAAGGAGCAGTTATCCTACGAGCTCAAGCAGGCTCTTGTGGCCGAGAGCACCGCCCGTATCACCGAAAAGCAGTTGGTAAACCTCTTCCGCAAGGCCGAGCAGGAGCTTCGCCACGGTACGCTGACCAATCGGAGAAAGATCATCGATCAGTACATCAAAAGGGTGGTGGTGTATCCCGATCGGGTGGAGGTGGTGCTGAATTTCGTGGAGGGGTTTGAGGTAAAGGAGGTACTGGAGAAAAAAAGAGAGAGTTAGCCTGTTGTTTCATCAAAACCACATTCTCTAACTCTCTTCATCCAAAATCTTTTTTCAAAATTTTATTCAATTGTACGGGAAAACCAAGCCGCCGACACACAGATCAGCGGGTTGGTTTCATTCTACCATCAATATTTGTTTCTGTCAATACCGTTTTTTCATTTTTGTGCAACTTGTCAAGTAAAATGCCGTCATCGGCAAATTATCCTTATATTTATTTTTGTTTTTTATATTGATATTTTGCCGATAATATGATATAATAATACCATGACGATTGAGGGAGGTATTCCTATGAACTATATTTCGGTAAGTGCCGCGGCGAAGAAGTGGGGTCTGTCCGAACGCAGTGTCCGCAATTACTGCGCGGAGGGGCGTGTGTCCGGCGCGATCCTGGTGGGCAAGACCTGGATGATCCCCGAGAATACCGAAAAGCCCATCCGCAAGACCCGCAGTGACGCCGCTCCCAAGACCCTATTGGATATCCTGCGCCGAGAGAAGAACACCGCTCTGTCGGGTGGCATCTACCACAAGGTGCAGATTGAGCTGACCTACAACTCCAACCATATCGAGGGGAGCCGTCTGACCCACGACCAGACGCGGTATATTTTTGAGACAAACACCCTCGGCGTAACCCATGAAAGCATGAACGTGGACGATATCGTGGAGACCTCCAACCACTTCCGCTGTATCGATCTGGTCATTGAGAACGCCACGGGTATGCTGACCGAGGGCTTTATCAAGGAGCTGCACCGTATCCTCAAGAACGGCACCTCAGACAGCCGCCAGTCCTGGTTCGCGGTGGGGGATTACAAGAAGCTCCCCAACGAGGTCGGCGGTAGGGATACCACCCTCCCCGAGGACGTGGCCGCCGAAATGAAGGCCCTGCTGGCGGACTACAACGCCACGAAGAAAAAGAGCCTTGAGGAGATCCTGGACTTCCTCTACCGCTTTGAACGGATCCACCCCTTCCAGGATGGCAATGGCCGTGTAGGGCGACTGATCCTGTTCAAAGAGTGTCTGTGCAACAACATCGTTCCCTTCATCATCGATGAGGAGCTGAAGATGTTCTACTATCGTGGGCTCGCCGAATGGCCGCGGGAGCGAGGGTATCTGAGGGATACTTGTCTGGCGGCGCAGGATACGTTCAAGGGATATCTGGACTATTTCAAGATTGCTTATTGAATTGGGAAGAGATCGCTTCGGCGGTCTCTTCTTTTTTGTCTTTACCGTCCCATGTCCGCGGCAAGGCGTAAACAGGGACATAGTCAGCGCCCCGTTCACAAAACATTTACATTTTCCTCCTCAAAAAAAGGACTCTCATTAGAGTCCAATTATGAGAAAATTTCAGAATTTACAATTTATTCACATATTTTTCGACCATTTTTGCCTCATTTTCACCCTTTTTCGTCTCCGAGTCGGTTGGCATCCCGTTTACCGTCAAAACCGAACCTTCTCGTTTTGACCTCAAAACGAACACCCAGACCCCAAAAAATCCTTTGATAGCAAAAGAAAAAGTCCACAACATCGCTGTTGTGGACTTGATTGGCGGAGATGGAGAGATTTGAACTCTCGCGCCGGTTACCCGACCTACACCCTTAGCAGGGGCGCCTCTTCGGCCTCTTGAGTACATCTCCGTGTACGCGTGAGCGGCCGTTTGCAGAACTCACGCAGTATATTATACATCATAGCAGGGCTTTTGTCAAGTACTTTTTGAAAAAAGAACCGAAAAACTTCGTGAAATTACGTCGCGTCGGAGGTGGCTTTTTTGACAGGAGGACAGCGGCGGAATTTGGCGGCTGTGCTTATGGAGCAGGGGTCATGGCCGCACGGGCGATACGGGCGGCTTCCTCTGAGATGGTACAAAACAGCTCGTAGAGGGGGATCTCGGTGAGGATGCCGTCCAGCATATCCAGGGTGGCCATGAGTGCTTGCGGGTCCTCCGGTATGAGGAGCTGGGGCATAATGTCGGCGACGGCTGACTCGGTACTGAAGGGGGCAATGGCGTTGGTCTCACCGCGGCGAAGGAAGCAGATGCCCGCCAAGGGAACCGAGGTATTGATATTCCATCCCTCCTTACCGCACCAGGGGGTACCGTAGGCATACCACGTTCCGTCCTTTTTGCGGATAATGGGCTTATCCCCATTGACAATGGAAATCTCATCGCCAAAGGCCTTTTGCCAGAGCTTCACATGGGTGGTCTTGCCTACGCCGCTGTTCGCGGTGAAGGCGTAGCCGTAGGTTCCGTCTGAAATGACGGCGGAATGGAGCAACATACCGCCCAGCAGGGGGAGCTCCCGGCAAATGGCGCGGTAGATGCAGATGCTCTCCATGTAGCTCTCCTGCATATGAGGCGGATTCTTGCGCTTCTCCTCAGCCAGCTCCTCAGAGGAAGCTTCTACGATCAGATCGGCGGTCTCCTCGGTCAGCGGAACGGGAGTCAGGTAATCCTTGCATTGGTGAACCACGTACTCGTGTCGGGCATGAATCAGAATATCGAAATCCGCCAGGCGGATGGAAAGATCGGGCATGAGTGTGCTCCTTTTCGTGTTTTTGGGATGAAACGCCACCGCGCCGATGCCCCGTGAGGGAGACCGACGCGGTGCTTTTGTTTTATTTTGAGGGATCGTACCGGGAAACCGGATCAGATACCCGCCTCAGCCATATGGACGGTACCGCCTGTGGTACCGTTGCCCGCCTGGCCGTAGCTGTTGTTACCCTGAATGCGGATGGTACCGTCCTCCATGAGATAGGCGGTGAAGCCGTAGCCCGCAGCCACATCCAGAACTCCCTCCAGGATCTGTCTGGGTGTTCCGTCGGTATAGGCGTTATTACCCAGGCCGCTTTCGGTATTGAGACCGTAGACGTAGGCCTTTCCGTCCTCGGACAGGACCACCATGTTCCCAAAGTAGATATCCGCCTTCCTGACGTTCTGCATCACAGGGACGAAGGTGGGATTGTTCCCGCCGCCCTGACTGAAGCCGTGGAGGGTACGCCAGCCTGAGTAGAAGAGCTGACCCGTATGGTCCACAGCCAGGACCTGGTGCTCGCCGGAATCCAGGAATTCGATATTCTTCCCGATCTGTACAGGCGTATGGATCTGGTCACCGTGGCTCTGGGACGTCTTCTTCCAGCGGTTATCGCCCACGCCCCACATGGTGCCGTCGTTCTTGACGTAGACGGTGGAGCGGCGGCCGGCCGAGGCGAAGGCTACGTTGGTATCGATCTTCACAAGCTCGCTAACGTTCCCGCCCAGATTGGCCGTGCCCAACGCACCGTAGGCATTGGAGCCGATGCCCCACAGATTGCCCTTATCATCCACGATAAGAAGATGATCGTGGCCAAGTGAAACGTCCTTGACCGCAAAGCTCAGCTTGACCTCGCCCAGATTCGCATCGTCGGCGGTACCGCCTCGGCAGAGCTGACCGCAGGTATTGCGTCCTACGGTAAAGAGACGGCCGTCGGTGGTCAGAATCGCAGTGGAGAAGGTGGTATCGCCGTTCTCGTAGGCGTTGGCGGCGGTGGTGACCACCTTTGCCACGCCCTGCATGACCAGGGTAGGCGTATCCACCACGGTAGGCGACGCGCCCAGACCCAGCACGCCGTAGCGGTTATCGCCCCACGCATAGAGGTCGCCGTCACCCGTCAGATAGAACATATAGGTTGCGCCCGCTACAATAGTAGCATTCTTCAGCGCATCGGGATCCTCCACCAGCTTCTTGGAGGTGATGGAGACCGTACCCGACTGCCCCACCTTAAGGATGACCTGGGAGCCCTCCACCGACTGGACGTTGCCTTCCTTATCGGTAAAGCTGATCCCCGTAACCACGTAGCCCTCCTTGGCGTTGGCGATGATGTGGAGAGTTTTGGTCTCGCCGTCGGCGAGCTGAATGACCATACCGTTCTCGGCGGTCTCGCCGTTGATGGTCACGTCGGCGCGGCCGGAATGGAAGCTGACCGTGACCCGCTTCTGCGCGAGGTGCTCCAGATCACTCTCGGAGATGTGGAAGTAGTTGTAGAAATGATCCAGGGCATAGATCTGCCGGTTATTGATAAAGCTACGGATGCGGACGCACTCGCCCTGCCACTTGGCTACCGAGAATACGCCTCTCTCGCTGGAGTTCTCTTTCCAGCGGCCTTCGTGGAGAGCCATGAGGGGATCCCGCTCGGCGTAGAGCTCGTCAAACATGGCGTTCAGATACTCGGGGGTGAAGTGGTTGTTCACCACGTCGAAGTAGCGAAGGATAAACTTTTGCTTGAAGCCCTCGTTCTTCATGAGGGAACGCATAATGGTTCCGCAGACCGAGCCGCTGTCAAAGGCCCAGAAGAAGTTCTCTCGTTCGGTGGTGAAATCGAAGTAGGAAAGACCCATATCCAGGTCGAGCAGGGTAAAATGCCACTTGGTATCGAAGTCCGAGGGGTCGTCGGGGTTCTTGTTGCGCCAGACCTTGATGTTGTTCTCCGGCCAGTCGCGGGCCACGTAGAAGAGGCGGACCACCCACATATCGATGAAGGAATCCACGTCCATGAGGGAGGCGACGTAGTCGTAGTGCTTCTGATCGGCCAGGCTATGCTCCCGCATATACTGCACCATATCGTTGAAGGGATCGGCATCCCCCTCCATACCCGAGGAGACCACGTAGGGTGCGTTGGTGTTGGTATGTACCTGGCTGTAGTCGCTCTCGATGACGGTGACGTTATCCTTATTCACGCCGTAATGGCTCTCCACGTACTCGGGAGAGTAGCGCTCACGGAAGTTGTAGACACCCCAGAACTCGCCGTTGATAAAGACCAGGGTGGAGGTGGTGGCCATGTGATCCACGTTCAGCCCTGCGGCAGTAGACTGCATATAGGCATCGCGGATGAAGGAGGTGGCGCAGTCATTGCCCGAATTACGGATCATGAAACGGGAGAAGGAAGTGATAGCCTGCCCCCACGCATCCTTGGCCTTGCCGCCGAAAATATCGTAGTTGAGATCGGACTGGAGTCCGCAGTCCTGGTTGTTGGCACTCTTGAGGTAGAAGCGCAGGGACTTCATGCCCCAGCCAGAGGAGCCGTTGCCGCTGACCGCCATTTCCACGCGGGAGTTGCCCACCCGCTCGCCGCTCGGATCAAAGACCTCCATGATGCCCACGCCTCTGCGGCGGCCGCCGGTGATGGAATTCGTCAGCAGGAAGTTGTTGTAGAAGCCCTGGGGGCCGATGACCTCGTCCTTGGGCATGGAGATGGATAGGATGGAGACGCCGTACTTCTCCAGGTCGTCGGTGATAAAGTAGGTGTTGGTGAAAACGTCGGTAGAGTCCTTGCCGTTGGTGGCGTAGGCCTTGATGACGTGGCCGCCCACCTGGGTGGAGACGGAGGGAGAGGACCAGGAGCGGGTCAGGGGACCCCAGCCCATGGCCGAGGTATCGCTGAGCATGATCCCCGTGGTGTACTTCTTGCGGCTGCGGTTGGAGGCCTGGGAGGGGTCGGTACCGTCGGTGGTGTAGTAGATGGTATAGCCGCTCTTGGCGGACAAGTTGAGGATGAAGGACTTATCGTAAATACCCGCATCCTGGGAGAACAGCACCTCGTTGAGCTTGGAGCCGGCTACCTCGTTGACAGTACCGTTTGAGGTTCTGGTGCGAAGGTCGCGGAGCTCGGGGGTGGCGGCGCGGGTGAGGTTGACGGTGTGGTATCCGCTGTAATCCTTGAGGGCGGTACGGACGGCCACCTTGTTGCGGGAGAGATCGTAGAGGGAGTAGACCGAGGAGTGGTACTCCATGGTGGCCACGAAGACCGAGATCGCATCGTCAAAGTCGGTGATATCCTCGTCGCGGCCGATGCTCCAGCCCGAGGGGGCGAGGAGGAGACGGATCTCCTTGTTGTCGATGTAAACGTCCCACTCAGCGTCGCAGTTCTCCACCTTCATGACAGCATTTGCGGGATCAAAATCGGCGGGAGAGTTGGCGCGGACCAGATAGTAGCCCCCGGCGGGGATGATGGCTCCCTCGGGGAAGGGGAACTGGTCGAAGGGGTTGTTTCCGTCGCTCTTGTAGTAGAGGGAAGCCCCTGTCAGGGCGATATCCTTGTCGGTGCCGTTGTAGAGCTGGACGTAGCCGTTGGAGATCAGAGCCTCGGCACCCTTCTTGCCGGTGCCGTAGACCGAATGGATCAGGACACCCTTGTAGGCGGCGGAATCGCCGGGGTGCAGCTCGGGGTCGTAGGGCAGGGTCTCAGGCTCAGCGGTCTCGGTGGGGTTTTTCACCGTCTCGTCACCGGGAACCGTGATAACGGGCGGATCGGTAGGGGTCTCGGTGTCCTGCTGAGAATCCGAGGGCTCATGCGAATCGGCAGGGTCATCCGGCTTGGAGTCGGCAGGCTCGTCGGGCTCGCCCGTCACGGGACGGCCGTCCGAGTCGGTTTCGGCCGGGCCGTCTATGCTGACGGACGGGTCGGAGGTGCCGGGCTCGCCGGGGCGGTCGGTACAGGCGGCAAAAAGGGCTACCGACAGAGTCAGCACCAGCAGGGCTGACAGCATCCAGAGCGGTGTTTTCTTATTGTTCGTGAAATTCATAGCGGATACCTACGCTTTCCGGAACGGGGTTCCATGTCATCTATATGTAAAAGACGTACTCAAAAGCAATCCTCGGGCCAAGTCCGAACGATCATAGAGATTCATCATATTATATCATGTTTATTTTGTTCTGTCAACATCTTCAAAAAATTTCATTGTTTTATACAATTTACCCCTCCATGATTTGGAGATTCGGGCAAGCAAGGGAGGGCGGGTGTGACGGGGGTGTGACGAGGGTTCACAGAAGGGGGCAGACACGCAAAAAGGCCCCCGCGCCGAAGCCGACGCGGGGGGGGGCGTATTATTCCAAAGAGGTATTGACGAAGCTGTACTTCTCGGTGAAGTACCCGCCCGAGTAGCCGTTCCAGATGCAGGGCTCCTTGTAGAAGTGAGGAGGCGCGACCGCCAGGAGCTCACCGCCCACGTGGTGGTGGGGACCCAGGAGGTTGCGGAGGTTGTTGACCAGGGTCAGCTTGATCCGGTTGTCGCCTGCCTTGAGGTAGGGGGTCAGATCCACCGAGTAGGGCGCCCACATGACGGTGGCAACGTCTTCGCCGTTCACGTTCACGCGGATGGCGTTGAGGCCCGACTTCTCGAAGACCAGCTCGCGGGCGGTGTCGCCCTCGGCCAGGGTGAGGGTCTTCTCCACGGTCAGCTCGCCCGAGAAGAAGAGGTAGCCCTGTCGCTCGATGTTTTTCAGAGTGATCTCATGAGCGGGCTTGACCAGGGTGAAGGAGCCGTCGAAGAAGGAGGCCTTGTTGGGGATCTCCTCGAAGGTGCCGTTACCGACCACGCCGAAGTCGCCCACCAGGTACATGGCCTCGATCTCCATGTCGTAGGTCAGCTTGTTCTTCTCGCTCTCGAACTGCTTACCCTTCTCGATGTTCTCGTAGACCTCATCGGACTGGGTGAACAGGACGTGGGTCTCGATGACGTTCTCGCCCACCTGCATGAGGCCCGAGATGTCCAGCTTCTTGAAGGAGTGGTCGCAGAAGAAGCCGCAGTCCTTGGCGGTGTCCACGGGCTTGCCGTTGACGGTGATGTCGAAGATCTCGGGAGTCTCGCAGGCCAGATACAGGGTCTCGGGGATGTAGTCGGCCTTCACCTTGAAGGCGCAACGGATATCCACGGGACGCTTCAGCTCCAGAGCGCGGGAGCCGACGTTGAGGATGTAACCGTTCTCCTCCTCCAGCTTACCGTCGAACCAGTAGTCGCAGGTGTCCAGGGTGAGGGCGTTCTCGGTGGCGGAGGTGACCTTCCATGCGCCGGTCAGGTCGATGGCGGGGATAGCGGGCTTCTCAATGGGAGCAGAGGCAGGGGTGCCGTCGTCAATAATAACCAGGCTACCCCACTTGGGGAAGGTGTGGGTGCCGTCGAAGGGCAGGAGCTCGCCGGTAGCGGGATCCATGATCTTGCCGCCGCAGGTGAAGGTAGCGGCCTGCTCCTCGTCGGTGGAGTTGACGAAGTAGCGCATGGTGAAGCCCTCGGCGGGGAACTCTCGGAAGATGTAGGTGACGGCGGGATTGTCGATGATGGGATCGGCCGGGATCTTATCCGGGATCTCGTCTGCGGTGACGATCAGGCCGCCGTTGGCCTTATACTCCTCCAGGAGCTTGTTGGTATTGGGCAGGAAGGCGATGTGGGGAGGCACCACGATCTTGTTGTAGCGCATCTCGCCGATGATCAGCTCCTTACCCTCCACGCGGCCGTGACGCTCCATGAGGATCTCGTCGCCCAGGTGGTACAGCACGTGCTTGGCGTCCAGAGCGGACATGACCTTCAGAAGCTCCTCGTTGTAGTAGTTCAGGTTCTCGTTTGCCTTGTCGTCGTAGCAGATCCAGGCGGAGGTCTGGGTGTGCATGACCAGAGTATTGACCTTGATCTCGCCCTCGGCCAGGAGCATACCGATGCGGCTCATGGCGTCGTTGAAGACCTTGTAGTCGGCCCACCAGGGCTGCTGGCAGTACATAGCCGGCGGATAGTCGCGCTTACGGATACCGCGCAGGGAGTAGCCCTCCAGGTGCTGGCACATGAGGTTGACACCGCGAACCATCATCCACTCGTAGTTGCGCTTCAGCTCATCGTGGCCCACGTTGTGGCCGCAGAGGGCGAAGGTCTCGGACAGCACCTGCTTCTTGCCGGTCTGGGCGGCGGCGGAGCAGAGCTGAGCCATGGTGAGACAATGGAAGATGGGACGGCAGAGCCAGTCCATACCGGGGATGGTGAGGTACTCGTAGTGGGGCATGCAAGCGCCGTTGGAGGTCAGCTGGGCGTGGAAGGACTCCTCCAGCACCATGTGGCCGGTGAAACCGAGATTGTGAGCCACGCACCAATCGTAGATCTGCTTCATGAAGTTCTTGGAGAACAGCTCGGTCACCAGCTTCCAGAAGCGCATACGGGTGGTCCGGTAGTCCCCGCGGGCCACGAACAGCTCGATGAGGTGATCGTAGATGGGCTCGCCGTAGGCGCGCTCATACTCGGCGGGGAGGATGAAGCTCCACGGGATACCGTTACGGGAGATTTGGGGCTCGTCGGTGAAGAAGCCGTCGAAACCCGAGCCGTATTTTGCGTAGTAGGGCTCATAGATCTCATGGATGAAGTCGGCAATGACCTCACCGTCCAGGGTATCCACGTAGAAGGGGTTGACGTCGTAGTAGAAGCAGTAATTCTCGAAGCAGCAGATGACGTTGTCGCCCTTGGGATCCTCCAGGTCGGGGGTGAACTTGCGGACACGGAGGTACTTCTGCTGGTACTTGATGCCCTTGCCGTTGACCACACCGCCGCCAAAGCCCGAGGGCCAACCGTTCTCGTCGTAGGCCCAGGCGTGCATACCCCGCTTCTCGGCGTCCTCCACGCAGGCGGTGACGTTCTCGAACCACTCCTCGCCCATGTACTCGGTCTGGAGGCCTCCGCGGGCGTGCATGAAGAAGCCGCCGATGCCGGCATCGTCCATCAGCCCCACCTGCCGCAGGGTCTCGGGGACGTTCAGCTTCTCGTTCCAGGACCAGAAGGGTACGGGACGGTACTTTTTGTCGATGTTTTTGAAATCCATTATGTATTCTCCTTTCGGTAGTAGAGACGGTAAAAAACCATCGCAGGGGAGGGGTCTCCCCTACGAAGGAAAGCCCCACCGCCAAACCTAATTCTTAAGCATTTTGCGATCGAATATACCAACTGTATGTATACAAACCGGCGCGAAGATACAAGGTGCGGAAAGGCTCCGCGCCTATCTTGTATCTTGTATCTTGTATCTTTGTATCTCAAAAAAGCGTTGCGATCCAGTAGATCACCCCATACACCGTCCCCGCCAGGGTGCCGTAGAGCAGGACGGGTCCCGCCACCGAGAAGATCTTGGCCCCCACGCCCAGGATCAAGCCCTCGCTCTTGGAGTCGATGGCGGGGGAGACCACGGCGTTGGCAAAGCCCGTGATGGGTACCAGGGTCCCCGCCCCCGCGAACTTGGCGATGCGGTCGAAGACCCCCATGCCCGTGAGGATGGCGGCCACCAATACAAGGGTAGCGGCGGTCAGTGTCCCCGCGTCCTCCTTGGGCATGGAGCAGAGCTTGGTATAGATGTCGGTCAGGGCTTGACCGATCGTGCAGATCAGGCCACCCACGAGAAAGGCGTGGGCGCAATCCTTCAAAAGCGGGGATCTGGGCGCGCGGGCGTCGGCGTATTTTTTGTAGGTTTCTTTGGTGAGGTTCATGGCGGTTCACTTCCCTTTTTTGGAGGTAGTGTGCCACGAAAGAGGGGGTTCTATGCGGGGCGGATCAGCCGATCAGGTCACTGTAGGCCATGAACACCATGGGATGCTCACCAACGGATTGATACAGATCGTAGTCAGCCACCCCCGAGCATTCCCCATAAACGCGGATCATGTCTCCTTGCAGATAGTTGGTCTTTTTTTCCACGCTTTGATCCCAGACGTAGATCTTAAGATCACCGCCGTTCACGTCGGTACATAGGTAGAAAACGTTCCCGTCTGCACTAAGCTGTGTCTCCACGACAAGCTCCAGGGTCACGTAATTTCCCTCGTTATAGGCGTCACGGTGGTACTCCTCAACGCTCATGGGATCGCACAGCTCCACGTATTCGGCGCGGGGGATCCTGTCATTGACGAGGGACTGATCCCACAGCATGGGCACAAGGACCGTCCCCGCCACGAACAGCAGCACATACCCGCCCACCACCGAGGCCACGGTAATGATCTTGGCCTTTTTGGAGTAGGGGCTGGTGATGAACAGGACGACGCCCGCGATACGGGAGAAGATGAAGGCGATCAGAATGAACCACCAGGTATGGTAGAACGGGATGAACTGCACCCGCCCCGAGGAGTTTTTCCGCTTCTTGGGCTTCTTGGGGGCGGCGCGGTTGCCCGCCCGCATCTCCTCGGGGCAGATCTTGCCGCACAGGGGGCATTCCTCCGAGGCGAAGTAGCACTCGCAATCGGGACATTTATTCAGCTCGGGGCGATCCAGCTCGTCGGAATCGAAATAGCCTAAACTACGGCCCATAGGCGTTTCCTCCTAAAGTTTACGATCAATGGGCTTGCGCCGCTTGCGGGGCAAGCCTTCCTTAACCTGCGCCGTAGGCGCAGATTTCATCCGCGCGAAGTGCGGATTTCATCCACGAAGTGGATTTCACCCGCCGCAGGCGGATATCACTTCTTCGGGCTTCCCTCCATAAAGTAAGCCGCCTCCATATCCGCCACGCAGAGAGCCCAGGCCAGGGGGAACATCTCCAGAGCCTTGCCCACGTTGCCGGGATCCTCGGGACCCGAAAATCCCATGTGGTAGCGGATGGCGAAGGCCTCGTCGCGGGTCAGGCGCATATAGCCCGAGGCGATGTAGACAGACTTCTCCCCGTGTCCGTAGGGGAGGGTGTCCTCAATGGTATAGTAGGGCTGGGCCTCCCAGCGTCCCTGCTCGTTCTTGACGTTGCGGGTGGAGACCTTATAGAAGTTCACCTTGCAGAGGTCGTGGAGCAGGGCGGCGATGGCGATGCTCTCGTCCGAATAGCTGATGCCGTAGGTCTCCCTCACGCGGGGGCGGTTCAGGATGTCCACCAGGGCGTCGTAGACGTTGAGGGAATGCTGGCAGAGACCGCCCTCGTAGTTGCCGTGGTAACGGGTGGAGGCAGGGGCGGTGAAAAAGTCGGAGCTTTCCAGGTAGGCCAGGAGCTTGTCGGCACCGTCGCGGGTGATGTGGGTCTTATAGATCTCGATGAACCTCTGGCGGTTCTCGGCGGCTCGGAGGGCGTAGGGGGAGAGGGTAGGGTTGGGGTCGGACATGGAGTAGGACATGGGGAGCTCCTTTCGGGAAGTGATAGGTAAGAGTGAAAAGGTGAGGTGCGAAGCGTGACGGAGAGGGTTATCTGCTCGGATCTGCCCTCTCCGTCGCCTACGGCGACAGCTCTCCCAAAGGGAGAGCCTCCTTACGGCTATTGAGCAGTCAGCTCCGCAAGCTTCTTCCGCTTCATGAGCTTACGGTAGAAGTAGACGCAGAAGACATAGTGGACGCCGCCCGTGACGATCCAGGAGATGGGGTAGCTGATGTAGAGGGCCATGATCTGCCCGGGGAAGAGGGGGCAGACGGTGAAGACCCAGATGATACGGAAGACGCAGGAGCCCAAAAGGGAGACGATCATGGGCTGCATGGCCTTACCCATGCCGCGCAGAATGCCGCAGCCCACGTCCATGAGACCGCAGAGGAAGTAGGTGGCGGCGATGATGGAGAGGCGGTTCATGCCCGCCTGCACGATGAGGTCGCGGTTCTCACCCGAGGCGTAGATGAGCAGGAGCTTATCGCCAAAGAAGACCAGCAGACCGCTGAGACCCAGACCGATGACCAGCACCATGCCCGCGCATTGGAAGGCGATCTTCTTGATGCGCTCGTACTTCCCCGCGCCCACGTTCTGACCGATGAAGGTCAAAGCGGCGTGGTAGACAGAGTTCATGGCGGTATAAACGAAGCCCTCCAGGTTGCCCGCCGCCGTGTTGCCCGCGATGGTAACGGTGGGGTAGGCGTTGACCGCCGACTGGATGATGACGTTGGACAGGGAGAACATACAGCCCTGAAGTCCTGCGGGGAGGCCGATGGTGACCATGCGGAGGAGCTTCTTGCCGTAGACCTTGAAGCCCGCCAGCCGCAGTGAGGTCTTGGTCTTGCTCATGTAGACGAGGGTCGCGCCCGCCGCCACGTACTGGGAGACCGCCGTCGCCACGCCCACGCCGATGGCGCCCATGCCGAAGCCCAACACCATGACGAGATTCAGAATGACGTTGACCACACCCGCCGCCGTCAGGAAAAACAGGGGGCGTTTGGTATCGCCGCCGGATCGCAGGATGGCGGCCATGTAGTTGTAGACCAGACAGCCGGGCATACCGCAGAAGTAGGCCCGCATATAGGGGACGGCCTCGGCCAGCACGTCCTCGGGGGTGTCCATGAGGAGGAGCAGGGGCTCGGCCATGACGATGCCGAAGATCATGACGGCGATACCGCCGATGATGGAGGAGGTCAGGGCGGTGGAGATGAGCTTATCCACCTCCTCGTAGCGTTTCGCGCCCAGCTCCTGGGCGGCGATGACACCCGCGCCTACCGACAGGCCAATAAACAGGTTGATAATGAGGTTAATAAGCGCGCCGCAGCTCCCCACGGCGGCCATGGCGGCGTCCCCCGCGAACTGCCCCACCACCGCCACGTCGGCGGCGTTAAACAGGAGCTGGAGGATACCCGAGGCCATGACGGGTATGGTGAAGCGGATCATTTTGCCGAGGACGGGGCCCTCGGTCATATTCATTTTTTCGGAACGTAACTGGCCGGCCAAAAATAACGCCTTCTTTCTTCGTCTCCCGAGGAGGCAGATAGAGTCCCTTATATTATACTATGGTTTTTGCGGAAAGTCAAGGGATTTGGGGAATTCGGGGGTAGGAATTGAAAAAGGTACTTTGGAATTTTAACGGTGGGTCGGTTTGTGCTTTGCCCTTGCGTGTTGCCCTCTCACCCGCCTTGGCGGGAGCTCCCCCAGAGGGGAGCCTTTCATACTAATCCCGGCGAGATCCCGTTCCCCGGTATGTGTTTTTCCACCGTTCCAAGGCGCCCCCTTTTGGGGGCCTCCTCGCAAGCTCGGGCGCGTAGCGATGAGAGGGCAACTAACGCGGGCAAAGCACAAACCAACCGTTCGATAAACCCAAATTTGATAATTCACTCCCTCCTCAACTTCTTGCTTACCCATATTATCCGAAGATTCTGCATTTTGCATGAAAACGACCTCTTGAATTTGTGAACTTTTTGAAAATTTTCATTTCGTCTCTTTACAAACGCGCGCAGGTATGCTATAATAACGCCGTATGACATGCGCACGGTTCGCGGATACAGCCGCCATGCGGCACTTCACCAACCGCCCTCTGTGGGTATGCCAAATTTTATATTGAAAGGTGAAAAAACCATGACCAACCAGGAAAAGCAAGCCATCATTGCCGAGTACGCCATCCACGAGGGTGACACCGGCTCCCCCGAGGTCCAGATCGCCATTCTGACCTACCGCATCAACAGCCTGACCGAGCATCTGAAGTCCAATAAGAAGGACCATCACAGCCGCCGCGGTCTTCTGAAGATGGTCGGCCACAGACGTAACCTCCTCGGTTATCTCCAGAAGGTAGACATCGAGCGCTACCGTGCCATCATCGAGAAGCTGAACCTCAGAAAGTAATCCAAACAAAAAGGGAGTGCGGAACGGCGGCCTTCACGGGTTGGTCGCTCTCACTCCCTTGCGTTTCGTTTACTGAAAATTCCCTTTCCCGCCGCATTTTTCGGCAGGATCCCCCCAAAAACGCATCCCGATTCGCCCGATCTGCGCAGCTTTAGTTCTTACCTTTGGGTCGGAATCCTCCGGCTTGAAGGTAAGTGCTAAACTCCGCAGATCCACCAAAGCCAAAACGAAAATCTGAAAAACGGAGGAAAAACACTATGTACACCATTCAAAGCTCTGCTATGGAGTTTAAGAACCACAAGATCTATGAGTACACCCTGGCAGGCCGTCCCCTGGTCATCGAGACCGGTAAGCTTGCCGGCCTGGCCAACGGCTCCTGCCTCTGCCGCTACGGCGACACCGCCGTGCTTTGCTGCGCCACCGCTTCCGAGAAGCCCCGCGACGGCATTGACTTTCTGCCCCTGTCCGTCGATTTCGACGAGAGAATGTACGCTGCCGGTAAGATCCCCGGCGGTTACCTGAAGCGCGAGGGTAAGCCCTCCGAGAAGGCCGTTCTGACCTCCCGCGTCATCGACCGTCCCGTCCGTCCCCTGTTCCCCAAGGATCTGCGTAACGACGTGGCTCTGACCCTGACCGTCATGTCCGTGGATCACGACTGCTCCCCCGAGATCACCGCTATGATCGGTGCCTCCATCGCCCTCTCCATCTCCGACATTCCGTGGAACGGCCCCATCGGCGGCGTGTTCATGGGTCTGGTGAACGGTGAGCTCGTGGTCAACCCCACCGAGGCTCAGCGCAAGGTGAGCGATCTGGAGCTGACCGTGGCCGCTTCCATGGAGAAGGTGGTCATGATCGAGGCCGGCGCCCGCGAGGTGGACGACGACACCATGTTCGCCGCCATCATGAAGGCTCACGAGGTCATCAAGGACCTGCTGGGCTTCATCAACACCATCATTGCCGACATCGGCAAGCCCAAGTTCGAGTATCCCTCCGGTGACCTGGATCACGATATGTTCGACAAGGTCTTTGCCTTCTGTGAGAAGGACGTCATGGCCGCTCTGGACACCGACGACAAGAACGTGCGCGACGCCCGTATGGTTCCCGTTAAGGACGCCATCCTCGCTCAGTTCGAGGAGGAGTATCCCGAGATCGGCGCTCAGATGGAGGAGCTGGTCTACAAGATCCAGAAGAAGATCGTCCGCCGCTGGCTGCTGGTGGACAAGAAGCGCGTGGACGGCCGTTCCATGAACACCATCCGTCCCCTGGGCGCCGAGGTCGGCGTTCTGCCCCGCACCCACGGCTCGGGCCTCTTCACCCGCGGCCAGACCCAGGTTTTGACCGTAGCCACCCTGGGCACGCTCGCTGAGGCTCAGATGCTGGACGGTATCGACAACGAGACCGAGAAGCGCTACATGCACCACTACAATATGCCCGGCTTCTCCACCGGTGAGGCTAAGTCCACCCGTTCTCCCGGCCGCCGCGAGATCGGTCACGGCGCTCTGGCCGAGCGTTCCCTGATCCCCGTGCTCCCCACCCCCGAGGAGTTCCCCTACGCCATCCGTCTGGTCTCTGACGTGGTCTCCTCCAACGGCTCCACCTCTCAGGGTTCCGTCTGCGGCTCTACCCTGGCTCTGATGGACGCCGGTGTGCCGATCTCGGCTCCCGTCGCCGGTATTTCCTGCGGTCTGATTACCGCCGAGGACGGCTCCTGGGATACCATGATCGACATCCAGGGTCTTGAGGACTTCTACGGCGACATGGACTTCAAGGTGGCCGGTACTCACAAGGGTATCACCTCCATCCAGATGGACCTGAAGATCGACGGTCTGACCCCTGAGATCATCAAGCAGGCTCTGGAGCAGACCCACGCGGGCCGCGACTACATCATCGACGAGGTCATTCTGAAGGCCATTCCTCAGCCTCGCGAGACCGTCTCCAAGTTCGCTCCCAAGATGACCGTCATGAAGATCGATCCCGACAAGATCCGCGAGGTCATCGGTAAGGGCGGCTCCGTCATCCAGAAGATCCAGGCCGAGTCCGGCGCCAAGGTGGACATCGACGACGACGGTACCATCCGCATCGCCGCCGTCAACGCCGCCCAGGCCGAGGCTTGCCAGGCTGCCATCGCCGCCATCGTCTTTGAGCCCGAGGTGGGCCAGGTCTACACCGGTAAGGTCACCGGCATCAAGGAGTTCGGCTGCTTCGTGGAGTACGCTC
The DNA here is from genome assembly GCA_017938885.1 of Clostridia bacterium. Classification (GTDB taxonomy): domain Bacteria; phylum Bacillota; class Clostridia; order Oscillospirales; family CAG-272; genus CAMEON01. Next base: position 26,415 of record JAGBAS010000048.1, read on the forward strand.
CCGGCAAGGAGGGCATGGTCCACATCTCCAAGATCACCAACCGCCGCCTGGAGAAGGTGGAGGACGCCGGCATTGAGCTGGGCACCGTTGTCCGCGTGAAGTACCTGGGTCTGGATAAGAAGGGCCGCATGGACTTCTCCATCAAGGACGCTGACTGATTCTCAACCCATATTTCTACCCGCTGCCGCTTCGGCGGCGGGTAAATTTTTCAACAGGAGGTCACTATGGCTAACCAGACCGAGGACCGCGGCTTCAACACGGTTCGCAACAGCAACGTCGAAAAGCGGGAGCGCAACCGCGCCCTGCAAAAATACACCCTCCTCGGCGTCATCGCCCTGGCCGCCCTGACGGTTCTGATGCTGCTCGTCATGGCCATCGGCGGGATCATCGCCAACATCCGCGGTGAGATCGGCAAGGGTCCCGACAACGAGAAGGTGGACTGGGGCTCCTTTACGGTGACCGCCAGCGATACTCTCCAGGGCCCTCTGGCTCTCGTCAACACCACCCACAAGTATACCTTCCCCGATGGCATCGACCATCTGGATGAGATTAACGATAAGCGCATTACCCACACGCCCCGTGCCTATCAGCAGTCGGGTCTCTCCACTTACATGGAGATCACCGCACTGGACGCGATGGATCGGATGCTGGTGGACTTCCACGCCGCTACCGGCATTGACGCCGTCAGCGTTCGCTACGCTTACCGCTCCGCCGAGGATCAAAAAGAGTTGGTTGACAATGGTTCTGCCACCCAGGTGGGCTATTCCGACCACCACACGGGTATGGGTGTCCAGCTGGGCTACATCCGCAACGGCAACAGCTACGCCCTCTCCACCGATCCCGTCTACAACTGGCTCTTTGAGAACTGCCACAAGTACGGCTTCGTGATCCGCTACCCTGCTGACAAGGTAGATATCACCGGCGTTGATGATTACACCGACTACTTCCGCTACGTGGGCGTGGCCCACGCCACCTACATGACCGAGCATAATCTCTGCCTGGAGGAGTACGTCAACGCCCTCAAGGAGTACACCGACGACAAGCCCCTGAAGATCAACGGCGCCGACGGTAAGTACTACGAGGTCTGGTACGTGGCCGTGGACGGCTCGGCTACTGTCAAGCATCCCACCAACTACGCCTATACCGTATCCGGCACCAACGAGGGCGGTGTGGTGATTACGGTGGACCGCTCCAAGGCTCTGGAGCCCGAGACCGAGGCCGATACGGACGCAAGCACCAACGCGGGCTGATCCCCTGTTGGAGCTGCATACCGACCGATACCCACGCTCCCCGAGCGCGGAGTGCGGATGTTTATCCCGAGATTCATAAAAAAATAAAGGGATATTCACGTTCCCTACACATATTTCCGATAAACTTGAAAATAGGCAAGACTCTTTGATCGTATCTTCCCCAGCCCTCGGGCATTCCACAAAGAAAGGATATGATTCCCATGAAAAAGCTCGCGCTGATCCTTCTGGCCGCTCTGCTGGCCCTGACTCTCATTGCCTGCGACAAGACCCCCGACAACCCTGCCGAATCGGGTCCGAACAACAACGTTCAGACCGATGCTAACGGTCAGCCCGCCGTGACCCTGCCTGACGGCACCATAAACAACACCCCCTCCGACCCCAACAATCAAAACCCCGGCACCGCCGCTCCCACCACCGTGGTGCTGACCTTTAACGGCAACCAGCTCTCCACCTCTGTCCAGGATACGGGTATTACGGTGGAGAACGGTGCCTTCGTCATCACCCGCGGCGGCTCCTACGAGCTGAAGGGCGACCTGTCGGGCGGCCAGATCAAGGTGGCCGTCGGCAAGACCGCAGAGGTGGAGTTAATCTTCAACAACTTCACCGCCTCCTGCAACACCTCGGCTCCCCTCTACATCGAGAGTGCCGACAAGGCCACCATCTACCTGGCCGCAGGCTCTGTCAACACCCTGACCGACGCTACCCTGTACCAGTTCGCCAACCCCGCCGAGGATAAGCCCAACGCCTGCATCTACTCATCCGACGACCTGACCATCAAGGGCGAGGGTACCCTCAACGTCAACGGCAACTACAACAACGGTATCGGCTGCAAAAACGACCTGCGCATCAAGGATTGCACCCTGAACGTCACGGGCGTCAACAACATTCTGAAGGGCAATGACAGCGTGGAGATCGAGAACGCCACCGTCAAGCTCTCTGGTGGCGAGGATGCCATCAAGTCGGATACCGCTGACCGTACCGATAAGGGATACATTCTGATCTCGGCCGGCTCCAAGGTGGAGATCAACTGCATCGACGACGCGATCCAGGCCACCATGTCCATCACCGTGGAGGCCGGCTGTACCGTGACCGGCAACTGCGGCGGCGACGCCCTCAACTGCCCCGGTACCATCAACGCCGACGAGGCGGCTATGCAGATTACGTCGGCCGCTCAGCCTTGATGGATTGAATTGAATGTTCAAAGGGAGAAGCCGGTTGGTTTCTCCCTTTTGGTTTTGAGTGGGCAAATTGGGGTTTATCGAACTGCTTGAAATGGGGCGGTTGTGTCTTGCCTGCATTATTTGCCCTCTCACCGCTTCGCGCCCGAGCTTGCGAGAAGGCCTCCAAAAGGGGGGAGCCTTGGAACGGCGGGAAAGCACTGATCGGGAAAAGAGATTTCTCTGAGTATGACGCGAAAGGCTTCCCCTCCGGGGGAGCTCCCGCGAAGCGGGTGTGAGGGCTTTTCGGCAGGAGCAAGCCCCCACCCTACGACAAGGAAACCCACCGATAAACTGCAATTTGAAGCATTGACTGAATAGTTACACCCAAATTTGAAAATTCATCCACCCCGAATAAGCCGCCTTGTTTCATCGCATACTACCCTTGCACACCGCAATCAGGGGGTATAGATTATGGAAAACCAGAATCAAGATAAATTCAACCGCACAAACGCGCACGAAACCGTCGATACGGCGGATCACACCGCCGCAGACACCCAAAGCACCGACACCGCCAAGACGCCCACCAACGGTGCCGACGATATGCTCCGTCTCATGGAGCAAAGCGAGAAGACCTGCTGCCTCGGCCAATGGATGAAGTGCCTGCGCAAGCCCGCTTTATCCATGCAGTACACCGTAGAAAAGCGGCACATTCCCGACATGGACGACGATCCCACGGGGCAGACCGAGATCAAGGGCTCCAATTCGGATACCATGTCGGTGAAGGGCGGCTTCACCATTCGCTATTTCGATTTTGCGGCCGGGGCTTTCACGCTGCTGATCGCAGGGTGCATGATGAAGGCGATCTGCTGTGTGAAAAAGATGATGTGACGAAAAAAGGGGAGCCGGCCGTGACAGGTCAGCTCCTCTTTCGTACATGGGGGTGATTATTTTCTCTTGAGCTTCCCCACCACGCGGCCGCAGCAAGCCACGTCCTCGAAGTCCTTGAGGGGGATGGGGGCATATTTGGGATTCAGGGATATGAGGCGATCCCCGCCGTACTTCTTGAAATAGCCCGAGCCGTCCAGGATGAATACCCCCAGCTCGCCCTCCTCCACGGTGTCGGCGGTCTGGATGAGAATGATATCTCCCGAACGGTATTTCGGCTCCATGCTGTCGCCGTTGATGCGGAGGGCGTAATCCGCCTCGGCGGTACGGGGGTCGTCGGGAATGCTGATGTCCTCGATACGGGCGGCGTCAGCCAGAAATTCACCGACACCCGCCGAGACGGGCATATCGTAGAGCCCGATGCTCCGACGGCGCAGACCTGCGGGGAGATCCGAGGAGCGGGTGAGCAGGGAGCGGGGAATGGCGGGCTCGGAGGCGGAAGCTTCCCCCTCGGCAGACGTTCCTCCCCGGATGAGGTCAGCGGCAGTGATGGGCCGGGCGGGAGCGGAGGCGGAGATGGGTGCCGTTTCGGCGACGGGCGCGGCCTCATCCGGCAGGGTGTCGGTCATGCTGACGCGGAACACAGCGGCGGTATCGGTCTCGCTTCCATCCTCGGGACGGCGAAGTCTGGGCGCGCCTCGGCGGGCACTGCGGCGGGCGGCATCGTGGAGCTTGATGGCCTCCTCGTCGGCCTGTCTTTGGGCGCGGGATCTTTCCATCTCCACAACAGCCAGGGTCAGAGCGCGGCCATAGCTGTCCAGCTCACGGTAGGACTCCACCAGGTTCATCTCCTCGGGCTCCAGAGTATAATTATTGGTATTCTCGGGAACCCCCGTGATGAGCCAATCCAGAGAGCAATCCAGCGCACGGCTGATGGCCACGATATTGGAGAGCTTGGGGGAGTCGCTGACACCCGCCAGAAGCTTGGACAGGGTTCCCAGAGGGATACCCGTCATTTCGGCCAGCTTATCGTTGGTGATCTTTCGGCTGCTCTTGATTTTTTTGATTCGCTCGAGATAGGTCGTCTGCTCCATGCGCCACTCCGTCTCCGCCTTTGCGGTTTTCTTTATTTGGAACTATTATAGCATATATTTTGTCGTTTGTAAAGGGGTTTCGGAAATTATTTTCCATTTTCAGCCGATTTTTTGCAGAATTCCATCCAGAGCCCGTGCAAGAGGAGCCACGAGGCCCTTCGCCTCGGCAAAGGTGTTCCCCGCCGCACCCATTTCCAGGGTCAGCACCCGCAAATCCGAGAGGTCGGGGACGAGACCGCTCCCGTTCTTGACCCGCACAGGGCGGCTGAGCGCAGGGGATTCTCCCCACAGGCTCTCCCGCAGGGCGAGGGCGGCGGCCAGGTCATAGCGCAGGGCCTCGGTGTCCCGCCCACCGCTGACCGTGATACGGAGCTGGGCGCAGGGATTTCCGTCAGCGCGTCCTTCGGTACGCAGTATTTCTCCCTTCTCGGTCAGCTCGGCCGAGCGACGCAGATCGAGGACAAGGCCGATGTCGGGATAGAGGCGGCAGTAGTGGCGGATCATGGACGCGGTGCGGTCGTAGAGCTCGGCGGAGGATTCCTCAGGCGTGGTGGGGAGACGGAGATGGATGACGGTTACGCCGCTATCCCGCAGGGCGCGGGTGAGGGCTACGCTCAAGGCCACCACGCCGTCGGGATCATTGGGTGAATCGGTCTGCGAAAGTCCTCCTTGGGCGGGGTCAAACCAAGGCGAGCCGTCATGGTAGCCCTCGTAGGGGTGGGTGTTCACGATCAAAACAGCGGGGCGCTCCGCCCGCCAGACGGGATTGGCGGGAAGAGTTGAGGGGAGCGCGACTCCTTCGTTGAGGATATAGCCCGCGCCGCGAAGAGCTTCGCTGACGTCGGCCGAGAGGACGGGGAAGCAACCCTCCGGAACGGGCAGTGTCTCAGGCTCGGGGGGAGGATCGGCAACGGGCTCGGTCACGGCGCCGGTCTCCCGACTCTCGGTTTCGGGCTCAGCGGGCGGCTCAGCGGGCGGCTCGGCGGGCGGTTGGTCGGTATCGTCGGAAGGGCTGTCGGACGGGCTTTGGGGCAGAGCTTCACTCTCCCGGTCGGCGGGGTGCTCAGAGGGAGGCGTCGCCTCGGATTCGGCTGGGCAGGTAGCGGTACCTGTCTCGGGAAAGGGCTCGGTCTCATCCTCCCGGACGGGCGGGACGGGCTCGGTCGCCTCGCCTTCGGCAGAGCCTGAGGACAGGGTATCGGTCTCGTCCCTTATGATTGGAGACAGAACGGGCAGACCGCCGTGAAACCCTCCCTCAGAGCCCGAGGGCATCCATCTCCCCCAACCGCTCCACCGCCAAAGAAGAACCGTCCCCGCCACCGCTACAGCCAACAGACCCACCGCCCATACGCGGCGATGCGTCACGGGGGGTACGGTCGGGAACAGGCGGTCGATGCATATGCGGAGCTTGGGGCGTTTCACTTTGCCGGATAAGGAGTTTACCGTATGTACCTCCGTCGGAAGGATGTGGGTTGGGTTTTTCTGCATGGTCCTGCCTCCTTTGTATTGGTTGGAATACAGC
>JAGBAS010000049.1 GCA_017938885.1 Clostridia bacterium
ATACCACAGTCAAAGAAGCGGTCAGGGTAGGCCTTGGCAAAGTAACAGGTCTTGGTGGCTTCGGCCAGGTCGGCATCCAGCACCACGAAGTCGTGGCTTGCGCCCAGCTCTGCGAGGGCCTTACCATAGGCCTCGCGGGTTGCGATCTTATCTCCGATCTTGCATTCCATGTGTCTGTCCTCCTTACATCTGTGCACGGATCTCGGCGACAGCCTGCTCGTACTGTGCGTCATTCGGAGCGGAGCCGTGCCACTTAACCTGATTCTCCATAAAGGAGACTCCCTTACCCTTGACCGAGTTTGCCACGATGGCGGTGGGCTTACCCTTGGCGGCGCGGGCCTCGGCGAAGGCATTCTCGATCTGACCGAGATCGTGGGCATCGATGGTGATGACGTGGAAGCCAAAGGCGGCCAGCTTTCCCTCGTAGGGAGCGGGGTTGACGATATCAGCCACAGGGCCGTCGATCTGAAGACCGTTGTAGTCGAAGATCACGCAGAGATTGTCCAGGTCGTGACGGGCGGCGAACATCAGTGCCTCCCAGACCTGACCCTCCTCGGATTCACCGTCACCCACGATGGTATAGGTGCGGTAGTCCTTGCCGTCCACCTTGGCGGCCAGTGCCATACCGACGGCGGCGGAAATGCCCTGTCCCAGAGAGCCCGTGGTCATATCCACACCGGGAATGTGCTTCATATCGGGGTGCCCCTGGAGGATGGAATCCACGCGGCGGAGGGTTTTCAGCTCCTCAAAGGGGAAATAACCCTTACAGGCCAGCGCGGCGTACAGAGCGGGAGCGGCGTGTCCCTTGGAAAGAACGAAGCGGTCACGGTTCTCCCACTTGGGGTTCTCGGGATCCACCTTCATCTCAGCGAAATACAGGTAGGCCAGAATATCGGCAATAGACATAGAGCCTCCGGGATGGCCGGAGGAGGCGGCGTGGACGCCGTCCAGAATCCCGAGACGGATCATGGCGGCCTCATGCTTGATTTGTGCGAGCTTTACGGAATCCATGGTAGATTCTCCCTTCTTGCCCTTACGGAAAGAGCGACTGTTACTATACATCATAGTATTATACACGCTTATCCGTTGTTTGTCAAGATGTTTGCCGAATTTTGAGAAAAATCTGACGGTTCCTCGCAGAACAGTTTAGTCAAAGAGGGAAAATAGGGGGTTGCAATATTTTCAAAAATGTGATACAATAAAGCAAGAAGATCGGGCTCGCGCTTGCTGCCCGTTCATGAATGAAGGAGCTGCCCATGGAACACGATAGAATACTGGAGCTATACCGACGTAAGGATCCCGGCGCCGTTCAGGCAAGCCTTGATGCATACGGCTACGACTGCCGCCGCATCGCCATGAATATTTTGGCCGGTGAGAAAGAGGCCGAGGCCTGCGTCCGCGCGGCGGCAGAGGAGCTTTCCGAGGTCTCTTCCTCCATCCTGCCTACCCATCCGGATATACATCTGCAAGCCCTTACCCGTTCCATCGCCTTGGAGGGGTATCGATCCAGCCAGACCGCCAAACGGGGATACAATCTGTTCGCCACCGTACTGGACGAGCTGAGTGAATGCCGCCCCGCTGTCCGTACGGGCTTTTCGGGCGGTTTTGACCCCGAAGGGGAGGCGGCTCTCGCCGGGGATCAGCTCACCCGCTTTCTCCGCAAGCAGGGACGGGAGACTCGTGATCTCTTCCTCTGCCGTTACTTCTACGCCGAGTCCCTGAGTGAGATCGCCCGCCGATTCCAACTCAATGAGAACCGCGTAAAATCCCGTTTATGCAAGACCCGCAAGCGTCTCTCCCGTTTTCTGGAGCAGGAGCCTGCGCAGGGCTGGTATCCCGATACCGATACCCTGGCGCGGGGGATCGGCTGTATTGACCCGATCCTGATCCGCGCTGCTCACGGGAAAGCCAAAAGCTCCCGCCGCTTGCTTCCCTGGGCTGTGGCGGCCTGTATCGTTGCGGTGCTGGCGGTCTCCTTCCCATATTTGCGAACCGTCATCAACACAGACCTCGTTCTGCGGGGGCCCGACTGGAACAAGGATAAGAACGAGATCGGGGACGCTGAGACCCCTAATAAGCCCGATCCCGAGCAGATCTCTTCAATTGGCACCTCGGTCACTCTGGCAGACAGCACCCTGACCCTGACCGCCGTCACCGAAACCACCGCCACTCTGACCCTGGTCAAGACCTCTGATGAGCCCCTGTACGCCGCCGTCTACGACCGCATGGGGGATGCTCTCGCCTGTACCGATCCCGACTACAAGGTGGACGGAGTCACCATCCGCGCAGGGCGCATCAAGGTCTACGCGGACGGTGCCGCCTCTCCCGAGACCGTGCTGCCTCACGTGGCGGGCAGTTATACGCTGATGATCGACTTCTCCTCCATCCGCGACGGCAGCTACCCCATGGAGGAGTATCTGGGCATCATGGCCTATATCGGCAAGGACGGCGCCCCCGAAGCCGTTTACTTCTCTCTGCTGTTGCCCGAGACTGAGCCTGAAACCGAAACGTCGGCTGAGCCGGCGGACAGTCATATCTCTCCCGCCGAAACCGCCGCTGACACGTCTCCCGAGACACGCTCCTGAAGCCTGCGCCGCTCTCCGATACGGGGAGCGGAACTTTTTGGTGCCATTTTGCAATTTTTTGTAAATTCTTTATCCTGCCTCTTGTTTTTCGATGCGGGATGATGTATAATATCTATGATTGTATATTGAGATCGATGCTGATTTCTTTCATGGAAAAGGAGGACAAGCACCATGACGGAAAATGGAAAATTCCTGTTTTTGGATCATACGGAACCCACTTCCCCCTCATACGGCGAGGATGCCCACTGCCATTCCTGCGAGAGCTCTCTGAGCACGCTGATCGCCATCATTCGGGACAGCGGTCAGGATCCCGTGACACAGCTTTCGGGATATCTCATTACCGAGGACCCTATCTACCTTCCTGAGGGCACCCAGGCTCGTGCCATTGCCCGCCGTATTGGACGGGATCGGCTTTTGGAGACCCTCATTGAGCTCTATATCCGCTATTGCCCCTCCGAGGCAAAGCCCGATTGATCCGCGATGGCCACCCGTCTGATCTTTGTTGACCTGCGAGGGGTTGAGCCCCGTCCCATGGAGCCGCCTGTGCGATCGGTCATGTGTCTGGGAAATTTTGACGGTGTCCATCGCGCCCACGCCGTGCTGTTGGCCGAGGGCAGACAGCTTGCCCGTGAGCTTTCCGCCCGTGAGGGGGAGACCTTGGCCGGAGTCTTCTGCTTCTTCCGCCCTACGGTGGACTTTGTTTTCACCCCCGAGGGCGTGACTCCCGTTCGCGTGCGGGGTCATTTGACTACCCTGCGGGACAAGCTTCGCATCTTTGCCGCCCGAGGTCTGGACTTCGTCTGCCTCTGCGATTTTCCCCACGTTCGTGATCTGGAGCCCAGGGAGTTTATCACCCTGCTCAAGGAATCCTGCGGCTGTGTGGGTGTTGTCTGCGGCTTCAACCACTATTTCGGTAAGCACGCCCAAGGAAACGTATACCATCTGCTGGAGGCCTTTGGAAGCGGGCATATGTTCATACAGCCCGAGATGCAGATGGACGGTATGACCGTCAGCTCCTCCCGCATTCGGGCCTGCCTCAAGGATGGGGACACCGAAACCGCCGAGCGGCTTCTGGGCCGTCCCTACTCGTTGGAGACCGCCGTAGTACACGGGAAGGCTCTCGGCCGTACCCTGGGCTTCCCGACTGCTAACCAGTATTTCCCCGCCGAGCGCGCCATTCCGCAATCCGGGGTCTACGTGACCCTCTGCCATACGCCCTACGGCGTTTTTGCCGGAGTCTCCAACGTGGGCTCCCACCCCACCGTGGACGACTTTGCCCGCGTGAACTGCGAGACCTACGTGATCGGCATGAAGGGCGATCTGTACGGCAAGCGCATCAAGGTCGAGTTTCTGAAAAAACTCCGCGACGAGCAGAAATTCGACGGATTGGAGTCCTTAGTCGCCGCCATCCGCCGGGATGCCGAGCAGGCTTCGGCATACGTGGAGAAGCGTCTACGCCGACTTCCTCCCCCCGATCCCGATATCGATCCCTTCTGATCCCCAATGAAATTTCCCGAAAGGAGTATGCCGTCATGACCGCTGACACCCGTCCCGCGCGCTCGGGGTCTTGCCGTCCGTGGCGGCGTACCCTTTTCTTCTTTCTCTGCCTGATGCTGATCCTGTCGGTGCTTTTGGGGATCGGTATCCTCCCCGCCCATGCAACCGAGGCCCCCCCTGTCTCCGCCGACGTGGGTGTGGTGCTGCTCCTCAATTTGGAGAATAATCTGACCCTCTACGAAAAAGAAGCTGACACCAACGTATACCCCTCCTCCTCTGTCAAGATCATGACGGGGCTTCTGGCCTGCCGTTCACTTTCCGACCGTCAGGACGAGGTGGTGACGGTTTCCGCCGCCATGGTGGCGGGGGTTTCGGGGCGTAGTATGCACCTGGCAGACGGGGAAAAGCTGACTGTCCGCGATCTGCTCTACGCCGCAATCTGCGGAGGCTACAACGACGCCGCCTGCGTACTGGCTTGCCTCAGTTCAGGGTCGGTAGCCGCCTTCGTGGAGGACATGAACGAGGAAGCTCTCCGCCTGGGCACCCTCCACACCCGCTACACCAATCCCACGGGCCTTCACGATCCCGCCATGTGCACCACCGCCAGGGATATTGCCATCATCGCCCGAGAGGCCTACGCCAATGATCTGTACATGAAGATCAGCTCGTCACGCACCTACACCGTCCCTGCCACTAACGTATCTGATGAACGCCTCTTCTCTAACCGCAACGCCCTCATTTCCGACAGTAGTCAGAACTACTACAACGGCTACTGCAAGGGCATGAACGCGGGCATGACCGACGAAGGGGGCTGGTGCGTGGTAACAGTTTGCGAGCGGGGCGGTGCCTCCAATCTCTGCATCATTCTGCGAGGGCTTGACGTAGCCTCGGGGGAGCTCATCCCCGCCTACGTCCAGACGAACCGCCTGCTCTCCTGGGCGAACCGCGCCTACGCCTACCGTACCGTCCTGGCGGCGGGGGAAACTCTGGACACCGTGCGGGTGGGCATGACCGGTGTCAGCAAATCGAAAGCCGATCTGGTTCCCGCCGAGGATCTGATGATCTATCTTCCCGCCGATCTGGACGTGGAGGGCCAGCTGGAATTCAATACCATTTTGGACGGCGGCGAGCTGACTGCCCCTATCACGGCAGGACAAGCTGTTGGCACCGTGACTGTCTCCCACGGCGGGCGTATCGTTGGTAAAGCCTCCCTCACCGTCACCGAGGACTTCAAGCGGAGCGGCTTTCTGGATGCCCTGAGTAGCTTCCGCACCTACCTCACGGGGCGGGCGTTCCTCCTGACCATCCCCATCTTCGCGGTTCTGCTCCTTCCCTACCTGTACGCCACAGGAAGCTCGGGCGGACGGTACGGTCTCCGCACGGTACGGAGGCGGCGGAGGATCCGTTATACCAAGAGGCATTTTTAAGCTGTTACATAAATTTCCGTCCCTTCCGAGATCATCTCGGCGGGACGGTTTTCTTGATTTATGTGAGTCACTTCGACAGATTTCCGCATAAACTGTGGGTGAGCCGACTCGGATTTTTGCGGGTTGGTGTATACAGTATAAGGAGGAATCAGCATGGAAAAAGAGCTTTTCCCGTCTTGCGCGGGAGATCAGCCCCTCGCTGACCGTATGCCCCGTCGGGAAATGCATCCCCACGGGAGCATCCCCGTTCCGGGTGACCGTCCGCTGGGGGACGTCCCCCTCAGCGACTGCGGGTGCGAAAGCGGCGGAAATGGCGGCTGTGGGGAGAACGGTCATCATCACAGCCACGACCATCAAGGATGTGGCAAGAATTGCGGAGAGCCCGCAGAAAAGGGATGCGGCATTGGCATTTGCGTAGGCTACGAGGGCTGTGGTGAGGGTAGCTGGGGGCTTTCCGCCCATCCTCTCGCTATGGTCTATGCTCCCTGTCAGACCTTCCGCGCCCTGTACGATCCCCACACAGCCCTCAATCGCGGCACTCTGTTCACCGAGCTGGATCTGCCCCTGGGTAATGAGGGCTGCGGCTTTACCACGGTAGGCGACTCCTGTCGTATGGAAAGGAGACGGATATGATGAATCAGTACTACGGAAATCCTTACCGCTTCAGCGGACGAAGCCAACGGGACACCGATCGCGGGGACCGCTATCCCTACCGCCGTCCCATGGGAAGAGGCTCGATGCCCGCTTACCCCTACGGCGGTCAGAGCGCAAATCGCGGCGGGTGCGGCTTGGGTCAAAATCCGCCCCGTAGCGGGTTGGGATGCGGCTCGGTTCAAAATCAGTCCCGTGGCGGTTGCGGATGCGGCAAAGAGCAGAATCAGCCCGGAAACAGCTGTGGATGCGGCTCGGAGCAGATCCGTGCCCGCGGCCATGATCGCGTACAGGACCGCGACACCCCCTGTGACGGCCGCAAGGCCATTCCCGTCATGGAGAGCGGCGGGTGCGGGTGTGACGTCAGCGGTGGGATCTCTCCTGCCCGCAAAAAACTTATGGAGCAGATCCGCGCCGTGGACTTCGCGCTCTACGAGGTGATCCTATACCTCGACGTTTATCCCAACTCCTGCGACGCGCTGGAGACCTACCACAAGCTCAAGGCCCAGAAGGAAGCCCTCCACAAGGAGTACGAAACGACCTATGGCCCCATTACTGCCTTTGGCAACCAAAGCGGTGCATCCTGGGACTGGATCGATTCTCCCTTCCCCTGGGAATTCGGCGCGAATTAAGGAGGTACGAATATGTGGATCTATGAGAAGAAACTGCAATTCCCCGTAAAGATCAAGAACCCCAACCCCAAGCTGGCTCAGATCATTATTTCTCAGCTGGGTGGACCCGATGGCGAGCTGGCCGCCTCCATGCGGTATCTGCACCAGCGCTACAGTATGCCCTATAAGCAGGTGGTTGGGATACTGACAGACGTGGGTACCGAAGAGCTCGCCCATCTTGAAATGATCGCCGCCATCCTGCACCAGCTCACCCGCGACCTTTCCGAGGATGAGATCAAGAATACCCCCTTCGCCACCTACTTCGTGGATCACACCACGGGGGTCTACCCCGTAGCCGCCTCCGGCGTGCCCTTCGACATGAAGTACGTGGGCATCAAGGGGGACGTTATCGCTGATCTGCACGAGGATCTGGCCGCCGAGCAGAAGGCACGCGTGACCTACGACAACATCCTCCGGCTCTGCGACGACCCCGATGTCCGCGAGCCCATCAAGTTCTTGCGGGAGCGTGAGATTGTGCATTACCAGCGGTTCTGCGATGCCCTCCGCATCACCCAGGATAATCTGGACGCGAAGAATTTCTATGCATTCAACCCGGCTTTCGTCAAGGGGGACGGTAAGTAAACACAAAGAAGAAAAGAGGATGACCCTCCGTATGGGAGTCATCCTCTTTTGAGTTATGTGGTTTGCCCCTTACTTCATGTTCTCATATCCAATGAGGGTCTGAAGAATGGTCTGGGCGTAAACGCGGCAGAAAAAGTCGTTGGGGTGGTTGATGTTGTTCCCCGAATAGTCCTGGAACTCCTTGTGCTCCAGAATGGCCTTGGAGGTGGAGGTCACGCAGGCCACGGCGCAGGGGATACCGTCCTCCACGTAGTCCTCGGCGGTCTTGATGAGCTCGGGCTCCTGCTTGTCCTGGAGGCCGTACCAGCCGTTGGTGGCGTTGGGGTTGGGGACCATGGTGGAGACGAACATGAGGGAGCAGTCGGCATCCAGCTCGCGGACACCGTCCAGCACGTACTTCATGGTACGGGCTACGGTACGGGCGGCAGAGCCTGCGTCGTTCATACCGTAGGCGATGAGGAACAGGTCACAGCCGTGCTCCTCCACGAAGGGCTTTACATAGGTATTGAAGTTCTCCTTACCATTCTGGGAGGTCCAGCCGCCCACGGAGGGGTTGATGTAGGTGATGGTGCCTCTGTCGCCTGCCACGTAATCCTCGGCGGGGATGATGGGCGCGCCTGTCATGTTGGTCTTGACGTACTTCACGGTATAGCCGTAGAGATCAGCCAGAGCCTGGGTAAAGAGCAGGGAGTAGCTGTACTGGTAGGGGCTGTAGTTGTCGATGAAGCTGGCGGAGGCACCGTGGGTGATGGAGTCGCCGTAAAAGAAGATGGTCACGTCCTCGCCACCTATCAGCTTGGTGATGAAGTCGGCGTACACGTCAGCCTTGGACTCGGAGACGAAGCCCTCCCAGGCGGACTCGTGGGTGTAGGTGACGTTCATCTGGTAGTCGGTCATGGGCTTGCCCTCGCCCCAGTAGATGTTGACGTTCTTGCCCTCGTAGTTGGCGGTGATATTGATTTGGGGATGGGCGGGGAAATTATAATACTTGGCGCGGGTGATGACGGGGATGGCCGAGTCCTCGGTGATCTTGATCTTACCGTCCTCAATCACGTAGTCCTTCCCTTCCTCATAGGTCACGGTGCCGTCGTAGTTGGTCACCGAGGTCACGCTCTTGATGGGGTAGAGCAGGGAGCGGACGTCGCCCTTGTCCAGGAACATGACGGTCTCGCTCTTGACGGTGTTGCCCGAAAAGATGGGCTGCATCAGGTCGTTCAGCTTGCTCAGCTCAGCCTGGGGATCCATGTGTGTCTCCTCCTCTGTGGTGATCTCTTCGGTGGTGGCTTCCTCGGTGGGAGCCTCGGTCTCGGGGGCGGTGGGGGTCTCGGTGGGTGCCTCGGTGGGAGCGTCGGTCACTGCGGGAGTGGTCTCCTCGGGGGTCTCGGGGGTGGTACAGGCGGCAAAGGCCACCGCCACGGCCCCTGCCAGGAGCAGGGTGCCGATCAGGATCAGGATGCGCTTGATGTTCATGATAAACAGTCTCCTATGGATGTCAATTCATATTCTCGTAGCCGATGAGGGTCTGGAGCAGGGTCTGGGCGTAGACGCGGTAGAACCAATCGTTGGGGTGGTTGATGTTGTTGCCCGAGTAGTCATTGAAGGTCTTGTGCTCCTGAATAGCCTTGGAAACCGAGTGGACGCAGGCAACCGCCACAGCCTTGTCGTCCTTGCGGAACTGCTTGGCCAGGGAATCCAGCTGTTTCTCCTGTTGCTTGATGACGTCGAAGTCCCAGTTGGAGCCGGTGTGAGGGGTCATGGTGGAGACCAGCATGACCGAGGCCTCGGGCTTGATCTCGTACATCCCGTCGATCATCTTCTTGAGGTTGGCCTTGGTGGTGGCGACGCCGAAGCCGCCGTCGTTCATGCCATAGCCAATGACGAAGAGGTCACAGCCGTACTTCTCCACCTGCTGCTTCACGAACTTGTCGAAATTGGTCACGCCGTCGGCAGAGTTCCAGCCGCCGATGGCGGTGTTGACGTAGGTGATGGTACCGCGGTCACCGCCCATGTACTCGGTGGAGGGGACGGGGTGGCAGGGCATGGCGGCCTGAAGGCCGGTGTTGACGTACTTGACCTTATAGCCAAAGAGGTCGGCCAGGGCCTC
The DNA here is from genome assembly GCA_017938885.1 of Clostridia bacterium. Classification (GTDB taxonomy): domain Bacteria; phylum Bacillota; class Clostridia; order Oscillospirales; family CAG-272; genus CAMEON01. The sequence continues at coordinate 9,518 of JAGBAS010000049.1, forward strand.
GGTGAAGAGCATGGAGTAGGCACCCTGCTTGGGTTCAACGCCCTCCAGGTAGGTGGAACAGGCACCCCAGGTGATGGAGTCGCCGTAGAAGAAGACGGTGACGTCCTCGCCGGCGATGAGCTTCTTGACGAAATTCTGATAGACCTCCAGCTGGCTCTCCTGGACGTAGCCCTCCCAGGCGGCGTCATGCTCGTAGGTCACGCTGACCTGCCAAGCCTTGACCTGGCTCTCACCCCAGAACATGGGCTTGCCGTTCATGGTGATGAGGGAGCCGGGATGGTTGTAGTACTTCTCAGAGGTAATGACCTTGATGGAGGAATTCTCGGTGACCTTCAGCTTACCGTCCTCGATGACGTAGTCCTTGCCCTCCTCATAGGTGGTCTTGCCGTCGTAGGAGGTGACCGACACGATGCTCTTGATGGGGTACAGCAGGGACTTGACCTCACCCTTGTCTAAGAACATGACGGTCTCCTTGAGGGACTGAGTGCCGCCGAAGATGTTCTGCATGACGTCCTTCAGGTCCTCGTCCTTGATATCCAAACCAAGCTGGTCCTTAATGGGGGCTTCGGTGGTGACCTCCTCGGTGGTCACCTCTTCGGTGGTCACTTCCCCGGTGGGAGCCTCGGTCTCGGGCTCGGTGGGAGCCTCGGTAGGCTCGGCGGTAACCTCTGCCGTGGTGTCGGGGGTGGTGTCGGGCTGATCGACGGTATCGTCACAGGCCGTCAGTCCCACGGCAGTGACACCCGCCAGCAGGATGGCCGTCAGCGCGGTCAGGATGCGGTTCTTCTTGTTCATGATTTTTCTCCTTATTTTGTATTGCTTTTTTGAGCAAAGATTACTTGGTACCGGTAGACCCGAATCCCCCCGCGCCTCTCTCGGTCTCGTCAAGGCTCTCCACCTCGGTGAACCGCGCGGTGATGACGGGCATGATGAGGAACTGGGCGACGCGGTCGCCGGGCTCGACGGTCTGGGGAACGCTTCCGTGGTTGTGAAGGGCCACCATCAGCTCCCCGCGGTAGTCGGAGTCAATGACCCCCACCTTGTTGGCAGGCGCGAGGCCTCGCTTGGAGGCCAGGCCGCTGCGGGCGAAGTTCAGTCCCACATAGCCCTCGGGGATGGCCATGGACAATCCCGTGTGGATCATGACGGTCTCACCGGGGTTGATGGTAATGGGCTCCCCCTCGGGAAGGGCGTAGAGGTCGGCCCCCGCCGCTCCCGCCGACCCATAGGTAGGCAGGATGGCTTGGGGGTGAAGCTTTTTGATCCTGAGTTCCATGGCTTACCTCACACAAGAACAACGTGATCTCCCGAGCCCAGGGTCTCACCTGTGGGCACAAAGGTACAGATGGTACCGGCAGGAACCGTGATCTCATAGCGAGTAGCGTTGCCCTCGGGACGGAAGGCCACGCGGATGGTTCCGTAAGGACACTTGTGGATGACCTCGGCCTCCTTCATATCCGCAAAGGCAACGGGAGCCACGGCAAAGGTACCAAAGCCGGGAGTCACGGGGGTGATGCCGCCGACGTAGGCATACAGGAAGTAGGCAAAGCCGGAATGCATGGGATGGTTGTAGGAGGAGGAACCGACCGCACGGGGCTGGGAAAAATCGTGCTCGGGGCACTCCCACAGAGAGGTGGCTCCCTTGTCCATCATGGTGCCGAAGCTGTCGTGGTCACGGTTGAAGAGGAATTTCATGGCGATATCCCCCTGGCCTGCCTCGCACAGCGCGGGAACCAGGTACTTGTTGCAGTAGATACCCGTGGACATGGCGTAATCGTCCTCCGCCATGAGGGTCAGGAGCGCCTCGGTAAGGGCTTTCTTTTCCCCGTCGGGATAGAGCTCCGTCATCAGAGCCACGCCGCAGGTACCCCAGGTGGAGTAGCGGTGCTTCTCGGGGATCCAGAAGTGGCGGTTGAAGGCTTCCTTGATGCGGGCCGCCCAGTCATCGTAGTCGATGGATGCAGGCAGGCCGAGAGCCTTGGAAAGCTCACTCATTCGGATCATGATCTCGTAGAACATGGCGGTGGAGGACTCGTGAACGGGCATCCGACGGTCGCTTTGATGGCCGACGGGCGGGCACCAGTCGCCCAGTCCTCGGGAGATGATGAGCTCGTCGTCGTACAGGGACTTGTCGTTCTTTGCGTCGGCAATTTCATGCTGTACCCATTTCTCCATCATGTCCCAATTCTTGCGTACCACCGCATCGTTACCGTAGTAGCGGTACATCCAGTAGGGAATGATGATCTGGGCACAGCCCCACAGGGGAGAGGCCTCGCCGCAGCCCCGCTTACCGGGGGAGATCATTTGCCAGACACCGTATACCTCGTTGGTGGTGCGGATATCGTTCAGATACTTCTCGTAAGCGGCTTCGGTATCGTAGTTCATCATACCGGTGTTGCAGACCACCTGGGCATCTCCCAGCCAGCCACACTTTTCGCGTCCGGGGCAATCCTCGGGGAGCCCGTGGAAGTTGGTGCGGAAGGTGTTCATCATGATGGCCTGGAGGCGGTTCATGTCCTCACAGGAGGATGTGAAGCTTCCCGACTGCACAAAATCGGTGGAGATGGCGCAGGCCTTGAACATGGAGGGCTCGGGGTTGGAGCCGTAGGCGCGGAGGTCATAGTAGCCCGTGATCTCCATGTAGCGGAAGGCGTGGTACGTAAAGCGAGGACGCCAGATTTCACCCTGCGGGTCGCCACGGGAGATGTATACATCCTGCTGGACGACCTGTGTCGCAAAGGAGCCGGCAGAACGCAGATCCAGGTGGCCGTCGGAGTCCAGATTCTCAGCAAAGCGGAGGGTGACCTGGGAGCCACGTGCGGCGCGGGGAAGTCTGATCTCGGCAAAGCCCGCGATATTCTCACCGAAGTCGATGATCCACGCGCCGTCGTCCTTACCCGAGCAGTTGGTGACTGCCACGGCGGTCAGCTCCTTGAAGACGCGGATGGGGGGCATCATGCAGAGCTTGAGCTCGCCCTTGGGGGTGGTGTCCTCCACCACGGCGCACCAGCCGTCTTCGTCACCGTCGGGATCCGCGAAATCGGGTGTCTCCAGGCGGGTATCGTAGGTCTCGCCGCCGTAGAGATTATTCAGAACGATGGGGGAATACTTGTACGACCACGTACCGTCGGTGTCGGTGGCCAGAACCGTCTTTTTGCCGTCTGCAAAGGTCAGCTCCAGTTGGGCCATGAGGCAGGCGTCGCCGTAGTAGAAGCCTACATGGGACCACACGCGGGATTGGGCGTAGAAACCCTCGCCCAGGAGAGCGGCAAAGGCGTTCTTGCCTTCCCGAATGAAGGAGGTCACGTCGTAGGCGCGGTAGAAAACCTCACGCTCGTAGTTGGTCATGGGGGGATCGATGAGATCCTCGGAGATCTTTTGGTTGTTGACGTAGTACTCACCGCACCCCAAGCCGCTGACGTACAGGCGAGCCTTGACCACGGTGCCCTCGACCGCAAATTTCTTCCGCAGGTAGGGAGCCCAGCCCATCATGAGCTTCTTCGGCTTGATCCATTTTCCCTGCCAATCCTCGGGGTTCAGTCCCGTGGAAAAGCGCAGGGCGGCGGTGGCGGTCTCACCGTGATTATCGGTGACGGTAACCGTCAGAACGTAATCGGTACGGGACTCCAATGTCGCCTCCACGGGGATGTGGATAGATTGAGTCGTTCCCTCCCCCGCCCAGGCCGGGGTATCACAATCTGCCTTGGTAATGGATGCGGCGTAGGCGGTCTGGAGAACCCCCGTGTTGTCGGAGTCCAGCTTCCAGCCTATGTACAGGTCCTTACAGGGGACGTATGCGGGATTCTTGATGGCACCTATGGAGAGGTCGTAGAGCTTGAGCATGGCGATGATTCCTTTCAAAAAGTATTTCGTTGGGATTCGAATTTTTGGAGATCAAAGAAAACGAGATACAGAAACGACTGTTGCCGTGTACTGTTTTTGCGAACCGGCAAATTAATTTTCGCCCTTCACAGTCACCACACGGCAGTCTCCCGTGTAGCCGGTAGAGGTAATGTACTGCTTGATGCCATTAGGGAAGGTATCCTCATGGTTGAAGTGGACGTGACCCGCGAACACCGCCACCACGGGGGTGTCCTCGGCCACGCAGACGGCGTTGTAAAGACGGATCACCGAGCCCCAATCACTGCCCATAGCTCCGGGGCCCATGGTGATGTTGCGGCCGCCCCAGGCCTTCTTGACGTCGGGCTCCAGGGTATCCGCGTGGAAGGGGACGTGAAGGAGCAGGATGATGGGCTTATTCTTCTCATAGAGAGCGAGGAACTTATCCACGGTCTCATCGGTGACCACATCGGAGCTGTTATCGATAGCGGCCACGATGAAGCCGTCGTACTCGGCGTAGGAGAAGTAGGGGTCTCCGTTCGTGAGGTCGTTGAACAGGGGACGGTTCACGGTCACGGCGTTACCCGTCATGTAGTCGTCGGCGTAATTCCAATCGTGGTTGCCGAGACAGAAGATGGACTTGGCCTTGATGCGGTTGATATTCTCATAGAGCAGGGCGATATTCTTTTCGGAGGGGAAATCGATGAGGTCGCCCGTGAGGAACATACCATCCGCCCCGATCTCGTCGGCGTAGTCGAAGAGCAGGGGGAAGCGCTCCTCGGCGAAGAGGCCATCGGCCATAAAGGCATTACGGCGGGCGATATTGTAGTTATAGCGGGTGGTCGTCCAGGACTTGATATCGGCATCCGAGAAGGCAGATACGTGGGTATCGGTGACGTGAAGGAACTTGAACTCTCCCGTCAGTCCGGGGATCACCACGGTGGCGGCGGAGGGGTTCAGAAGGTCGGTACCCATGATCTTGAGGGCCTCGGTCTTGTCCTTCACGAAGCTGATGGACTTGATATACACCGTCTCCCCGGGGGCGGCGGGCTTATCCAGAAAGTCGAAGCGAAGCTCGGTGAGGGTGCCGTCGTAGGCCTCGGTCACCAGGGGGAGCATGACGTACTGCCAGCCCTTCTCGGCCTTTTTGAAATTTCCCTCGGCGCGGACGGTCTTGGACTTCTCTCCTGACTTGTTGTAAACCGCCATCTCCAGCTTGGTGTTGGTAGCATTCTCTACCTTCATCAGCACCAGTGCCACGCCGCAATCGTTCCAGGCCACAGGCTCCAGCCCGCAGGCGGCCATGTAGGCGGCGTAGTCGATCTTGACGTAAGGGTCGGCAATACGCTTGGAGTCGGCCACAGTGAGCTTCAGGACGCTTCCCTGCTCGCCGTCCTGCACCACCGTGAACTCGGCGGCGGAGTTGGGCTCGATAAAGGCGGCATTCAAGGGCGTGTCACAGAAGGTCAGCTCAGCGGGATTTGCGGGCCGATCCTCGGGCATGGTCTCGGCCTCGGTTTCGGGCTCAGTGGCCTCGGGCTCGGTGGGGGTCTCGGTAGCTTCATCCGTGGGCGTTTCGGTGACGGGTGCTTTGGTGACATCGTCGGTGGGGGAGGCGGTCACACCATCGGCGAGGACCGTGGTGTCGTCGGAGGTTTTGCCGCCGTCGCAGGCGCAGAAAAGACCCAGGCAGACAAGGAAGGTGAGGACACCAACCAGCAGAAGGACGGCGCGGGAGAGCTTGTTTTTCATAATCAGAATTCCTTTCGGATTATTGTGCGGGAGTCAGGGTCAGAACTCGACAATGTCCGTCGCAAGCGATGTCGGTGATGTACTGGGGGGTACCGTTGGGGAATACGTCCTCGTGGTCGAAGTGGACGTGCCCCGCGATGACGGCGTCGGGGGCCGGGTCGGAATCCACCGCCACAGCGTTATAAAAGGCCATGGTAGCGGGATCGTCCGCGCCAAAGGCACCTTCGCCGATAGTCAGCTCCTGCCGCCAGACCCGCACCGTGTCCTCCACCAGGGTCTCGGCGTGGACGGGGACGTGGAGGGCCAGGATCAGAGCCTTGCCCGTGGCCTTGGCGCGGCGGGCGGCGGTGAGGTAGGCCTCCAGGGTCTCTTTGCGGATGCGGTCCAGGCCGCTGTCCACGGCGCAGACCAGGACGGTGTCGTCCTCATAGATCGCCGCGTGATCTGCGGCTCCCGATATGGCGTCCACGCGGGGGAGGTAGGTGGCGGCGGCGTTGGCAGTGTGATAATCGTCGGCGTAGCTCCAGTCGTGGTTGCCCGTGACGTAGAGGACGGGAACCTTGCAGGTGTCCACGCAGGATGCGAGCAGGGTTAGGTTGGCCTCCGATGGGAAGTCGATGATGTCCCCCGTCATGAGGATGAGGTCGGCGGAGATCTCCTCGCCGTAGCGCATGAGGGCGGGGAGGGCGGCCTCGGAGGGGTAGGGTCTGCCGCCTCCGAACAGGCCTTGGCGGGGCGGGATATAGTCTCTTCGGACAGGCTCCATGGCGGCTTTCTCTGTCTCGTCCAGGGCGCAGGCGTGGAGGTCGGTGAAGTGGAGGATCTTGAAGTCCCTTTTCAGTCCCTTTACGGGGACGGTGGTGAAGATAGGCTTAGGGGTGGGCTGGGTCATGGTCAGAACTCCCTCCATTCCCCCGTCACGTCGTCGTCCTCAGGGATTTCGGTCAGACCCGCCTGTACGGCGGCGTCCCGGATCAGCACACAGATGTTGTCCCGCTCGTCGGTTTCCAGCATCTCATAGTCGGTCTTCTCGTTGAGCTTGTTCAAGGCAAGCACCAGCTTTTTGACAGCGGCCATGATCTTCTTGTCCCGCTTGGCACCCACGGGAGCATCCAGAGCGGCCAGCTCGGCGGCAAAGCCATCCAGCAAATCGGCGCATTTTTGAATATGAGTCTCGTTGTAGCCTCCCTCGCCGTCCTCCGACCAGGAACGGTAGTAGTCCAGCATGGGGGCGGTCACCTCTGCCTCGCGGCGGGCGATGAATTCTTGTGTCGTCATAATTGGGGCTCCTTTCAGACAATCACAGATATTCTTCCTTCAGTTCCCGGATTTCCTCCATCCACAGCGAACTCACCGCGTCCGAGGGCATGGCCCATCCCCCTCTGGGGGACACGCCTACCTCGAACACGGCGGGGCCGTCGGGGAGGCAGGAGCGCTTGAACTGCTGGGTGAAGAAGCGGCGGTGGAAGGTCTCCAGCCACTTAAGGATGGTGGCGTCGTCGTAGGTCTCGCCCAGGGTGTGTCGCGCCATGCGGAAGAGCTTAGAAGGGGTGAAGCCATAGCGCAGGAGGTGGTAGAGGAAGAAGTCGTGGAGCTCGTAGGGACCCACCAGGTCCTCGGTCTTCTGGGCGATCTTGCCCTCTCCGTCGGCGGGGAGCAACTCGGGGCTGACGGGGGTGCCCAGGATATCGTACAGAGCCTCGGCCAGCTTGGTATTGCCCTTCTCCATCTCGGAGGCGGCGGCGTAAGCGGTCAGCTCACGCACCAGGGTCTTGGGCACGCCGCCGTTGACGCTGTACATGGACATATGATCGCCGTTGTAGGTGGCCCAGCCCAGAGCCAGCTCGGAAAGGTCGCCCGTACCGACCACCATACCGCCCTCGTCGTTGGCGATATCCATGATGACCTGGGTGCGCTCTCTGGCCTGGGCGTTTTCGTAGGTCACGTCGCGGACGGCGGGGTCGTGACCGATATCCTTGAAATGCTGATTCACCGAATCGAAGATGTTAACGGTGCGGAAGTCCACCCCCAGCTCCTCGCAGAGGGTGGTGGCGTTGTTCTTGGTGCGGCTGGTGGTACCGAAGCAGGGCATGGTCACGGCGATGATATCGGTACGGGGTCTGTTCAAAAGATCCATAGCGCGAACCATGACCAGGAGAGCCAGCGTGGAGTCCAGACCGCCCGAAATGCCCAGCACGATCTTTTGAGCCCATGCGGCGGTGATCCGCTTTTTGAGACCGTTTGCCTGAATGGTCAGGATACGTTCGCAATGGGAAGCGCGGTAGGCAGGATCGACCGGAAGGAAGGGGTGGGGATTGATGGGACGGGTCAGCTCTGTCTCCTCCACACAGAGGTCGAAGTAGTTCTCGATGCAATGCCCGCAGGCCGACACGTCAAAGCTGCTTACGCGGCGGTCATGGATCAAGCGTTCCAGATCCAGCTCGGTGACGGTCATCTCACTACCCGCGAAGGGCTTCACCTCCGCAAGCACTTCTCCGCCTTCGCAAATGAGGTGATGTCCGCCGTAAACGCTATCGGTGGTGGATTCGCCCTCCCCCGCCTCGGCCAGGATATAGCCGCACCGGGAAGAAGCGGAGCGGGCGGTAGCAATCAGCACACGGGACTGCTCCGCACCCATGACCTCAGGGGTCGCAGAGGGGTTGCAGATCATTACCGCCCCCGCCGAAACAGCCTGCATGGAGGGAGGCGTGGCGGCATTCCGATCCTGTCCCACCTCTACAGCAAAGCGGAGAGAGGGCAAGGAAGAGCAGACAAAGAACTGTTTGGTTCCCATTTGTACAAAGCTACCATCCCCCAGGATATCCGTGACCAGCACCTCGGCAGGGGGGGCCGAGAAGGTTCGTCTTTCGGCGGGAGTCAGGTTGGTCTTGGGCACCAGACCCAGCACCGTTCCGCCGCAGACCACGGCGGCGCAGTCGTAGAGCTTATCGCCTATAGCCACAGGCAGCCCCACCACAGAGACCAGATCCAGGTCTGCCGTCTCGGCGGCGTAGGCGATCAGGGCATCGCGGGCTCCGCTGACCGATCGCTCATGGGAAAACAAGTCGCCACAGGTAGCCCCCGTGAGGCACAGCTCGGGGAAAACCAGGAGCTTGACTCCCTGCCCGGCGGCGGCATGGGCAAGGCTGACACAGGCGGCCGTATTACGGGCAGAGTCAGCCACCCGAATGGCGGGGGTAGCGGCGGCTACCTTGATGAATCCGTGTTGCATGGTAAAGCCTCTCTTTCCGACGGAGGGTATGCCCTCCGCACAGATCGTATCCGACAGATATATTCTGTACTATTATAACAGAAAACTGTCAAATAATCAAGTGTTTTCGGGGAAAATATTCCCGCAACTTCATTCGATTAAGTTTTTCATTCCCCGCTTGACTTTCAGGCGATTTTGTGGTAGTATGTATCTGTCGAATCCTGCTTTGCAGGAAAACCGCTTTACGCTTTATACAAAACCGATCACAATCAATGGAACCGCATATGAATCATACCAATCCCTCCCCCAAAAGCCTTTGCGAGCGGATGCGTGATCTGTGGAGAACTCTGACCGACCTTGACCGCGCCTATGCCTACCCCGCTCTGGCCGCTCTTATGACCTTTGCCATCGAATGGCTCTCCCGCCGTTCCCTTTCGGATACCTGTCTGTTTCTCGTGAGCCGTCCGCTGGCCTTTCTCACCAATTTTGCCCTCATTCTGATTACCCTGCTTCCCGTCCTCCTGCTCCGTAAGCGGGTTGCCTGGCTGGCGGTGGCCGTCTCCCTCTGGATGGTGCTGGGCGGTATCCAATGTGCCGTCCTGCTCAACCGCGTCACCCCTCTGACCGCCGCTGACCTGGCCGTGGCACTCAGCGTGCTCTCTATTATATCCGCCTATTTACAGACCTGACAGATCATTCTCATTTTCGTGGGGCTGGCCGGGCTGATTACGGGGCTTGTATGTCTCTTCATCAAGACTCGCCGCCGCGAAAGACGGGTGCGGTACTTTTTCACGGCATTGATCCCCACCCTCCTGGCGGGGGTCCTGACGGTGGCGGCCGGCTTTGGCTCGGGTCAGCTCTCCGATCGCTTTCCCAACCTGGCCAACGCCTACAACGACTACGGATTTCCCTACTGCTTTACCATGAGTCTTGTGGACACGGGAGTGGACCGTCCACCGGACTACGGCGAGGAGCTGGTGACGGATATTCTGGAGGACCTTGGCGGAAGCGGAGATGCTCCCGCCGTTATCCCCGACGAGAAGGCACCCAACGTCATCTTCGTGCAGCTGGAATCCTTCTTTGACGTGGATTACCTGGAAGGTGTCACCTTCTCGGAGGATCCGACTCCGACCTTCACAGCTCTCAAGGAGCAGTATCCCTCAGGGCTCCTCAACGTCCCCGTCTTTGGCGCGGGCACCGTCAACACCGAATTCGAGGTATTGACGGGCATGAACGTGGCCGACTTTGGCGCGGGAGAGTATCCCTTCCGCTCGGTTCTTCTGGAAAAGACCTGTGAGACTGTTGCCTACGATCTGCGGGCTTCCGGCTATGCCACCCATGCCATACACAATCACGAGGGCTCCTTCTACCTGCGCAATCAAGTCTACCCCAACCTGGGCTTTGACAGCTTTACCTCTATTGAGTATTTCGAAAATCCCACCTTCAATGAGAACGGCTGGGCACACGATTCCCTTTTAACGAATGAGATCCTCTGCCTCCTGCAAGCCACCGAAGAGCCCGATTTCGTGTTTGCAGTATCGGTGCAGGCACATGGCAAATACCCCGATGTATACACCTCCAAGGCAACCGACGTGACCGTTACGGGCGGGATCGAGGATCCGGCTACCCTTGCTCGCTACAACTATTTCGTCAATCAGCTCCGCGAGGTAGATCGCTTCTTAGCCGAGCTCTATGGGGCCATCATGGCCATGGAGGAGGATACAGTCCTGCTCCTGTACGGAGACCATCTGCCCAATATCGCCGCTGACGAGGGCATTACCCTGTCGGTAGGCTCCCAGCAGACCGAGTATATTCTCCTCTCCAACTACGCGCTTCCCGCGCCTCCGACAGGCGGTGAGCGTTCGGCCTACGAGCTCTTTCCCATGGTCATGGAGGCCATCGGTAACAGTGAGGGGATCATGACCCGCTTCCACCGCGCCTACCGCGACAAGCCTGAATTTCTGTCCTTGCTGGCTGCCCTGGAATACGACGTTCTCTACGGCGAACGGATGTTCTACGGGAGTACTGCGTATCCCCCCGTATCCATGTCCATGGGCATCCGTCCCGTCATGGTCACGGATTGCTATGCGGAAGGAGAATATATCTATATCAAGGGAACGGGCTTTACAGCTTACTGTCATATCACATTGGATGGCCAGGAGCAGGAGACCGAATTTCTGGATGCTTCCACCCTCCGTATATCCTGCGACGACCCCGAGCGAAGGCTGAGCCGCACCGAGGCTGTCACCGTCCGCGTCATTTCCGGCAAGAACGAGCTTTTGTCCGAAAGCTCTCGGTTTTGGATCCATGAGTAAATCTGCCCGCGCAGAAATCCCCCGCCGCGATACTGCGGCGGGGGATTTCTCTGTGATGCCTCATGCATCTGTCATGAAGCCATTGGACAGCCTCCCGACGGGATCAGCTCTCCTCCACGATTTGATCCAGCTTCTTCACCATACGTTCCAAGGACCGCTCAGCCTGACGGGTGACGGCTTGGTAGGTAGATACGACGGTATTCTTACCGCTTCCCATGATCTGACGGAAATGATCGTGGAAGTTGGAAAGGGCATTGGTGTAGATAATACCCGCATCAATGTAAACGTTATCGATGATGATGTCGAACATTTCTGCCGACTGGGGATCCTGAGCAATCTTGGTGCGCAGAGTGGTCTCATAGTAGGCGGGGCGGACAGTCTTGTAGCTGGCGAAGGCCAAGGCCTCCATGATGGCGCTCACCATATCCAGCTCCTCGCCCGTGACGGTGGTGGGTATACACATGACGGTGAATTGGTCGTGCAAGAGAGTACGGTACTCCTTCTGCGCCTCGTCAAACTTGGGCATGGGCACCACGCCGAACTCCTGCTCCATGTTGCGGATAGAGCCCGCCTCCAGCTCCAGGATACGGACAGTGGACATGGCGGCATAGCCGTTGGCGAACATCTCGCGGATATCGTTCTGTTCGTCGTCCAAGCCGTAGTGCTTGACGTTGTAGGTGGCGTTGCCGCAGCCAAAGAAGAGCTTCATAGTCTTCTCACAGACGTCGAAGAGCTTGGAGGACTGGAAAACCAGCTCGTAATCCCCGTCCCCGTTCTTCTTGATAATATCCACCATGCAGGAGCTCCAGTAGGGATCCACGCTGATGTAATCGTTGGAGACCAGACCGTAGATATCCCCCTCGGTGTCCTGGAGGGCGTTACCGTTGTCGCGCTCGAACCGGGGCACCAGCTCGATCTGCTTATCCAGAGTCCAGGTGCCGTCCTGCACATAGTCGTAGAGGAAGGGCTGGCCCGCCTCGGTGAAGAGATACTTATTAAAGATGGTGACGAAGGCGAAGCGGTATAGGGACAGCACCATATCCCCCGAAACGGCAAATTGAGCACCCTGGTACTCTACCACCTCGTTGAAGCCCTGAGACCACCAGGGCTTTTCAAAGTCCAGGTATTGGGTCTTGTGTAGGTCGGCAAAGGTACCGTTCAGGGACTCGTTGACGGCCTGGTAACAGGCGGCGGCCATGATATCGTACTCGTCGGTTCCGGCTTTCACGGCTGTGGCTACCTTATTCACCACCACGACGGGATCGTTGTCGTTCTCCTCAATACTGATAATCTCCACGCCCAACCGTTCCTCTACGGCCTTGTTGCGCTCGAAGACAGCGTCGTTGACGGGCTCGGAGATCAGCTCCTTGACGGCGATCTCCCCCGAGGTCCAGCCCTCGCGGTAGCGGCTGATGATGGTGATCTCCTCTTCATTGTAAAACAGATCGTCGGGAAGCCGGTCGGTGAGCTCGGTCTCGGGCTCGGTCTCGAAGGGGGTAGTGGTAACAGCATTGGATTGCGCGGGGTCCTCGACGTTCTCCCCGCAGGCGGCAAGGGTGCCGACGAGCATGAGGAGAGCCAGGAAGCCCGCCAGGATACGGGTCTGTTTCATGATGATTCCTCCAAAAGCAAGGGGCAGAGACATCTACCCATGATGCCCCATTGTATCACGATCATTGGGAGCTTGTCAAGATACTTCCCTCTTTTTCGGCGATTTGACCACAAAAAACGGCCCCGCCAAAGGGTGTTGGCGGAGCCGAACGGTCATGGGATCGGGCTGTATCACCCTCCGGTGTTACCCTCGGTTCGTACCGTTCAGGATACGGTCGAAGCGTCTGGTCATGGAGGCGAGGGCTCTGTCAGCCTGCTTGGTCACGCTCTTGTACTGGGAGACCACGGTATTCTCCTTCGAGCCGATGATCTCGCGGAAGTAGTTGTGGAAGGTGGAGAGCTGGATGGTGTAGATGATGCCCGCGTCGATATAGATGTTGTCGATGATGAGATCGAACATCTCGGCAGACTCGGGATCCTGGGCGATCTTGGTGCGGAGGGTGGTCTCGTAGTAGGCGGGACGGACTACCTTGTAGCTCTCGGAGGACATGGCCTCCAGCACGGCTCCCACCTCGTCCAGGCGGCCCTCCTCCTTCTCCACGGTGGTCAGGATGGAGAAGACGGTGAACTGATCGTGGAGCAGGGTGCGGTACTCGGTCTGCACCTCGTCGAACTTGGGCATGGGCACCACGCCGAACTGCTGCTCCATACCGCGGATGGATTCATACTCCAGCTCCAGGATACGGACAGTAGCCATGGCCGCGCCGCCTCGGGCGAACATCTCGCGGATCTTGTCCTGCTCGGTGTTCATGGTCTCCATCTTGTAATCAAAGGTGCCGTCCTCAACCTCGTAGAAGAGGCGGAGAACCTTCTCGGCCACGTCGTGGAGCTTGCCTGAGTCAAAGACCATCATGTAGTCCCCGTTCTCATCCTTCTTGATGATGTCCACCATGCAGGAGCTCCAGTAGGGGTCGGTGCTGACGTAGTCGCAGGAGACCAAACCGTAGACGTCGCCCTCCTCGTCCTGCTCGCCGTTACCGTTGTCGCGGTGGAACAAGGGGACGAGGGAGATCTGCTTATCCAGGGTCCAACTGCCGTTCTCCACGGATTCGTAGAGAAAGGGCTGGTTCGCCTCGGTGAAGAGGTCCTTATTGAACAGAGTCACGAAAGCGAAGCGGTACTGGGAGAGCAGGGCCGCGCTGAGTCCGCAGAACTGGGCGCCCTGGTACTCTACCACCTCGTTGAAGCCCCGGGACCACCAAGGCTTGTCGAAGTCCAGGTACAGGGACTTGCGCATATCGGCGAAGGTGCCATTGATGGACTCGTTGACGCCTACGTAGCAGGCCGAGGCGATGATATCGTACTCGTGGGTACCCGCGTGGACGGCGGTGGAGGCCTTGGTGGTGATGACGTAGGCATCGTCGGTGATCTCCTCCACGCTGTTGATCTTGACGTTCAGACGCTCCTCCACCGACTTATTGCGCTCAAAGACGGCGTCGTTGACGGGCTCGGAGATCAGCTCCTTGACGGCGATCTCCCCCGAGGTCCAGCCCTCGCGGTAGCGGCTGAGGATGACGATCTCGTCCTCCTCGTAGTCCAGGTCGTCGGGCAGATCGTCGGTGAGCTCGGTCTCGCCCTCAATCTCGGTGGCGGCGGCGGTGCCGTCGGGGGCAGTGGTGTCGGGCTCCTCCACGGGGTCTCCGCAGGCGGCGAGGGTGCCGACCAGCATGAGCAGGGCCAGAAGAGCCGCGAGGATACGGGTCAGTTTCATGGTGTCCTCCAAAGATGTGTGTTTTTTCCTTGATATTTCATTATAGCACGAAGGGGAGGCTCTGTCAAGGCGGGTGTGTGTTTTTCGGCGGTTTGACGGAAATATTTCCCTTGGCAAAATGTAAACAATTTGAGACACGTATGCCGAAAATGCGCTGTACCTCCATTCGTCTATTGCGCAATTGACTTTTTTGTGCTATAATGTTAAAGTCTGTAATTATGCGACCCAAAACTGTTATTTTTAAAGTCTACATACAAGAAAGGAACCCCGAACCATGAGTGAGACCCAAAACAAGACCCAAGACGTGAAAATGTCCCCCGAGATGGCCGCCGCCCACGCCAAGATGATCGCCGCCGCCGATGAGGTGGAGAAGGTGGTCGTCGGCAAGCGCACCGAGGTGCTCCACCTGCTGACCGCCATGCTGGCCGGTGCCCACGTGCTGATCGAGGACGTCCCCGGCACGGGTAAGACCACCCTGGCCTCCACCCTCGCCCGCGTGACGGGTCTGGATTTCAAGCGCGCCCAGTTCACCCCCGACGTTATGGCCTCCGATATCACGGGCTTCCATATTTATAACCGCCAGAAGGAGAACTTCGAGTTCCGCGAGGGTCTGGTCATGTGCAATCTGCTCCTGGCCGATGAAATCAACCGCGCCTCCCCCAAGACCCAGTCCGCGCTGCTGGAGGCCATGGAGGAGGGCAAGGTCACCGTGGACGGCAACACCATGAACATCCCCGACCCCTTCATGGTCATCGCCACCCAGAACCCTGCGGGCTACGTGGGCACCTACCCACTGCCCGAGGCACAGCTGGACCGTTTCGCCCTCAAGCTCAGCATGGGCTACCCCTCCCCCGCCGAGGAGCTGAACATCATCAAGGCCCGCAAGGGTGAGAACCCCATCAAGAACGTGGTTCCCGTCCTGACCCGCGACGAGCTCCGCGCCATCCGCGAGATGGTCACCACCGTCCACATCGACGACGAGCTGTACCAGTACATCGTCACCCTCATCACCGCCACCCGTAAGCATCCCGCCCTGAGCCTGGGTGCCTCTCCCCGCGCCTCGGTCGCCCTGGTGCATCTGGCCCAGGCCTACGCCTTCCTCCGCGGCCGCGACTACGTCCTGCCCGACGATATCGCAGGCCTCTTCCGTGCCGCCATCGCCCACCGTCTCATGCTCCGCCAGGAGGCCAAGCTGGCCCACCAGACCACCCAGGACGTCCTCACCGAGATCCTGCGCACCACCGAGGTCCCCTACAAGGGCAAGCGTTCGGAACGCGCGTAAGACACAGGAGTCGCCATGGCACAAATGAAACAATGTCCCCAATGCGGGAAATACGTGGCGGCGGATCGCACCTACTGCATGAACTGCGGCGTCACCCTGGGCATCCGCTGTCCCGACTGCCGTGAGGTCATGCCCGTGGGTGCCAAGACCTGCACGGCTTGCGGTCATTCCTTCGTCAAGAAAAAGAAGAAGCTCTCCCTTCCCTTCTGGGACTGGATGAAAAAGAACGCAAAGCCCCTGGTTTTGGGTGTGACTGCGCTCTGCCTGCTTCTGACCCTGGTGCTCGCCGCGTTTCCCGGGGTGAATCTCACCGTACTGGCGGATGAAGTCCCCCTCATAGAGCATACTGCCTCGGGCTACGGCCTCATGGGCTATCTTCTGGGCGGCCATCCCCTGGGCTTGACCGCGCTTTTGGAGCTACCCGAATACAAAGCCGACGCCGCCGTTCTCAAGACCCTGTTCTTCCTCTCGGGACTGGGCTGGCTGGCTCTTCTGATGGGTCTTCTCTTCGCCGCCCTGCTTCTGATCCCCAACTACAATAAATTCGGTAGTACCACCGCGCGCCGTCTCTACATCCCTCTGGGTGTTTCCCTGTTGGGTGCCGGGCTTGCATTCGGCATGACCTTCCCCGTGGGATCTATCCTGGCTGACGGTATGACCAAATACGCCGAAATGGCCGACAAGGGCTACGCCGTGGTCACCGCCACCCCCATGCCCTTGGTCCTGCTGATCGCCGCCGCTGTGACGGTTGCACTCCATGGTCTGCTCCATCTCGCCGTTTTCTCCAAGGAGGAGACCGAGGGGGAGATCTCCATCCGTGAGCTTCTGGCGATTCCGTTGGGCGGGATCTTCCGTCTGGTACACCGTCTGGTGCGCCGCATCCGCAAAAAGGCGGGCAAGAAGGTCTCCGACCGTGACGAGCCTGCTTTTACGGTGACCCCCCGCTTTTCCTCTTACGTCATTCTCTTTGTGGTGGCGTTGGTGTTCACCCAGGCTTTGCTCAGTAAGGTATCCAACATCTTCTTCTGGTTCATCTTCCTTTTACCCGTCGTCCTGCTGGTCTACACCCTCATTGCCCGCGCTTCCCTGTCGGTGAGTATGCTCTGCGATTCGGTCACCACTGAGAAGAACACCCCCTACACCTACGAGTTTTCCATTGACAATCGCTCCATCTTCGCGCTCCCCTTCGTGGAGGCTCAGGTCTCCATCCCCCAGTCCAACGCGGTGCGTTGCACCGAGCGGACAGTGCGCATCTCCATGGCGCCTCTGACAGGCTACCGCATGAAGAACACCGTCTCCTTCCGCTTCCGAGGCACCTACGACATCGGTGTCAAGTGCTTCTACGTCTACGACTTCTTCCGCATCTTCCGCGCACGTCTGGACGTGGAAAATCTCACCACCGTCTACGTCCTGCCCCGCCGTCTGAACCTGGACGAGACTGCCGCCCATTCCATCTCCGACGACACTGCCCGCACCGTCCGCTCCCCGCTGGTGGTGGACAAGCTGGAGGTCTCGGATATCCGCGACTACCGAAACGGTGATTCTCTGAAGTCCATCCACTGGAAGCTGTCCTCCAAGTCCGAAACCTTCATCGTCAAGGACTACAACACGGGTACCTCTAACCAGACCGTGGTCTTCTGCGATCTCACACCCCATTTCCCCGACGAGCCGCCCAAAAAGAAGGATGAGGCCGCCGAGAACGAGGGCAAGAAGAAGCTGACCCGCAAGGAGAAAAAAGCCGCCCGCAAAGCCCGCAAGGAAGAAGCCCGACTGGCCGCTGACCGCAAAAAAAAGAACAAGCGGATCAAGGAGACTGCCGAGACGGCCGCCCTCACAGACGAGGCCTTGCAGGCCAGACTGGATCAGAGAGCCGCCGTCGCTGAGTCTCTGGATGCCAGAAACGGCAACCTGTACGGTACCGCAGGCTCTGTCAACACCGCTCCCGAGGCAGAGACCGAAGCCTTGGACGTTCACGAGCTGGCTCAGCCTGTATTCTACGAAGATATGAACGAGTATCTGGCTGACGGTGTGGTGGAGCTGACCATTGCTTCGGTGCTGGCCGAGCTGCGCAAGGGCCACGAGGTCCTGCTTCTCTGGTTCGACCGCCGCTCGGATACGGGTGTCTTTGGATATCCGCTCCGTGGCGTGGATGAATTTGAGAATATCTACCACCTGTTTGCCACCGCCCCCCTCTGCTCCCCCGACAAGAAGGTCACCTCCCTGACCGCCATGCTCTCGGATATCCAGAGTGCCAAGCAGATGTTCGTGGTCTCCACCATGGATACGGCTATGATCTCGGATCTCTGCGGCTTGCCCGGCGTATCCGACGCGGGAAGCTTTGGCTCGGCTGAGGTGGTGCTGTATAACCCCGAGGAGCGTTTCCGCTATCCCCGCGACCGCGCCCTGTATCTGGAGGGCTGCCGCGAGCAGTTGGCCGCAAACGGCCTGTCCCTGACCGCCGGCGACTTCCGCGTAACCCGTCCCGAAGGAGGTATATCCCATGAAGCAGAATAAAAAGAATACCGACTTCGCGGCTTCCGGCATCAAAAAGCAGAAAAAGGCGCGCAAGACCCGCGCGCAGAAAAGAGCCGAGCGCAAGGCGCAAAAGAACGTCATTCTTCCCCTGCATAAGCGTCCCATCGTCTGTCCCCCCGACAAGGCAGGACGCTCCCCCCTGTTCCGCTACGGCGGCATCGCCTGCCGTGCTCTGGTCATCTGGCTGGCCGCATCGGGTCTCATGATCTTTCTGGCCTCCGCCCTGGAGTTCGGAGTCCCCAATCTCGTCATCTTCGCGGCCTCTCTGGCTGTGGTGGTGTTGGGTATGGTCTTCCGTCTGGGTGGCTGGGGAAAGCTGATCTCCCTGCTCATGGCGGGCGGCACCGTGGGCGGTCTCTTCGCCCTGAACCCCCGTCTCCCCCTGGATGTGTTCTTCGGCATCCTCTCCCTGTACAACGCCGCGCTGGACAGACTCTACAAGGTAGGCTACCTTACCTACGTTCAGTACAAGGCTGAGTTCACCTCCGTCACCCCCCACGAGGAGTTGATGATCGCCGGCGTCTGCCTTGTCACCGTCCTCATTACGGTGCTGTTCACCGCTTGCTTTGCAAGAAAGGTCAAGCTCATTCCCCCCGCCATCGTGGCGACCACCCTTCTGGTGGTGCTTCTGACCTTCAACATCTACAGCAACCGCATCGAATCCAATCTGGGCATCACCCTGGTCATCGTGTCCTTCGCCTCGGTGCTGGTCATGGCGGCCTACGACCGTCTTTACAACGCCCGTGACGACAAGCATTATGACAACGAGCTGAAGCTTTTCGAGGACTCCGACCGCCCCACTCTGCCCCCCGAGTACGAACAAGTGCTGACCGAGAAGGCCGAGCGCAAGAAGCAGAAGAAGGATCTGAAACAGAAGCGCCGCACGCACACCGTCACGGTGGAGGACGAGCTTACCGATTACTTCGGAAGCAAGAAGAAGCCCAAAAAGGCCAAGGAAAAGCTCGATCCCAAGGCCAAAAAGGCGCAAAAGAAGTCCCGCAAGGCCATGATGAAGCAGGTGAGGGCCGTCAAGGCCTACGACCGCGTCACCGAGCAGTCCCGCACAGCCATGGGCGGCTTTGCAGGCTCTGCGGTGCTTCTGGCCTGCCTCATCGCCATTGCCCTGCCCGCCATCCTCATCAAGGGGAATTTCAGTACCATCTCCGCCATCGACGAGAAAATGGAGCTGGCGAGAAACTACGTCACAGCCCTTTTGCGGGGTGACGACGACGAGCTGGACCGTCTGGAATACAAGGCCGACGGCGAAAACTTCGAGCCTCACTCCACAGACCTGGAGCAGCTGGAATTCACGGGAATGCAGATGTTCTATCTCCAGTCCCGCTACAACACCAACTACTACCTCCGCGGCTGGATCGGCACCGATTACGAAAACGGAGCCTGGCTGGCGGTGGACGAGGAGACCTTGGCCGAATACCAGTCCCTCTTCGGCAAAAAGGCTAGTCCCGCCGAGGATATTCGATACGGCTTCTACCACTACATGAGACCCGAGCTGGTGGATGACCCCGAGTACACCGAGAATCTGCTCGGTAAGTATAAATCCAATATCGACTATGGCTTTATCGGGCTTCTGGTCAGCCTCCGTCGGGTCAACAGCCCCGATACCCTGACCTACTTCCCCGCCACCTACGATCCCCGATACGGTCTTATGGAGTGGAGCTCCACCGAGCCACATAAGCTGACCTTCGTTAACTACTACGACGGTCTCTACACAGGCCGCAAATTTGACGAAAATGGCCTATCCTACGCCACCATGACCTATGCCACGGTCATGACCAACTCCCTCTGGATCCAAAAGCAGGCGGCTCTCCAGGCGGCCTACAACCTCCAGAAGGAAGCCCTGCTCGCCCGCGCCGGCTTCTTTGAGAACGCCGACGGATCCATTTCCTCCAATCTGACCTTGACGGTCTACGAGGAATCCAACGGAACCACTCTGTTCTCCTACCAGTACAAGCGAGGCAAGGAGGAGCGGGTCTGGCAGTTCTACCACGACACCGATACCGTCTCCCGTGACGCAAACCGCAATTACGTGGTTACCACGGACTACGGTATTCTGACGCTCACCGTGGAAAATTCCAGGATCGTGGGTGCCACCGTTACCGACGTCAGCTCCGCCTACCTGGACGAGCTGGGAACACCCGTGGACGTCAATCTGGTGGACGAGTACGACCGTGGCATGACCGACGAGGAGCGTGCCGAGCTGCTGGCCTATATCAACGTCGAAAAGGCCTACAGCGATTACGTCTATCGCACCTACCTTGACACCGCCGACAGCACCTACCTCAAAGAGCTTGCCGCCATCATCAAGGCGCAGGCTCACGTCGAGGAGATCCGCATCGAGGAGGAATTGATTTCCGACGATCCCGAAACTCCCGAGGATGATTCCTTCATCTACGAGAATAAGGTTTTGGTGAATGTCCCCGCCGCCGTCGATCTGGCGGGTGTGCGCAACACCTCCGATCCCCTGGCCTACATCCACCGCGACCGTCTGGTCCGCAATGTCATCGACTACATCATCGACGAGATGGGCTGTGCGTACACCATTACCCCCGATCTGACCGGGGTGGACCCCACCTTAGACGGTGTGGAGAATTTTCTCCGAAACACCAAGGAAGGCTACTGCGTGCAGTTTGCCTCGGCCGTGACCCTGATCCTGCGTGAGCTGGGTGTGCCCGCCCGTTACGTGGAGGGCTACATCGCCGATGAGCTGTCCAAGATCAGCCGCGACGACTTCGTTTACGGCGGATACGTCCGCGATTACAACGCCCACGCCTGGGTTGAGGTTTGGTTCGACGGAGTCGGCTGGATCCAGTACGAGGCGACCCCTCAGTACTACACGAGCATGTACGGCGCCGGCGCCTCTGCCGATACGGGCCCCGTTGCTCCCATCATTCCCGACGAAGAGACCACCGCCCCCGATGAGTGGGACGAGCCTGAGACCGACGAGGAGGAGACCCCCAAGGACGAATCGGGTGAGGAATCGACCGACGAGGCAGACGCCACCGCCGCCGAGATCGCCCGTAACAGCTTGATCGGACTGGGTATTCTGGCCGTGTTGGCTGCTATAGCCGCCATCATCGGCACCGTCGTATCCCGTGCCCGTGCCGCCGAGGATCATCGCCAGAGCATCTGCGCGCAGGTGTTGGAAAACGGTTTCGGCTCCAACACCAACGAATCCGACCGCCGTGAAATGGCCTTGGAGCTGACCGATGCCGTCACGAACCTGTTGTCCTACTACGGGCTCGCACCCAAGGCGGGTGAGTTCCGAGACGACTACGCCGACCGACTCACCTCCGAGCTGACCGCCCCCATCGAGGGCAAGAAGCAACGGATCAAGCCCGAAGAGCTCCCCAATCTGCACGCCGTACTGGACGGTATGGCCGCTGAGGAGTTCGGTCACGGCATGAGTATTCCCGACATGAAGCAGGTCGCTGTTCTGTACCTGTTCCTCCGCCGCGATATCAAGCGCCGCATCGCCTTCCCGGAACGGTTCAAGCTACGGTATTTCAAGCGGAAGATCTGACCCTCTCTTTATAAGGATCGCACCCTTCATAATTCAAAAAAAGAGGCTGCCCAACCCTTGGGCAGTCTCTCTTTTTCGGTATGGCTGATTCGAAACGGAAGGCGGAGAGAGGTCTGCTTCCCCGCCTTTCGCTTTTATCATGAATCCGTCATTCGGCCTTCTCGCTCCACTCGGAAATCGCGCGGATGCGGGCGTGCTCGGTCTCGGCGTACGTTACGGTAAGGCTCATACCCTCTGTGATGAGAATGAGGGATTCGTCAGCGGCCAAAGAACCGCGATAGACAGTGCCGTCCTCAGCCGTGATATAGACCACGGTCTCCCCGCCGACGGTAGCCAGACGGACAGTTTGAACAAGCACGTCAGCCGTCTTGGTCTCGGGAGCGGGCAGCTCCTCCTCGGTGATGACACCGCGCTTGTACAGCTCCTCCAGGTAGGCCTCCTTGGCTTCCTGTTGGGTGGTTCCCGTGGCTACGATGCCATAATTCTGCACGTTGACCAGGGCGTAGAGCTTGACGAGGCCCTGAGCATCCTTCAGCACCATGATATAGGTGGGCTCGGACTCCACGTTGATGAGAGAGGGGAAAGAGGCCACGTACTCGGTCTCCTGTACTTCACCCTGGGCGGCACCCATGGCGGAGTATTCCTCGGCACCGATGACGGGATAGTACTTGTACTCACCCGTGCGGGCGTTGGTCAGGATAAAGCCGATGTTGGATTCGTCGGCGGCCACCGAGGTCACACCCGTGTAATACCAGACGTCGTCCCCGCGAACCACGTAACCGTAGCCCTGGGTGGTCTGCTTACAGTCGCGGTTACCAATGATCGAATTCCAGAAGCCGCCGGACAGAGTACCGTACCAGTCGTACTTCCCGCAAGCCAGATCACCGTCGTAGACGTTATCGATCCAGGAAGGGGCATCCGCCACGGCGTACAGCTGGGAGGTTCCGTCACAGGGGTTGAAAATAATGACCTCATTCACGTCCATGGCACCGAACAGGCCAACGTGGGGCTTCATGCAGGAGACGATATAGAAGGGATTGCCTTCCTCGTCGATCTCAAAGTTGACCGAGGAAAAGATCTTAGTGGGGTAGGAGAAACGAAGCTTACGCATCAGATCCTCCTCAAAATACGCGCTGTCCACGTAGATCATGGGCTTGGCAAACTTGACGTAGTCGGCGTCGTTGCCCACGGGGTCCACCATGACGTAGCCGGGAACACCGTTTGCCGAGTTATTCAGCCAGCGGAAGAAGTCCACGTACTCCAGATTGGCCACCTTCTTGGGGGTTCCCTTGTAGTTGATCTGATTGTAGTCCAGGCTGACGTTGTACTGGGAAACCACGTCGGAGAGGGCACCCAGCTCGCGGTTGCCCAGGATGGAGGCCGAGGCTGTATCCATGAGCGAGATATTGGTCACCACGTCGGCCTCGGGCATATCCTCCGAGAAGTCGGATTCATGCACCTCGATGACCGAGGCGTACTTCAAGGCGTTGAAGAAGGTGGAGGAAAAGATCCCGCCCAGCACCAGCACCGCCACGGGAATGGCGGCAATGACCAGGAACACCTTATTCAGCTTGATCTTGGAGGTGCCGCGAGAGACCCCCGACAAGCCGCTCACCACGCCAAGGGGCAGACCGTAGAAGAAGATAATCATAATCAAGTAGGTCCAAAAGCCCGTGCTGAACACGTTGATGGGCGGAAGCATGAAATAGTAAGTCAGAGCCGTCAAGACCGTGCCGATGACCACGGCCAGGATGATGCGGAGAGTTTTGCTTGTGTTTTTCATGTGAGAAAAGAACTCCTTTCTGTGATGACTCTATTATAGCATAATTTTCAATCGCTGTCAAGTGATTGGATGAAAATTTCTGTAGATTTTTTTAATTCCGATTCCTCACCCGTTAGTGACCTCGATCTGGCACATTCTCATGGTCGTCAAAGCGGCCTTATGGGTCTCGGGGGTCACTCCCGCGCAGCAAGCCGCATCCACCGAGATAGGGATCTCGGGATAGTGCGCCTTGAGAAGCAACGTATTGGACACCACGCAGATATCAGTACACAGGCCGATCAGCTCCACCGAAAATTCCTCGCCCGAGGCCGTCTCCCTGACAAAGACGGGCAGTTCTACCGAGCCGAAGGTGGGCTTCTCCACGGGGGTGTAGGCCACGCCCTCCAGGGCGGCGGTAACTGTGGGGTGAAGCTCCCAGCTGGCCGTACCCTTGATGCAATGGGGAACGGGGAGGTGCTTCCCCTCCGAGGTATCCATATAGCTTTCGGTGTGGGTATCGTAGGTAACGAGGATCGCTCCGTCGGGATCGGCGGCGTAGGCCTTGATCTTGGCGGTCACTTTATCCAGTATGGCTACGGCTTCGGGAGTGCCGAGCGCGCCGTCCACAAAATCCTTTTGCATATCCACAACGATCAAAATACGTTTCATAGCAATCTCCTTATTCGTTCTATGTCGGGATGCAGACCGTAGATGGGCAGGTCATTTCTTGATTCTCCGCGCGACAGCTGCCGCCGCTCCCTTGAAGCCGGTATCCTTAAGCTTCCGCCAGATACGCCCCGGCAGGGTCATGTGTTTCTTGAGCTTGCGCTTCAGCCGTTTCTTGCGGTCGATGGGAAAGGCCGGATGCTCCTGCTTCAGAAAGTTCTCCAGCTTCAGGCACAGATTCGACCAGCCGTTCTCAAAAAGAACCTCTTGCGGGTAATGCTGATTCACGTATCCGATTCCCAGATTCACGCCGCAAATGCGCTGACAGAGGACTTGCAGGTCGCTCCCGATGGGCTCATGGCTACGTCCGACCTCCAGATGCTCCTCGATATACTGCCGAAAGGCGGTGGTATAATCCACTTGATTGACGCTGTAGGTCTGATTGCCCGGCGCGTCCAGGGCGATCATCATGCGGTGAGTTCTGTTGATCTCGCGGAAGAGCTTTTTCTCATGATCCCGCAGGTAGCGGGCACCGATCTTGCCATGTTCCTCTCCGTCCAAGATCAGCAGGCTGTGTCCGCTGTCCCGCAAAGCCCATAGTATGGCGCAGCCGGCCCTGTCATCCGCTCCTATGCCGTGCTCACGGCTGACAGAATAATAAATGCCCATGCCGTATTGGGTTTCTTTGCATTCCTCGAGCTCAATACCGTACCGCCGATCCCAGACGGTATCGGCGTGAGCCACCAGCAGTACCCGATCCTTGCGGCTTCCCGGTACGTAGACGAACCGCCGAAAGGCACCTGCACCCTTGCGGTCGATAGCTCCCGGGAGCTGGACAAAGGGGGCAAACACGTCGTCGGTATGGGTCACGGGCATCCGCAGAAAAGCGGCCAGAATGTCACGGTGCGGATTTTCGCCGTTTTGAAAAACGGACATGATATTTTCTACATTCATGGTGGTATTCCTTTTGTGATGTCAGCATCACTCCTTGAATTTCATGGTCAGGCCGATGCGCTTCTTCTGCACATCCACAGTCAGCACCTTGACCTTGACCACGTCGCCCAAAGAGACGGCCTGGGAGGGGTGCTTGATGAACTTATCCGAGAGCTGGGAGATGTGCACCAGGCCGTCCTGGTGGACGCCGATATCCACGAAGGCTCCGAAGTCGGTGACGTTGCGCACGGTGCCTGTCAGGATCATGTCGGGCTTCAGGTCGGAGAGGGAGAGGACGTCCTCGCGGAGGACGGGGGCGTCAAAGCCGTCGCGGATATCACGGCCGGGCTTTTCCAGCTCGGAAATAATGTCCATGAGGGTGGGCTCACCGATGCCCAGAGACTCGGCCACCCGTTCCGTCCCCTTCTTGATGACCTTGGATTTCAGGAAATGGAGGTTGCCTGCCTTGATGTCGTCCTCGGTATAGTCAAACATACGAAGCAGAGCCTTCGCGGCCTCATAGGACTCGGGGTGTACACCGGTGTTATCCAGAATCTCCTTGCCGCCGGGAATGCGCAGGAAACCGGCACACTGCTCGTAAGCCTTGGCACCGATGCGGGGGACCTTGGTGATCTGGGCGCGGGTCTTGAACTCGCCGTTCTCCTCGCGGTATTTCACAATGTTCTTGGCGGCGGTGGCGTTGATGCCCGCGATGTAGGAAAGCAGGGAGTGGGAGGCGGTATTGACGTCCACGCCCACGGCGTTGACGCAGTCCTCCACCACACCGCCCAGGGCCTCGTCCAGGCGGGCCTGCTTCATGTCGTGCTGATACTGGCCCACGCCGATTCCCTTGGGGTCGATCTTGACCAGCTCGGCCAGGGGATCCTGGAGGCGGCGGGCGATGGAAACGGCGGAACGCTGCATAACGTCGAACTCGGGGAATTCCTCGGCGGCCAGCTTGGAGGCGGAGTAAATAGACGCGCCTGCCTCGCTGACGATGATGTACTTGGTATCGCGGTCGATCTGCTTGAGGATATCCGCAATGAACTGCTCGCTCTCCCGGGAGGCGGTACCGTTGCCAATGGCGATGACGTCCACGGCGTAGGTGCGAATGAGGCGCTTCACCACGCGGGCGGCATCCTCCACGCGATTCTTCATGGTGGGATAGATGACAGCGGTATCCAGCACCTTACCCGTCGGGTCTACCACCGCCAGCTTACAGCCGTGGGCGTAGCCGGGGTCGAAGCCCAGCACCACCTTGCCCTTGAGGGGGGGCTGCATGAGGAGGTGGGAGAGGTTGTCGGAAAAGACCTTGATGGCACCCTCGCAGGCGTTGTCAAAGAGGTCACTGCGGATCTCCCGCTCGATGGAGGGGGCAATGAGGCGGTTATAGCTGTCGGTGACGGCGTCACGGACGTAGGGCATGGCGGGAGAAGTGGTAGAAGTCAGCACGCTGTTGTAGAGGAAGCCCAGCACCGTCTCCTCGGGGACGGTGAGCGTGACCTTCAGAAACTCCTCCTTCTCCCCGCGATTGATGGCCAGAATGCGGTGGCCGGGGAGCTTTTTGATCGCTTCGGTGAAGTCATAGTACATGGAGTAGACCGAGTCCTCCTCCTTTGCGGCCTTGGTAACGATGGAGCCGTAATCAAAGGTGAGGGCACGAAGCTTTTTCCGGTACTCGGCGTTGTCGGACACATCCTCAGCGATGATGTCCATGGCACCCTGGAGGGCGTCCTGCACCGTCGGCACCTCCTTTTCGGGGTCCACAAAGGCCTCGGCCTGCACCTCGATGGCGGGGTCGTAGGTTGCGTCCTGGCAGTAGATAAGCATGGCCAGCTCCTCCAGCCCCCGCTCACGGGCGACGGAGGCGCGGGTCTTGCGCTTGGGACGGAAGGGGCGGTAGATGTCGTCCACCTCGGTGACGGTGGCGGCGCGGTCGATGGCGGCCACGATCTCGGGGGTCAGCTTGCCCTGGGCGTCGATGAGGCTTTTGACCTCCTCCTTGCGCTTTTCCAGATTGCGCAGGGCGGTCAGACGCTCCTCCAGGGCACGGAGGACGGTATCGTCCAGGGATCCCGTGACCTCCTTGCGGTAACGGGCGATGAAGGGGATGGTATTGCCCTCGTCGATGAGGGCGACGGTCTTTTCGACCTGGTCTACGGTTAAGTTGAGTTCTTGGGCGAGGGTTTCGATGATGGTCATATGGGTAGGGGTCTCCTTGTTGTAGTATATGGGAATTATAAATTTGGGTTTATCGAAGAGATACAAGATACGCGCCGAGCAAGCTCGGCCGATACAAGATACAAGATACAAGATATAGAAACGGAAGTCGCCGTAAGGGTTTTTACATATCTTGTATCTTTGTATCTTGTAACTTGTATCTCACCGAAAAGCTGCAATTTAACGTTTACTTTCCGTGGGCTTCCAGTGCTTTGATCTCTTCTTCGGTCAACATCCTCCACTCCCCTGCGTTCAAGTCAGGGTCAAGTGTCAGCGGCCCGAAGGTGATGCGCTGAAGTCGTGTGATCTGGTTGTGTCTGGCCTCCATCATGAGCTTGATCTGATGGTACTTCCCCTCGTGGAGGGTGATGCGGCCACTGCTTCCCCGCTGTTCGGGGTCTTTGGGGTCAAGCTCCACCTTGCAGGGGGCGGTCACGTAGCCCCCGATATCCACGCCCGCTTCCAGGGCGGCCACGTCCTCCTGTGAGAGGGGGAACTTCACCGCAAAGGCGTAGGTCTTGTCCACGTGGCGGGCGGGGGAGAGGAGGCGGTGGGATAAGTCTCCGTTGTTGGTCAGGAGCATGAGGCCGGTGGTGTGCTTGTCCAGGCGGCCGCAGGGGAAGAGGGCGGGGCGAATGCGGCGCAGTTCCTCGGGAAGGAGATCCAGCACGGTCTGCTCGCGGCCGTCCTCGGTGGCGCTGACCACGCCGTCGGGCTTGTGCATGAGGATGTAGGTGAATTGTCGGTAGGTGACGGGCTGACCCTTGAAGGTCACCTGTACGGTATCGGGATCCACCTGCATATCCGCTTTTCTGGCGGGGATGCCGTCCACCAGCACCTCGCCCCCCCGCACGGCCTTGGAGGTCTCTGTGCGGGAGGCGATGCCGGCGAGGCTCAGATATTTGTCAAGTCGCATGGGCTTCATGCTCTTTCGGTCTCCTCAAAGGGATCCACGGCATGGGCGAACACAGGCATGAGGCGCACCGAGAAGTCGAATTCCTTCTCGGAGAGCTGCCAATGGGGATACAGGCCGGGGCCGCAGGAGTTGGAGCCGATGCCCGACTGGATCATGTCCAGGTTGACGCAGGTCTCCTTCATGGGGACAAGCTCGTAATCGTGGGCGGTGTCGGTGAGCTGGGCGGGGGTGAAGTGGGCGCAGTTGAAGCTGAAATCCTTCCCCGTGGTCACGGCCAGAAGACCCTGACCCGCCACCGAGGACACCAGCATCCAGCGGGTGTCGGCGTGGGCGCAGTTCTCCTGGGGACGGACGTAATGCTCGAAGTGATCCGTGACGGTGGTCTCGAACAAGCCCTGGCGGGAGGCGTGGCGCTTGTCGCGGTAGCTTTCCACGGGACCTCGGCCGAAGTAGCGGAGATTCTCGCTTTCCTCGGGCATAAGGAACTCCACGCCGAAGCGGGGCAGGAAGGGGGCGTTGTCCGCCACCTTGGCGCGGTAGGACAGGGTCACGCCACCCTCGGCATGGAAGGTGTAGGCGGTATCCAGCCACAGGAAGGGACGCTGGACGGCGGAGCTCATGGAGAGCTTGGCGGTGACGGTGACCGAGGTAGCGTCGGAGGCGGTGACGGCGCACTCGTAGCACTTGACGGCGGCGTCACGGAAGCCGCGGCCCTGCCATTGGTGGCGGATATTGCGGTCATTATCGGTGGGGGCGCGCCAGACCGTGGGCTTGATGGCCGAGGCCAGCAGCTCGTGACCGTTGTCCACCATGGAGGTGATGAGGCCGTGGTAGCGGTCCACGGTGTAGACGGTCTCAGCGGTCTCTACCGTAATGGTATCGGCGGCGGCGGTGTAGGTGATGGTGGCGTAGGGAGACATAGTCTCGGCCATGGGGGTGGGAGCGGGTCTCTCGGCGGGGATGGCCATCTGCTGGAAGCCCACCTCAAAGCCCACCTCGCCCCAGGGGGTGGCGGTGTTCTGGCAGGCGGTGACGGTCACGTAGCGGTCTCCGTCGGTGTCCCAGGCCTCGGTGGGAAGGATCAGCTCGGCGGTCTCCTGAGGCTCCATGGGGAGAAGGGCGCGGCCGCTGGCCACGGTCTCACCGTTGCGCTCTACCGTCCAGACGAAGTCCAGATCCGAGAGGTCGGTGAAGTAGCGGCGGTTCTTGATGACCACCTTGCCCGTAGCGGGGTCGAAGGACTCCACCGCGAAGGGCTTGATGACCTGCTTGTACTCCATCAGACCCGTGTGGGGGCGACGGTCGGGGTAGACCAGACCGTCCACGCAGAAGTTGCCGTCGTGGGGATGGTCCCCGAAGTCGCCGCCGTAGGTGAAGTGGGGATCGGCGATACGATCCTCACCGATGGCGGCGGAGTGATCGATGAACTCCCAGACACAGCCGCCCATGAAGCGGTCCTCGGCGTAGATGATATCCCAGTATTCCTTGAGACACCCGGGGCCGTTGCCCATGGCGTGGGAGTACTCGCAGAGGAACAGGGGCTTGGTATAGACGTGACGGTCAAAATAGGTGGAGCGGATATCGTCGGGGGAGGGGTACATACGGCTCTCCACGTCGATGTAATCGCACTCCAGGGCAGTACCGATCTCTTCGTCAGTCTTGCCCTTCATGTCCCCCCACAGGCGGTCGGAGGAGCGGCGGGAAGCGTCCTCGGAGTGGACGAGAGCCTTCGGATCGCGGGTGTGTATATATTCGCTCTGCTTACGCTGGTTTTGGCCCACACCGAACTCGTTACCAAGCGACCACATCAGCACGCATGGATGATTCTTGTCCCGCTCGTACATACGGGCGGTCCGATCCACAAAGGCCTCCGTCCAGTCGGGGCTGTCGGTGAATTCATCCCAATTGCCCACCATGGCCATACCATGGGTCTCCATGTCAGTCTCGTCGATGACGTAGAAGCCGTACTCATCGCACAGGGCGGTGAAGCGGGGATCGTTGGGGTAATGGCTGGTGCGGACGCAGTTGATATTGTGCCGCTTCATAATCATGAGATCGCGGATCATGTGATCCACGGGGGTGGCAGAGCCCAGAATGGGATGGCTGTCGTGACGGTTGACGCCCCTCAGCTTGATCTTCTCGCCGTTGAAGTACAGCACACCGTCCTTGATCTCAATGGTACGGAAGCCCACCTTCACGGGGATGGTCTCCCCGCCGCAGGTGATGAGGAGGGTGTAGAGGTTGGGCTCCTCGTCACACCACAGCTCGGGCGAATCCACGAGGAAGTCAATCGTTCCCTTCCCCTTAATGAAGAGACTTCCCGACTCGATCTGCATCCCGTTGGGGCGCAGGAGCTTATATTCCACCAAGCCCTCACCCGAGAGAGTGATCTCGGTGGGGCAGGCACCGCGGGTATAGGCCTCGTTGACGGCAGGGCGGGCGTGGATATCCACAATGTGAACGGGGTCGCGGAGCAGGAAATAGACCTCGCGGAAGATACCCGACCAGCGGTACTTGTCCTGATCCTCCAGATAGGTACCGTCGCACCATTTCAGCACGAGGACCTGGATCAGGTTTTCTCCTGCGTGCAAATACTTGGTCACATCCAGCTCACTCGTCATGTGGGAAACCTGGCTATAGCCCGCAAACTGCCCGTTGATGAACAGGTAGAAGCAGGAGTCTACCCCCTCAAAGTTCATGTAGACGGACTTCCCCTCCAACATAGCGGGATGAAGCTTCACGGTACGGCTGTAAAGGCCGCAGGGGTTATCGTCGGGGACGAAGGGCGGGTCTACGGGAATGGGGTATGCGACGTTGACGTAGTTGGGGGTATCGTAGCCACGCCCCAACATGGTCTGCCAGGAGCGGGGGACGCCTATCTTTTGGCTGTCCGCAGTAAAGCCCTCCGCCGTAAAATCGGGGAGGTCGTGCAGAGACTTGTAAAAGGCGAAATCCCAGTCGCCGCAGAGGGTGATAAAGCGGTGAGAGGCGTTGCGGTTGCCCTTCAGGGCCGTTTTTTCGTTCTGATAGGGGATGAAATAAGCGCGGGGAGCCTCGCATCCCATGTGGAGGGTGGAGGGATCCTGGTGATAATTGGCTTTGATGATAAACTCGTTCATGGCGATCGTATCCTTTCGTAGGGTATTGGATCATAGGTGTTTATATCATACCATTTTTTGAGGGAAAAGTCAATGTCTTTCGGTAAATTGGTAAGAAAGCATTGACAGATTTTCAGTGAAATGCTACAATATACCTATCGACAATATTCCCGAAAGGAGATCCACCGATATGTCACTCTACACCGTCCTCACCGCTCCCACAGCCGAGAGAGTGCCCCTGACCGTCTTTTCCTCCTTCGAGGAAGCCCGCGCCTTCGCCGATAAAAACGTCCTCTGCGGCGGTGCCGTCTACGACACCGCAGGGCGGATGCTCTACGCCGCAGGAGGGGAGATCGGCTCGGTCATCCTCTACCACGCCAAGTGCATCTGCGACACCATCCGCGACGAGGAATTTGTCTACGGACACGCCCCCATCAACCCCGCCTTCAACCACGATGCCCGCATCATCAGCTGTGACCGCCTGGTAGACTGGGTCCTGTACCGCGCGGGCTTTACGGATCAGCCCTACGTCCACGGCAAGTGCGTCAGCGGCCCCTGGCTGACCGATTGGTGCCTGGAGCAGGGCTTTACCCGCATCGACAGAGTGGAGGACCTCCTCCCCGGCGACGTGGTCTTCGTCCGTCCCAACCAGAACGGCGATCCCCTGCACACCTTCATCTACGCGGGCAAGGGAGAGGAAGAGGGGATGCACTACCGCTACGACGCGGGCAAGAACGAGCGCATCCGCAGTACCCAGCCCTCCTGCGAGCCGCTGAACGACTTCATCTGCGCCTGCCGCGCCCCCTCGGTGCGCCCCATCGCAGTGCCCGCCCTCTCCTTTACCTACGGCGGGACTCCCTTTGATGAGCTGGAGGTCACGGTGAGATGCGAGGCCGACCGCGTGATCTACACCCTCCCCGACGGGGTGGAGCTGACGGTGGTCACGGAATTTTTGCAGGACTACGGTGTGACCAGGTGGACAAACCACTGGCGCAATCCCACCGACCACAGAAGCGCATTGATCGAGAACCTCTGCGACTGCGATCTGACCATCCCCATGGCTCCCGACCCCGCCCGCACCCGCCGCAACAAGCAGTACACCTGGGAGCCGGGGACCCTCCGCCTCTTCATCTCCGACGGTGCCAACATCAACGATCACGACCACACCGTCACCCCCCACCGTATGTGGGCGGGGGATCACAAGGAGGTCTGCAACCAGGCGGGACGGAGCGGCATGGGTACCGCCCCCTTCTTTGAGGTCAACGAGGGCGGCGATCACCAAAACGGCATGCTGACCGCCCTGGGCTGGACGGGTCAATGGAAGGCTTACTTTGACCGCGGGGAAACGGATTTCCGCATCCGTCACAGCCTCCCCGAGGTCTCCCTCCGCATGGAGCCGGGGGAGTCCTTCCGCACCGCCTCCGCCACCGTCATGCCCTACCGCGAGGGGCAGGTCAACGCCCACAACCTCTGGCGGCGGTTCATCCGCGAGGCTGTGTCCCCCATGGGCCGCTTCAAGGGTGAACGAGGAACCCAATGCCCCTTCTCCGCCATTTTCTGGGGCGGTATCCCCTCCGACGAGCTGATGGAGCGCTGGGAGGGTATCCTGTCCCACGGGCTGGATGCCTTCGATTACTGCTGGGTGGACGCGGGCTGGTACGAGCCGCTCCGCTCCACCACCACCGCCACCCAGTCCGCTGACTGGGGCAACGTGGGCACGTGGGAGGTCAACAAATTCTACCATCCGGGGGGCTACCGCGACGTCACCGACTTCCTCCACGAGCGGGGCATGAAGTTCCAGCTCTGGTTCGAGCCTGAGCGGATGCGGCGGTCGGTCTGCGAGTGGACCGACTATCTCTGGACCAACAGCCCCGAGGACAACGACGTGCTGATCGACATCGGCAAGGACGAGGTTTGCGATCAGCTCATTGAGCGCATCGCCAAGGTGATCGCCGAGGTGGGGGTAGACTGCTACCGTCAGGACTTCAACTTCAATCCGCTGGCTACCTGGAACCGCGCGGATCGGGATGCCGATCCCAACGGTGAACGCAAGGGCGCCACCGAGATCCATCACATCAACAATCTCTGGCGGTTCTGGGACGCTCTGCTGGAGCGATTCCCCCATCTGCTCATCGACGACTGCGCGGGCGGCGGCCACCGCATCGACATTGAGATGCTGTCCCGCTCGGTGCCCCTGTGGCGGAGCGACTACCAATGCACCTGGGACTGCTGTCCCGAGGTCAACCAGAACAGCAATATGCGGGCGGCCTGGTGGTATCCCTACTCGGGCATCGGCTATGGCCCCACCCTGGGGGACACCTACAGCTTCCGCAGTGCCTACACAGGCGGCATGACGGTGCGCACCTGGGAGCATGCCGACCCCGAATGGCGTGTGGGCGGTATGAACGAGCCCTTCGACTGGGCGAAGCGCTACTTTGCCGAGTATGCCCGCCTACGGCACTACTTCGCCGAGGATTTCTTCCCCCTCATCCCTCCCTCGGACATCAACACCACCTGGGTGGCCTCCCAGTACCATGCTCGCTCCGACGGAAGCGGTCTGATCCTGGCCTTCCGCCGTGCCATGTGTCCCTATGAGCAGGCTCATGTGGAACTGGGGTGCATCGACCGCAGACGGAATTACGTCTTCACCAACGAGGACACGGGGGAGAGCTTCACCGTGGCGGGTGCTACCCTGCGGGAGGAGGGTCTGACCTTGACCATCCCCGAGAAGCGGCAGTCTCTGCTCCTCACCTACCGCGAGGCGTAAAGGGGGGGCGGATCATGGGAAGGTTCCCTTACAAGCGGGTCGCCGTCATCGGCTGTCCCGGGGGCGGCAAATCCACCTTCTCCCGCGCCCTCCGCGACCGCGTGGGTCTGCCCCTGTACCATCTGGACGCCATCTACTGGAAGGAAGACCGCACCACTCTCCCGAAGGAGGAGTTCCGCGCCATCCAGCGTCAGATCATCGAAAAAGACGAGTGGATCATAGACGGCAACTACGGCTCCACCATCGAATGGCGGATCGCCGCCTGTGATATCCTGTTCTTTCTGGACTACCCCGCCGAGGTGTGTCTCGCGGGGGTCCGCGCGAGGAGGGGACAGAAGCGGTCGGATATGCCCTGGGTGGAGGATGGAGACGACGAGGAGTTTTTGGCGTTCATCCGCGCCTTTGAAACCGAGAGTCGGCCAAGGATACTGGAGCTGATGGGACGGTATCCCGAAAAAACGGTTATCACGTTCCGCACCCGAGCGGAGGCGGACAAGTATCTGGCGGCCTTGATCCATTGATTTTTCGACTCAATAGCTCTTGCCCATTGACAAATCCCCCGTTTTATGGTATCCTATACGTAATGAAAATCTTCCACCGAAAGGACGTATCATATGGAAATTTTACACGGCAATGCCATCGTCGGCCAGTCCGGCGGCCCCACCGCCGCCATCAACGCTACCCTCGCGGGTGTCATCCGCGGCGCTCTGGATGAGATCGCCAAGGAGGGTGGCGCGGCCATCACCCACCTGTACGGTATGCGCAACGGCGTGGACGGCCTGCTCCGCGAGGATATCGTGGTGCTGGATCAGCTCTTCGCCCCCGACGCCGACGGAAAGTACACCGCTCTCGACCGCCTGACCCTCACCCCCGCCGCCGCTCTCGGCTCCTGCCGCAAGAAGCTCCCTGCCGCCGGGGCTGACAACGAAGCCGAGGTCATGGACAAACTTTTCGCCATCTTCGCAAAGTACGACATCCGCTACTTCTTCTACATCGGCGGTAACGACTCCATGGACACCGTGGCCAAGGTCTCGGCCTACGCCGCAAAGGTGGGCTACCCCATCCGCGTCATGGGCGTGCCCAAGACCATCGACAACGATCTCGTGGGCACCGATCACACCCCCGGCTTCGGCTCGGCGGCCAAGTACATCGCCGTCACTATGCAGGAGATTTTGCGGGATACCGCCGTCTACACCGTCCCCGCCGTCACCATCGTGGAAATCATGGGCCGTGACGCGGGCTGGCTCACCGCCTCGGCGGCTCTGGGCCGTCTGACCTGTGGCATCGAGCCCGACCTGGTCTACCTCCCCGAGCGTCCCTTTTCCCATGAGCAATTCTTCGCCGACATCCGCGAGGCGCTGGCCCGCCATCCCAACGTGGTGGTGGCCGTCTCCGAGGGCCTGGAGTGCGCCGACGGTACTCTGGTGGGAGCCGGTACCCAGAGCGGCGCCGTAGACGCCTTCGGTCACAAGTATCTGGAGGGCACGGGTAAGGCTCTGGAGCTGGCGATCAAGGCCGAGATCGGCTGTAAGGTGCGCTCCATCGAGCTGAACCTCCCCCAGCGTTGCGCGGGGCATCTGGTATCGGATCAGGACATCACCGAGTCTCTGGAGGTGGGTCGCAACGCCGTGGTCGCCGCCGTCTCGGGTGTCAGCCGCGAGATGATGACCATTCAGCGTGTCTCCTCTGAGCCCTACGCCTTTGCGATCGGCCACGAGGATATTTTCAAGATCGCCAATCAGACAAGGTGCGTCCCCGCCGAGTTCATCAACGAGCGCGGCAACCACGTCACCGACGAGTGTCTGCGGTATCTGTTGCCTCTCATCAGGGGGGAGCGGTATCCCGAGTACAAGGACGGTCTGCCCTGCCATTGGATTTTGAAATAACCGAAATAACAGAAAGCCCATGGGTGTTGCGCCCATGGGCTTTTTTTTCAAATTTGGGTTTGTCGGGGAGTTGGGTTTCCGCGTTGAAAGCCTTCCCTTGTAAGGGAAGGTGTCACGCCCTTAGGGCGTGACGGATGAGTAGCCACACGAAAAGGTTTTGATCTGCGCTGGGAAAAGCACTATAAAGCACTATCAGGAAAGGTTTTTATATGGAGGAAAGCAGATCATTTCCCTTCGGGAAATGTCCATTTATCGGCTACTCATCCACCGCTTCGCGGTCCCCCTTCCCTCGCAAGGGAAGGCTCACGAGGAAACTCAACAGACCGCTAAACCCAATTTGCCATTTTTTCACTGCCGCCCCATCTGCCGCAAAAACAGCAGAATCGCGGCCGCCGTGCAGGCAATGGCGTACCCTGCTACCCACCACAGATGAGGGAGGATATCGCCGTACTGTCCCGTAAGTGTAGCCCGCGCCAGCTCCACCGCATGGTAGAAGGGGAGGGCATGGGCCACCCGTTGGAAGACCCCCCCCACCAGCTCCAGATCAAACCAGATCCCCGACATCCACGCGGTCAGGTTGGTGAGAAGGGCACCGCAGATGCCGCCCACCTGCTTTTCGTTCAGGATACTGCCAAAGAGCAGTCCCAGTGAGATGAACAGGAGGGACGCGGGGAGGTTCAGCAGAATGGCGAGGAGGATATCCACCGTGAGATCCAGCCCCAGAAGCAGGGCCGCCGCGTAGCACAGGGCGGTCTGGGCCAGAGCCATGGGGAGAATGGGGAGGGTGTAGCCAAGGATGAAATCCACAGGGGTCAGGGGAGTGGTGTAGAGTCTCTGGAGAAGGGAGGAGCTCCGATCCTTGGCCAGGATCGCGGCCGAGAACAGGGTGATGAAGGACAGCCCGAAGACCGTGATGCCGGGAGCGAGGCTCTGTATCTCAAAAAGGCTTACGGGGATATTGGCTTGGATAGCGGACAGAAGCAGCAGCAGGATCAGTGGAAAGCCCAGACCGAAGAGGACCGTCAGAGGGTCGCGGAGGATCTCCTTGACGTTACGCCCCGCGAAGGTCAGCATTCTCATGAAATCACCCCCTTTACCGTGGAGATGAAGGCCTGCTCGAAGTCGTCGGTCCCCGCGGCAGTCTTGATGCCCTGCGGGGTGTCGCAGACCAAAAGCCTTCCGTCCTTCATGATGGCCACGCGGTCGGACAGAGCCTCGGCCTCCTCCATGTAGTGGGTGGTGAGGATCACTGTGACCTTTCCTCTCAGGGCACGGATGACCTCCCAGAGGTCACTTCTGGCCAGCACGTCCAGCCCCAGCGTAGGTTCGTCCAGAAAGAGGATCTGCGGCTCGCTGACCAGCGCCATGGCGATGCTGAGCCGTCTCTGCCAGCCCCCCGAGAGCTTACCCGCCCTTTTTTCGAGGATGCCCCCAAGGTCCAGAAGTCCGGTCAGCTCCGCGATCCTTTGATTCCTCTTTTCCTTGGAGAAGCCGTGGACGCCGCAGATGAGGGCCAGATTCTCCTTAGCCGTCAGCCCGGGGGCGACAGCGGTCTCCTGGGGGGATACGGCGATCAGAGACTTGACGGCGGCGGGATCCCGACAGATGCTCTTGCCCAGCAGGCAGGCGTCTCCGCCCGTGGGGCGGGTGAGGCAGGAGAGCATTTTGACGGTGGTGGTCTTCCCCGCGCCGTTGACCCCCAGGAGGGAAAGCAGCTCCCCCTCCTTCACCCGCAGGGTCAGACCGTCCACAGCGAGGGTACGACCATAGCGTTTGGTCAGATTTAGCATGTCAATAGCGTACATAATGGTGTCCTCCATAACCAATACTTACGTCAACGAGCGGTTCAGCCTCTTTACGGTCACCCGAATGCTGACATACACAGCCAGCCAGATCACGGCGTACCCTACCGCGAAGATGGCGGTGAAGATCCCCAGAACCAGGGGCTCGAAGGGGATCCAGGAATTGATAACGTAGCACAGGACGTAGGCGATATAGAGCAGACCGAAATGGCAGAGGGTGGACTTGGCCAGAGGCCAGGACTCGATCTGGTTGAAGACGCTGGCGCCCGCGTGGACGAAGGCCAGGAGGTAGGTGGAGACAATGGCGATGAAGACCTGAAGGCCTGTCATGGTG
Organism: Clostridia bacterium; assembly: GCA_017938885.1. GTDB lineage: Bacteria > Bacillota > Clostridia > Oscillospirales > CAG-272 > CAMEON01. The sequence goes on from JAGBAS010000049.1 coordinate 47,700, forward strand.
AGATCCTTCAGGGTAAAGTGGATGACCAGATAGATGATCCCCGCGATGATGGGGCCGAAGCCGCCGAACAGGAGCCCGCGAAAAAAGAAGTCGCGGACGGGGCGAGTGGTGACGGACAAGTGTTTCATAGCTTGATGTGCATCCTTTCTTTCACAGCTTTGAGTTGTCGGCGGGAAACGTAATCCCGGTAGCCGTTTTGGAGAGTCACCATCAGAGCGCCGCCAATGGAGGCATCGAAGCGGGCGATCCGTTGGATATTGGCCAGGCAGGACTGGTTGATACGAACGAACCGATTGTCCAGCATCGCCTCTACGGCGTAAAGAGGGAGACGGACCGTGAGTTTTTCCCCGTCGGTGCGCGCGTAGACCTTGCCCTCCTCAACGGTAAAGCAATGTACATGGGCAGGGCGCAGGAGGATGATCTGTCCCTCCTCGCCATAGCCCAGAAGCTCTGCGCTCATGCGATCCAGATAGCCCTCCAACTCCTCGATCTCCCGCGTTCGTTTGTGCGTGTAGATGACGACCTCCTCCTCATGGGTTGGGTCAACAATGGTGGTGTGTTTCATAGGCGGTACCTCCTGTGTGATTCCAGTATACCATGAAATTTCTATTTGTCAATGGATTTTGGGTATGTGGTCGTTTTTTGAAGATATGCGGTATTCACCGATACGGTCATGAGCCGTTCGCTATTCGCATATATTCTTTGGCAGTTACTGTCTGCAATATCCTCATTTCCCGAGTCGGAGGTCACCCATGCCCATCAAGTCCCGCAGCCGTCTTCCCTATCTCATCCTGCTCCTTCTCACCTGCACGTCACTCCTGGCTCTGACCGCCTACCTGTTGGGTGGCAGTCCCACCGCCCGCGCGGGGAAACAGCCTGTCGCAGAGGCGGCGGGGACAGCAGGGGAATCTGTGGGTAACACCTCCACCATCGCCTGTGTGGTCATCGACGCGGGGCACGGCGGAGAGGATGGCGGGGCTTCCTCGGCGGTGGGGCTTTTGGAGAAGGACTTGAATCTGTCGGTCTCTCTTGCCCTGCGTGACCTGTTCGAGGCGGCGGGGATCCCCGTGGTCATGACCCGCACCGAGGATATGCTCCTCTACGACCGAAACGTGGATTTTCACGGCCGCAAAAAGATCCTCGACTTAGCCGCACGCCGTCTCGTGGCCGAAAAGACTGCCGAGGCTACCGAGCGGGGGGCGTGTCTGTTCCTCAGCATTCATATGAACGCCTTTCCCCAGCCTCAATACAACGGGATGCAGGTCTGGTACGGAACAGGTGACCCAACCTCGCAGGCTGTGGCTGAAGCCATTCAAACGGCCTCCGCAACCCTCATGCCGAGCAACACCCGTAAGATCAAAGCGGCGGGGAGCAATATCTACCTGCTGGATCGCATCAAAACCCCGGCTGTTCTGGTGGAGTGCGGCTTCCTATCCAATCCCGCCGAGGCCGAACGATTATCCCGTGAGGACTACCGACTCGCCTTGGCTGCGGCTGTTTTCGGCGCGGTCATGCCCTTTTGCGGGGCGTAGACCAATGAAAACTCCCCGGCCGCTCCACAACTTATGAACAAATAGCACGATCCTTTTGAATTGAATATAAATTTTCTTGTCGTAACAAAAATTTCATATATTCGACATTGTTTTCAAGGTCTGTTTGTGCTATAATGCCGTCTGTTATCATGAACGGGTAAACGGGGCATTCTGTTTATCCGACCGAAAAGAAAAGGAGACTGAACATGAAACTCGCAAAGCTGACCCGCGTGACCCTCGCCCTCCTGCTGGCGATCGTCATGCTCGTATCTGCCGTAGCCTGCACCCCTCGTTCGGGCGGTGACGAAACCGATAGCGGCACCTCGACGGAGACCCCCTCGGGGAACGATACCTCTGAGACCACCTCTGAGACCACCTCTGAGAATACCTCTGCTGACACCCTGCCCGAGGATGTGATCGACGAGCACACCTACGACTTCTACATCACCCTCGGTACCATGCCCACCCTCTACGCTACCCTGAACGCCTATGCCCGTCAAAACCCCAACACCTATATGTGGTTTTTGCGCGGTAACACCATCAGCCACGAGTACACCGCTGATTTCATCCACTACTTCGACACCCAAAGCACCACCAACGCCAACAGCTCCGTGGACTGGTCTCTTATCCGTAACAAGGTCAAGGAGATCCTGGCGGCTGACCCCGAAGCACGCTTCCACCTGTACTGCGACGATCTTCGCGTGTCCTTCATCCCCCACATCTTCGTGTGGGCCGGCGTGGACTTTGAGGATCTGCGGGTAACCTTCCTCTCGGACGGTACCGGCACCTACAACAACTACAGCTATCAGACCGACGCCTATTACGACGGATACGACGAGCTCTTTGAGGAGATCCTGACCACCTACGAAAATGGTCGTGAAAATCCCGACTTCACCCCCACCTACGCCGATGACGACGGCGTTATGATGGCTCTCCAGTATATTGCCTTCTACGTTTCCACCTTCCCCAACGTAGATTTTTGGGTACAGAGCCCCGACTACCTCCAGTGCGGCTCCGCAGTAGTGGCCGAAGCTCGTAAGTCTATGCACATCGTGGCAAAGAACCCTGCTGAGATGTACGCAAATCTTCCCGATGACGTACGCGCCGAATACCAGAAGGTGGTTCTGGCCAACGCTCTGGTGGACAGCGAGACCCTGACCACCCTGGAGGAGGCCGTCAGCTACTTTGATAATCAGCTCTCGGGACGCAACAAGGAGCTGGTGCTCATCCTGGGCACCAACAAAAAGACCCTGGCCGAAAATAAGTTCTATATCGACGAGACCCTGAAATACTACACCCCCACCCCCTCTGCTGTCCACGAAAACGCCGTCGTCTACAAGGGACAGCTCTACGAGATCGAGGCGGGAGCTGAGACCGTGAACGTCAACGGCACCGAAATGAAGATCGGTGAATGCGGTGTCTACCTTTTCTTCAAGGGTCACCCCGCCTTCCCTGCTGACGAGGAGCTTCAAGCCTATTTTGCCGATCACGGCATTGAGATCCTCCCCCACAGAACCCCCGTGGAGACCCTCTTCTGGATGTATGACGTCAAGGTTGGCGGCTTCCAGTCCACCAGCTTCCTGTCCTGCTACAAAGGCCAGACCGAATTCATCTACGAGCAACCCACCGCCGAGGCCATCGTCCAAATGATGGAAGCCGGCTTCTTTAATAACGTTGCCATCTTCGAAGCTCCCACCGAGGAAGATACGTCTGCCTCCTGAGCTGCTTCCCCAAGCCCCTCGCCCAAAAAGCGGGGGGCTTTGATTTTTTTTGATTTTTTTCAAAAACCTATTGACAAAACCGTCAGATTGTGCTATAATATGCAAGTCGTCACGACAAGGCCCGTTGGTCAAGCGGTCAAGACGCTAGCCTCTCACGCTGGAAACATGGGTTCGATTCCCGTACGGGTCACCAAATGCAACAAATCCGAACTATTTCGTAAATCGAAATTGGTTCGGATTTGTTTTTTATTATTAAACTCACAAATTAACGCTATTTTGATATAATCCCCTTAGAGTAGACAATTGAAAAAGAAAAAATTTTCGAGACTACTATAAGGGGGTTATACCAAAAATCAAC
>JAGBAS010000050.1 GCA_017938885.1 Clostridia bacterium
ACCTCGCGGCTTCGGCTCCAAGGCTTAGTACCGACTGCTCGCTATGCTTTGTCGGACAAGGACTTTCACCTTGCTGTATTACTTGCACCGTACTGGCGCACCCTCTTTTCCAGCATCATTATAGCACAAAAATACAAAAACCGCAAGTCCCAATTGGAATTTGCGGTCTTTGGCTGATCCTCTGATCTTACTTGATCTTCTTCCCGTCCGAGAAGGCCTGCCCCACCTTCTCACCCAGGGTCCGGTAACCGTGGCTGACGTTGTCGTAGCAGATGGGGTTCAGGAGCTTGGCATCCACCTTGCCCGACCCGTCCAGGATGCTCTCATCAGCGGAGACATTGACGATCTCACCGATGCAGATGCCGTCCTCGTTGAACTTCAGGAGCTTACACTCCACGGTCATGGGCAGCTCCTCAATGATGGGGGCGTTGACGAACTCGCTCTTTACCGCGTGGAAGCCCGCGCGGGCGAACTTGTCGGGGATATCGTTGGCCGAGACGATGCCCACGTAGTCGCAGGGCACCACGGTATCGGCGGTGGCGAAGCTGATCGTGAATGCGCCCGTCTTTCTGATGTTCTCGGTGGTCTTGTGGTCGTCCGCGAGGCAGACCATGACCAGGTTGGTGTCATAGATGCCGCCCCAGGCCGCGTTCATGGCGTTGGGGGTGCCGTCCTCGGCGTAGGTGCCGATGATGAGGACGGGCATGGGGTAGAGCCAGGTTTTCTTGCCGAAGTTTTTGCGCATGATGGGAGTTCCTTTCGATATGATTTTTGGGGGAGAGGGATTCAAATTTGGGTTTATCGAAGAGATACAAGATACGCGCCGAGCAAGCTCGGCCGATACAAGATACAAGATATAGAACGGCTGTTGCCGTAAGGATATATCATATCTTGTATTTTTGTATCTTGTAACTTGTATCTCACCGAAAAACCCCAATTTATCATCAATCACCTACGCCGTTAAACACAAACTCATCCATCCGCCCGAACGCCTCCTTGACCCGCGCGAGGGGCAAGGCCACGTTCAGTCGGATGTGGGTGGTGCCGCCGTGACCGGTGCCATCCTGCCAGGCGACGCCTACGTCGTGGCCCATCTTCACCAGCTCGGGGAGGGTCTTGCCGTGGGCCTCCAACCATTCCTTGCAGTCCAGGAAGATCATGTAGGTTCCCTGGGGGCGGGCGGCCTTGACACCCTTGAAGTGGGTGTGGATATAGTCCATGGCGTAGTCGATATTCTCGGTCAGCACCGAGCAGAGCTCGTCCACCCACTCCGCGCCCTCGTCGCTGTAGCCCCCGATCAGGGCGTACATGGAGAGAACGTTCATGTTGTTGTAGTGGGACAGGGAGGACTCCTTCTCCACCCGATCGCGGAGGCGGTCGTTGTAGATGATGTGGTAGGACCCCACCAGACCCGCCAGGCTGAAGGTCTTGGTGGTGGCGTACTGGGCAACCGTGCGCATACGGGCGTCCTCGCTCACCGACTGGGTGGGGATATGCTTGTTTCCCGACAGGATGATGTCCGACCAGATCTCGTCGGAGACCACGTAGACGTCATGCTTGCGGTACAGCTCCATGACCGCCTCGATCTCCCACCGCTCCCAGACCCGCCCCGTGGGGTTGTGGGGGGAGCAGAACAGAGCGGCGTGAATGCGGTTCTCCACGATCTTCTTTTCCATGTCGGCCAGATCCAGCCGCCAGACGTTGTTTTCGTCAAGGACGAGGGGACTTTCCACGATGCGGTAGCCCGCGTTGGTGAGAGAGCCCATGAAGCCCATGTAGACGGGGCTGTTGAGCAGGACGCTGTCCCCCCTGGAGCAGAAGGTGCCGAGAGCCGACAGAACGCCGCCCAGCACGCCGTTCTCGTAGCCGATGTGCTTTTTCTCCAGGCCGACTACACCGTTGCGGGCGGTCTGCCAACGAATGATGGCGTCGAAATACTCCTCGCGGGGGTCGAAGTAGCCGAAGCAGGGATGGGCGATGCGCTCGGTCATGGCTCTCGTCACCGAGGGGGCGGTGGGGAAATTCATGTCGGCCACCCACATGGGGATGGGGTCGAAGCCCTCCCGGGGCTTGCCGGGAGCCCAGCCTTGGCCCAGGGCGTCCACGGCCAGGGCATCCTTTCCATAGCGGTCCAGAATGGTGGTAAAATCGTATTTCACGGGCAATACCTCACTTTTGCGGATTCGTATGCGTTTATTATAGCACATTTTCCCTTGGCGCGCAAGATGGCATGGGGCGATTCGATCAAAAAAACGGCACTTTCCCGAAAGTGCCGTTTTCGATCATGCGTCGGGGGTCAGAGCCTTCTCCAGAGCCGAGCCGGCGGCCGTGGTGTCGGCGGAGCTCAGAATGGAGTACATGACGTACCGCCCTATGATGTTCACAGTGGCGTAGTCCAACTTGGGGAGCTCGTCGGGGTTATAGGACTCCAGCAGAGGCTTGAGCTGAAGAGTCTTGGCGTTGAGATAGTTCTCGCAGAAGGTCTTCACAGCCTTGGCGTCCTTCTCGGACTTGCAGAGGAACACGCCCACCTCGTCGATGTTCATATCGGAGTTCTCGGAGACCACGATGCGGTACTCGGCCACCTTGTCCAGGTAGTCGGTGTAGTCCTCGCCCCAGGAGGAGGGGGAGATGTAATTCTCGCTGACCTGCCGCCAGCCGTCCCCGGCAGGGAGGGCGTCGGTCACGGCGTTGCAGGCCTGGGCGGCGGTGAGGTCATCCCGCCAGTTACCGCTGTCGCAGGACACGAGGGGAAGGGTCAGGCAGAGAGCCATCAGCAGGCATACGAGGGTGCGGAGGGTATATTTCATGGTAAGCTCCTTTCTGCTTAGATCAATCGGTGAGGGCATGGGTGCGGATATAGCCCAGGATCACCTCGTAGGCGTTCTTGCCCAGATGGATGCCATCAGAGGAATTGCAGTATTCGGCCTTCAGGCAATTCTTGTCGTCCTTGAGGACGGATTGGGTGTCCAGGTAGTGACAGCCGTTCTCAGCGGCCACGGCCTTGACCCATTTGTTGGCAGTATCGATCTTGGTATTGTCCAGGTTCTTGCAGGAGGCGGTCACGGGGAAGATGGATTGCAGGATGATCTCGGTCTTGGGGGACGCCTTCTGAACGGCTTGAACCAGAGCGGTATAGCAGGCCTTGAATTCGGCCTCGCCCAGGTAGGAAACCCCCCAGTCGGTGCCCAGGGTGATGACCATGAGCTCGGGCTTGGCGCGGGCGGCGGCCTCGGCAACGGTGATCTTCTCTCCCGTCCCGGGGAAGATGATCTTGGCCGAGGTGACCTCGGAATTGAGATTCATCATATTGTTCTCACACCGCCAGACCTGCTTTGTGTCGGTACCTCCCGTCAACACCTCCCGATTGATGAGGTGAGCCGTGAGGGAGTCGCCTACGAAGATGATCTTATCCTGGTAAGCGGTGCCCGCATCGGCGGTGAGGGACAGGGTGACACCGTCGTCCGCAGGGGGCGGGGCAGGCTCCTCCGAGGTGTCGGCGGAGGCGGGGCGGTCGGGATCCTTCACGGGCTTGCTCGAGGGCTTGGTGATGAAAAAGACCACTGTCAGAGCAAGGAGCAGCACCAGCATGGCCGCAATGGCGACCAGCAAAATGCGGGTGAGGCGTTCGGCCTGCTCGGTTTTATGGGTAGTGGGCATAGGAACCTCCGTTTGTTACTCTTTGCGGAATTGGCTTTCGTAGGGGACGCTGTCCAGCTTTCGTTGGCGGGCACCGGCGGTGACGGCGGCGACCACGGCCATGACGGCGGCGTAGAGAATCACTACGGCCAGTAGGATGATGAAGATCTGCATTCCCGAGGGCTTGGTGCGCAGCTGGTAGGGCAGGTAGCAGAAGAGGTAGAAGCCGCCCAGGGTCGCGGTGGCGTGCAGGCCTACCTTAGCCCCGGCGGAGAGCTTGTCCGAACGTCTTACCCGGGCTGCCAGCGTCAGGCAAAGACCGAAGGGCAAGAGCAGGAAGAAGTGAACGGTATCCACATAGGTGACGGTCAGGGATCTTGATGCGATGGCCGAGGTGACCAGGAGGATGAGGCAGAGCACCGTATAGCGGGCGCAGGTGCCCATCCAGAGGGATCGGATGGGGGCGGAGACCGTCGGAGTCTTTTGGGGGGAGGTCACTGATTTATTCTGATCCTTTTGCGGCTGTTTATTCATGGAAGGGCATCCTTTCGGAGGGGTATATTCTTTACTATTATAGCGTATTCGCAAAGGAAATGCAAGGGGTATTTGTGAATTTTTCACGGTAAATCGCTCCCTTTCGGAGAAGTTTTCAAATATATGCGGGACGGTCAAACATTGTTCACATTTATGTGCTACAATAGACGGGATCAAAAGACCTTGGAAAGGAGGAGGATTGCCGTGTCCCAACAGAAACGAGCCGCAGACCAGCCATCTTCGGCGGAGAAGTACCTGTCCCATATCCAGAGCCCGGCTGATCTCCGTGCCTTGCCGGCTGAGGCGATGCCCGCTCTCTGCGCCGAGCTCCGCGAGACGCTGGTGGAGACCGTCACCGAAAACGGCGGCCACCTGGCCTCCAATCTGGGGGCTGTGGAGCTGTCAGTGGCCATGCACCGTGTTTTCGACTGTCCCCGCGATCATTTTATCTTCGACGTGGGTCACCAGAGCTATGTCCACAAGCTTCTGACGGGACGCTACGAGGCCTTCTCCACCCTGCGCAAGGGCGGCGGTCTCTCGGGCTTCACCAAGCGGAGCGAGAGCGAATACGACTGCTTTGGCGCGGGTCACAGCTCCACCTCCCTGTCTGCGGCTCTGGGCTTTGCCCAGGGCGACCGCATGAGCGGCTCCGAGGCCTTCACCGTGGCGGTGATCGGAGACGGTGCCTTTACGGGGGGCATGATCCACGAGGCGCTGAACAACGTCACCCCCGGTCTGCGGCTCATCATCATCATCAACGAAAACGAAATGTCCATCTCCAAGAATATCGGCCGCTTCGCCACCCACATGGCGCGGCTCCGTCGGAAATCGGGCTATTTCAAGACCAAAAAGGGCATATCCCGCTTCATCAAACGCATCCCCCTTATTGGCGGCGGGCTGTTCCGTGCCATCCGCGATACCAAAAAGGCCTTCAAGAACGCCATGTACGGCAGTAACTACTTCGAGGATCTGGGGCTCTACTACCTGGGCCCCGCCGACGGCAACGACTACGAGGCGGTGGAGGCTCTGCTCACCGAGGCTAAGAAGCTGAACGACAGCGTGGTCATCCACCTCAAGACCCGCAAGGGTAAGGGCTACGCCCCCGCCGAGGCCGAGCCGGGCAGATACCACGGTATGCCCCCCAAGGGAAGCGTGTCGGTGGAAAACTTTTCCCACCGTCTGGGTGAGATCCTTATCTGCGAGTCACAGCGGGACGATCGCATCTGCGCCATCACCGCCGCCATGAGCGAGGGCACCGGCCTGGAGTCCTTCCGCGCCGCCCGCCCCGACCGCTTCTTCGACGTGGGCATCGCTGAGGAGCACGCTCTGACCTTCGCCGCAGGCCTGGCCGCCGACGGCTATAAGCCGGTTACCGCCATCTATTCCTCCTTCATGCAGAGGGGCTACGATCAGATCATCCACGACATTGCCCTGCAAAATCTCCCCGTCCTCATGTGCATCGACCGTGCGGGGTTGAACCCGGGGGACGGCCCCACCCACCACGGCATTTTCGATGTTTCCTTCCTGTCGGCGATCCCGAACCTCACGATCTATACCCCCGTCACCTTCGCGGGGCTGGCGGTATCGGTGCGCAGGGCACTGGAGGCAGGTATTCCCGCCGCCATCCGTTACCCGAACGGAGGAGAGGACGACCGTATACGGGACACCTTCTACGCCGACGGCGACCCTATGGACGTGGGCGTGCGAGAGAGCAACCCCGAAAACCACGCAGTCCCCGCCGCCATCATCATCACCCACGGCCGCATTACCCGCGAGGCCTTGACCGCCCGTGAGACATTGGCTGCCGAGGGCATTCCCGTGGGTATCCTCCTTTGCGAGTACCTCAAGCCCTACGGCAAGCTGGCCGACGAGATCGCGGCAAGGCTTCCCGCAGACGTGCCCCTGCTCTTTGCCGAGGAGGAGCTCCGTGCCGGAGGCTTTGGCATGATGCTCACCGATGCCATGCGGCGAAACGGATCTCTGGAGGGTCACGCTTACACCATCCTGGCTACCGACGACAGCTTCGTGTGGCAGGACAAGCCCGAGTCGGTTTTCCGCACCGCAGGGGTGGATGCAGAGGCCATGGCCGCCCGGGTGAAGGGGTTGCTGGGAAAGTAATTTCACGGCGAATACCGCATACGTCTTGACAAGCTGCCCATAATATGGTATAATAAAAATCGTTAGACAGCCTAACCATTCGGGAGGAGCCTATGGACGACCGCAAACGCCTGGAAGAATTGAATACCCTCTTGGTGGATACCTTTGACGCGGTCATGCAGGTGGAGGAAAAGAGCCTGCGCCACGTAGGCGGGGGAGAGCTCAGCATTGCTGAATTCCATACCCTGGAATGCATCGGCAAGGGCGAGGACAACCGCCGTACCGTAGGGGAGATCGCCGAGGCGTTGGAGGTCACGGTTCCTACCGTGACGGTTTGCGTGGGCAAGCTGGTCAAAAAGGGCTACGTCACCAAGACCCGCAGCGAAAAGGATGCTCGCGTTGCCATCATCGAGCTGACCCGCGAGGGCAGGAAGATGAACCGCCTGCACCGCTACTTCCACGAACAGATGCTCCTCGCCGTGCAGGATGAGTTCTCCGAGGAGGAGATGGAGTATCTGATCCGCTGTCTGCGAAGGCTGAACGGCTTTTTTGAAGATAAACTGTAACCCACAAAAAATCTAAGGAGAACAGAACCATGAAAGAGAAACTCGTAGAAATCCTGGCCGAATACAAGAACGTCGATCCCTCCGAGATCAAAACCGACGCTCCCTTTACCGAACTGGGGCTGGATTCTTTGGACGTGGCCGAGTTGGTCATGCAAATCGAGGACGAGCTGGGCGTGACCCTGGAGATGTCCGTCAAGTACAATACCATCGATAAGCTGGCCGCCTATATCGAGGAGCATTCGTGAGCTTCTGAAGGGATCGTCATGGCGACTGCAAGCCCGAACATTGCCATTGTGACCGAGACCCTCTGCTGTATGGATGAGGCTGACTGCCGAGCCTATGGGGTCTATACCATCCCGCTGGACTGCTGTGTGGGGGATTTCGTTACGTCTGACCGCATTCTGTCCGCCGAGCAGTCGGTGCGGGACGGAGAAGGTTATTCCATTCCTCCTTCGGAGGAGGCGTACTGCGCCCATTTTGAGAAGCTGCTCAGCACCCACGACGGGGTTCTCTGCATCACGGCCTCCCGCCGATTCAGTGAATCCAACCGTCATGCCGCTCTGGCGGCCGCCGGCTTTGGCGGCAGAGTGACCGTCATCGACAGCGGAGCCGTGGCGGGAGGATTGTTTCTGCTGGTGCTCCGCGCTCGCCATCTGGTGACGCTGGGTTATCCCATGAGCCGCATCAAGGCCGAGCTGGAATCCTATAAGAACAATCTGAAGATCACCTTCACCACGGCCAACGTACAGGTGCTCCGCCGCGCCAACAAGCTGGTCTATAAGCCCGCCGCAGAAGGGGAGTCGGAAAACAGGCACCCCGTTTTCCGCATTGAAAACGGAAGCATTGGCGTGACCGATTACGCCGCCGATGACCGTAGTACCGTTATCGCGCTTTTGTCGGTGCTGGAGGATCCCCGCCGCAGCCGCCCCTCGCCCTCCCATGTTGTGGTGCATTACGCCAACCGCACCCGCGCCGTGGAGTATCTGCTCTACCGTCTGCGGGAGACCTATCCCACCGCAACGGTGTACGAGCGGCCCATCACCCTTTCCATTCAGCTCAATCTGGGTCACGACATCCTGGGCGTGATCGGAGATTGAACTCGATGCAAAACGGCTTCCGATCGGAGGCCGTTTTTTCTCGTGAGGCATGGGGAAGGATGATTCAAATTTGGGTTTATCGGGGAGGCAACCGCGACCATTAGCCTTCCCCAGCGGGGAAGGTGGCACCCGCTTTAGCGGGTGACGGATGAGGAGAGCGGGTTGAGTTTTCCTATACGGGTGTGACAAACCCCTTGATATACCAGGAAAAATCTACACCCGACACCGAACTGTGTGCCGCTCTCCTCATCCACCGCTTCGCGGTCCCCCGCATCCGCTTGCGGATGGCACCGCATGGGGAAGGCAGGGAACGCACCGTTAAACTGCAAGTTGAAACGCTCCCAACCGATTATCCCGAATTTCAGCCGTTTATCCCAAGCACCTTGACAGGGAAGGATATAGAAAGCCCGCCCGGATATGGGGGACGTGCACGAAAACCATCAAAAAAACCAAGGTCTCGGCGACCTTGGTTTTTGATTTGGGCGGGATGGGACGGGTTTTGGTCAATGCCTCCTGCGGAAATCCAGACACCAAAGGAGGAGAAGCGCGGCCAGAACGATGACGATTACCAGAATGTTGCCGCCCACGTTCTGACAGCCTTCCTCTTCCTTGCCGCCGTCGTTGCCGTTCTCGTCTGGGAGGGGCGGCTCGGAGGGGCCATGACTGTCGTTGGGCTCGGAGACGGTCTCCTCCGTCCAGAAGGTTTCGGATTCCAGGACGGCGGAGCAGACCTCGCAGGTCTTGTGGCGGCGGCCGGGCTCACCTACATCGGGGTGGTTGACCAGGGTCCAGTCTCCGACGGTGTGGCCGGCGGCCGGCGTGATCGATACGATGAAGGTATCCCCGCAAAGGCTACAGGTGCGGCGGATACATCCGTCAACGGTGCAGGTCGCCTCTACGACGGTCTCCTCGTATTGGTGGGCCAACGCCTCGGCCAGCAACATATGGCAGACGGTGCAGACCTGGGCAGAATGGCAGGAGGCTTCCTCTCCGGGCGTGTGCCCGACAGCGGGGGTGACGGTGTCACGGTAGGAGACGGTGCAGACGGTGCAGTGTCAGATAAAACAGTATGCCCGTGATTCCCGCGCCGACCGCCGCTTCGGTGATTGCAAGGTCGGGGGATTCCAGGAGCAGCCACAGGATCGACATGACGATGCTGTAGGCGGTGAAGATAATGATGGAC
>JAGBAS010000006.1 GCA_017938885.1 Clostridia bacterium
TAGCCGATAAATGGACATTTCCCGAAGGGAAATGATCTGCTTTCTTCCATATAAAAACCTTTCCTGATAGTGCTTTATAGTGCTTTTCCCAGCGCAGATCAAAAACTTTTCGTGTGGCTACTCATCCGTCACGCCCTAAGGTCGTGACACCTTCCCTTACAAGGGAAGGCTTTCAACGCGGAAACCCAACTCACCGACAAACCCAAATTTGAAAAACGGCACCCACATGGATGCCGTTTGATGCGTTACAAAGTCTGGAAAACGGCCGCGCCGTAGAGGGCGAGATCGTGATCCTCCTCGCCGGTCCCGCCGCTGACGCCCAGGCCACCGACGATGGCACCGCCTTGGTACAGGGGGATACCGCCGCCGAAGGTGATGACCTTATCCAGGGCCTGGAGACCGTAGAAGGTGCCGCCGGGCTGGCAGAGGGCCGACAGCTCCATGGTAGACATCTTCACCGCCACGGCCGTGTAGGCCTTCTTGACCGCCACCTCGTAGCTGACCAGGAAGGCACCGTCCATAACGTGGACTGCGATGGGATTGCCCTCGGGATTGCAGACCGCGATGACGGCGTGCTTGCCCTGCGCTTTGGCGCGCTCCTCCACCGCCGCGATGAGCTTCTTGGCCTTCTCCAGATCCATCACCTTGGAGCCGCCCAGGCGGGCCAGGACCTCGGCCACAAGGGCTTCGGTGGAGCTGCCCGAAACGGAAGAGCAGACACCTGTGGAGGCGGGAACGGGATTGGACAGAGGCATGGGAGCAGTTGTGGCGGCAGGAGCAGACGCGGCGGCCTTTTTGGCCTCGGTCTTATCGAACAGGTAATCGGAATAGCGGGCGGCGACCAACAGGTAATCGGACAGGCGGTTGAGGTACTGCTTGAAGGTCTGGGGGACGGCGTAGCGGCGATCCATGGCGATGATATCCCGCTCAGCACGGCGGGTTGTGGTATGGGCTACGTCCAGAGCGGCGGACTGGGGGTTGCCGCCGGGCAGGGTCTCAGCGATGGCCTCGGGGGTGACGTGCTCCAGCATTTTGTCCATATCGGACTCCAGAAAGCCGATCTCCTCGGCAGAGAAGGTATACTTTCCGCTTCTGGGGTCGCGGAGCCCCTGGGAGAGGGTGCGAAGGGTGCGCTGGATGCGCTCCAGCTTTCCGCGGAAGATGGGGCATTCGGTCACGGTCTTGACCGTACCGAGGGCGGACACGATCTCCTCCACGGCGCCCACGGCGCCCACCCGCTCGTCGGCCTTGGAGACCTGGGAGGCGGGGGTGAGGGAGGTCAGGCCCTTATCACCTTGTCCCGTATAGAATTTTACTTCTTTCTTTTCCATGCTGTACCTGTCCTTTTTTGCCTGTCGCCGAAAGCCCATAGTTAGGCATTTTTATTCATCCTGTATTATACCATAAAAACGGCGATTCGTCAATAGGAGGCGGGAAAATTATGAATGCAAAATGCAAATTCGTAGGGCGCGATTCCCCCAAATAAGAAAACGGGAAATTCTCACTTCCCGTTCTCTTGTTTGGCATTCATCATTCAGCATTTACCTCCACTGTCACCACCTCGCAGGGATTGAAAAAGCGGGGCACGCAGGGCACGGTATTGGCCACACCGCGGGAGATGACGAGACGGTTCTCGTGGAGTCCCCCCGTGTACTTGGGGAAAAGTCCTTGGTCGGGGGCATAGACACCGCGCCCCAAGACCCGCCATTGCCCGCCATGGGCGTGACCCGATACGGTGAGGTCGATGGGGTAGGGACGAAGGTAGCGGTCGTAGTATTCGGGGTGATGGGACATGAGCAACTTGTAGCCCTTGGCGCTCACATAGGCATCCAGCCAGTCCAGCTCGGGCTTCCAGCCGGGGTTGAGCAGACCCGAGCCCAGACCGCCGATGGCAAGACCGTTCCATACAGTATAGCTCTGACGGAGCAGGACAACGCCTGTGGACTCGATGATTCCCTTCCAAGCGGAGGTAAGGGTGAACGTCAGCGGCTCATTGGCCATTTTGGAGAGGCGGATATTGCCGTGACAGCCGCCGATCTCGTGGTTTCCAAAGGTATAAAAGGTGGGCGCAATGGCGGCACATTCGGTCAGTAAGCGCAGACCGTTCCGCTCGGTTGTCTCCTCGCCCGCCCGCAGGGTTTCGGTCACATCGCCGGGAATCAAAACCAAGTCCGGCTTTTCCTGCTTCAGGATGGGCAGAATCTGACCGTAAGGCCTGTCGTGGAGATCGGCTACAATACAGGTCTTGAAGGAAATACGTGAAACGCCGGTTCTCAATCGATATCGGGTGTTACGCAAGGATCTGTTCTCCTTTCGGCCTGACTGCGGGCAGACTCCCGCTTTTGGATACGGGAAAGCAGATATACGATCCCGTGTATGAGAAGAATACCGCAAATCGCTCCTGCAAAGTCGATCAGCACGTCGGTTACGCGAGGCCCGCGATTGGTAAAGATCTGATGAACCTCGTCCAGTATGGCAAAGATCAGGGTAAAAGCTCCCGCTCCGCCCCAGATGAGCCACCCCTTCATCCGATGAAGACGGCCGGATATAAACAAAAGCAGACTTGCCGACAGAAATCCAAGCAGAGCAAATTCAGAGAAATGGGCAGCTTTGCGCACCAAGGGGTGGACCTTGAGCACCAAAATGTACGACTGAACGAAGGTCAGATCCTGAAAATTCGGGTGAAAGAGCCGCAAAAGCAAGCGGGTCATTTCCTCGCTCGTGCCTCCCGAGGCTTCCTTATCTTCAGCCGAAAAGCCGAAGATAATCGTCATATTGAGCAGTACCAGCACCAGCAGGCATAGAGCGATGATTACGTAGAGCCCGCGGCGGAAGCGTTTTCCTCCTTTTGCAGGCAGACGGCGGAAGAACTTCATGATCGGTATCTCTGCCTTTCCTTTGAATGCTCTCATTATAACACGATATGCCCGAAAAGTCAATGAGGTTCACGGGAAATTCAGAAAAGTACGTCCCGAACGTAGGAAAGCCGACCCCCTTGACGGAGGTCGGCTGACGGATGCGGCTCAGGAATTATACGTTCCCTCGGTGGAAGAGAACACCGACTCGATGCCCTCCTTGCGGCGGGAAGTCTTGACGTGCTCAAAGAGCAGGTCGCGGTACTGCTCCTCATCGAAGGGTAGGGTCACGGGCTTGCCGGTCCAGGCGGAAAGGTGCATGGCGTTGGACATGGTGAGGCCGTTGATGCCCTCGCGGCCGTCTGCTACCAGGGGCTCGTCACGGAGGATAGCCCCCGCGAAGGCGTTCAGGACACCGATATGCTGTGGGTTCTGACCGTCGGTCTCCACAGTCACGCGCTGGCAACGGGGAGCGGCGAAGGCAGTCTTATTGGTGGCCGAGAACTCGGACTCGGGGGTATCCAGCTTGATGAAGGTGATGGAGCCGCCGTCGGTGATGATGGTACCGCCATCGCAGACGATCTCCAGGCGGTTGGTGCCGGGGGCGTCGCCGGTGGTGGTGATGAA
>JAGBAS010000007.1 GCA_017938885.1 Clostridia bacterium
GCGGGGAAGGGGGACCACCGCAGGTGGTGGATGAGGAGAGCGGGTTTGGTCTTTCATACGGGTGTATACGTAAAACCCTTGATACGCCAAGAGAAATTATACCCGATACCAAACCGTAATTCACTCTCCTCATCCACCGCTTCGCGGTCCCCCTTCCCCGCTGGGGAAGGCTAATGGAAGCGGCCGTCAGCCCGCTAAACCCCAATTTTTGATCCTCAATACCCCTCCCCCTTTCCACTCAGCCTCCTCCACACCTTCCTCATGAGGTCCGCCGGGAACACCGTCAGCGCCAGAAGGAAGGTCACCCCCAGCTCTCTCGCGGTCAAGGGCGCCGTCCGCAGGACCGACCCGCCCACGTAGACGAAAAGGATCTGTACCCCCAGAACCGCCGCCATGATGAGACAGAAGCCCTTGTTGCGGTGAAGTCCTGCGAACAGATTGAGACGGTCGGTACGAGCGTTGAAGCAGTTGAAGACCGAGGAGAAGATGAAGAGGGCGAAGAAGGCGGTCAGCAGGTAGATATCGTCCTTGGCCGAACGGAATTGCCCTGCAATAAGGGGGCATTTGAGAAAGAGCAGACAGAGTGTTACCGTGAAGCCCCCCAACCAGGCGATCTCGCTGACCATGTAGCGGCCTAAGATGGGCTCGTCACGCCGTTTGGGCTTTTCCTCCATGTAGGAGGGAAGCGGTGCCTCCCCCGCGAAGGCCAGGCCGCCCAGGGTGTCCATGATGAGGTTGATCCACAGCATCTGCACCACGGTCACGGGGGCGTCCACCCCCAAGAAGGGGCAGATCATGGTCACCCCCACGGCGCAGAGGTTCATGGTGAGCTGAAGGGAGATAAACTTGCGGATGGACTTGAAGATGGTACGGCCGTAGAGCACTGCGCGGACGATGGAGGAGAGGTTGTTGTCCAGAATGATGATGTCCCCCGCGTCCTTGGCTACCTGGGTGCCGCTTCCCATGGCGAAGCCCACGTCGGCCCGCTTTAAGGCGGGGGCATCGTTGATCCCATCCCCCGTCATGCCCACCACCAGCTCTCGCTCCTGGGCGATGCGCACCAAGCGGCTCTTGTCGGAGGGAAGTGCGCGGGCGACCACCCCCAGGCGGGGGAGCAGCTCCCCTACCTCCCCGTCGCTCATGCGTGCCAGCTCGGAGCTGTCTACCACCGTATCGACGCCTTGCCCCAGGATTCCGCAGGTCTCGGCGATGGAGCGTGCGGTGTCGCGGTTGTCTCCCGTCATCATGACCACGTGAATTCCCGCTCTGCGGAGCTTCTTTACCGAATCGGGAGCCTCGCGGCGCACCTTGTCAGTGAGGAGCAGGATACAGACCAGAGTCAGAGCCCCGTAGTCTCCGCCCTCCAAACGGGCTTTGTTGGGAATGGTCACCCGCCCCGAAACCGCCTCGGCGCAGAGGATCACCCGCCCGCCCTTTTCGGTCATAGCCTGTATTCGCCGCTCCAGAGCGGCACGATCCAGATTCCCCCGCGTGCCGTCGGGGCGGTAGGTATCCGCGAGCCGTCCCAGAAGCCGCTCGGGCGCGCCCTTGACACAAAGCACCTCCCGTCCTTCCCGACGGATCAATGCGCAGGAGGTTTTTTTCTCACTGTCAAAGGGGACCGTGAGCAGTACCTCGGGGCGGCCTTTCGGGGTGAAGGGAAGCACCGCTTCCAGAAGGGCGCGGTCGGTGGCGTTTCCTCCCAGGGCGCGAAGAGCGCCGTCCTCACCCCGTCCCGCTGTGGAGGAGGTGTTGGTACGGCAGGCTTCCTCAAAGTAAGGGTAAACGGCGGGTGCGGCGCGGCGGAAGTCCTCCGTATCCCGATAGACAGTGCCTTCCCCTGTGAGGATACGCCCCACGCTGAGCTTGCCCTCGGTCAGCGTTCCCGTTTTGTCGGTAAAGAGCAGATTCATGCTTCCCGCTGCCTCAATACCCACGGGCTTGCGTACCAACACCTGATCCTTTACCATTTTTTTGATATTGGAGGACAGCACCACTGCGATCATCATGGGAAGTCCCTCGGGCACCGCCACCACCAGCACCGTCAGCCCCAGCGTCAGGGCATGGAAGCACTGCGACCAGACGTAACGCCAATCCGATAGCTTTTGCAGAATGACTGCCCCCTCGAATTCGCTATCCAGCAGGAATGCCCCCAAAAGAAACACCGCCGCCACCAGAGCCGCCGCTACGTAGCCCAGACGGCTGATCTGCCCTGCCAGCTTGGACAAACGGAGCTTTAAGGGGCTTTCGCGGGTGTCGGTCTGTACCTCCTCGGAGATGTGCCCCAGAAAGGTGGCGTCCCCCACCCGCGTGGCCAGCATCTCCCCGCCCCCGCCTACGATCACACAGCCCCGCAACAGGGCGCGGGGGTCAGCGGGGGTCAGTTCATCGGGGAGAGCTTCGCCCTGCCGCAGAGGCCGCTTTTCCATCTCGCGGCTCTCGCCCGTCATGGCGGACTGATCCATCTGGAGCGATCCCGACACAAGAACCCCATCGGCGGGGATCATCTCCCCGGCCGAGAGGATGAGGATATCCCCCACCACAGCCTCCGAGAGGGGAAGCTCCCGCACGCTTCCCGCCGTATCCGTACTCCTATCTCGGCGGCGCACCTTACATACCGCCTGTTCGCAGGCGGCGGACAGCCTGACAAAGGCCGCCTCGGAGCCATATTCCGACAGGGTGGAGATGAGGGAGGCCAAAAGCACCGCCAGCGCGATCCCCGCCGTTTCCACCCAGTCCCCGCCGCCGCCCGTCAGCGAGAACAGGGTATTGATGGCCAGAGCCCCCAGCAGGATGCGGATAACGGGATCGTTCAGGTTGCCGAGAAGCTGACCGAAAAAGCTCTTTTTGCGCTTGGCCGACAGGGTATTGTCTCCGTGCTCGCGGCGGGAGGCGGCGGCTTCCTCCTCGGTCAGGGGGCGGGCAAGAGGATGAGGGCGGTTTTGTGGGGTCATGGCTGTACCTTCCTTTTTGGTGCTTGTCTTGGTCAAGTGTATGCCGAAGGTACGGGAGATAGACCGACTGCGGAATTCTCAAAAAATTTTGCGGGGATGTGATAGAAGATCGCGAAAACGTTGTCTTATAGGGTAGAGGCCTCACCCCAATGGACAGAAAGGAGCTACCATGCCACAGAAAAAAGATTCGAGCGAAAAAGATTCGAGCGAAAAAAATTCGCGCGAAAAAGATTCGCGCGAAAAAATTTCGCGGGATACCGAACGGGAGATCATTGCCCTCTACCAAAGCCGCGACGAAAATGCCATCCAAATGACTGCTGAGGCACTGGGGGGCTACTGCTATACGGTAGCCTACAACGTGCTGAACAGCCGCGAGGACGCTGAGGAATGCGTCAACGATACCTATTTAGCAGTCTGGAACGCCATCCCTCCCGCTGATCCCGTGTCCCTGAAGAGCTTTGTCACCGCTATCACCCGCCGCATCGCCCTGAACCGCTACAAGGAGCAGAACCGCGACAAGCGGGGCGGAGGGCAGGTGCCGCTGGCTCTGGAGGAGCTTGCCGAGGTGGTATCCGATACCGAGGATATAGCCACCGCATACGAACGGCAGGAGCTGTTGGCGAGTATCGCTCTGTTTCTGCGGGGATGCTCTCCCCGTGAGCAAGGCCTGTTTCTGGATCGCTATATCCGCCTGGAGCCTACCCCTATCCTGGCAAAGCGGTACCGTATCAAAGAAGCTCAGGTACTGCTCATCCTGTCCCGCACACGAAGAAAACTGAAAGCACATCTGGAAAAGGAGGGATATACCCTATGAAGGCTATGGATCTACTGACTCTTATGGGGGAGCTGGACGAGGTCATGACGGCTCCTGCTATCAAGCCCCCAAAACGCCGATCCCTGTGGGTGGCAGCGGCCGCGTGTCTGTGCGCCTGTATGCTGGGCTTTTCGGCATGGCTTTTCCTGCCGCCCGCGACGGTTATAAGCAACGATCTTCAGCTTGTGGTCATACGCATTGATGACCGCCTGGTTTCTTATGAGATCCTAAAAACAAATACCATGTCCCGCTTTGAGCGGACGCGTCTCCCCGACAAGCCGGGAGAGGTACTTTGCAGACATAAGGACTGTACCTTCTACCGCGTTGCGGGCGAAAGCGATCTGGTCTATCTCATCATGGTGGACGGAGACGGAAAGACCTCGGTGCTGGAATACGAGGACTATGTTCCCACCGTGGGGATGGACATGGCTGACTCCCTGCTGACCGAAAACGGCTGGTTGACCGAGGAGGATATTGCCGCGCTGAACGAGATCACTCCTCCTACCGTGGGAGAGATCCTATCCACGATCTACGGTGTGACCTCGGGAGAGGATCTGGGCCGCATCCGCTTGGAGAAGAGCCATACCTATCGGGGCGGTGTGGAGGAGAAGGTCAAGGTCCCCACGGTGACGGTCAAGGAAGAGGGGGACGTGGAGCGGCTGTACCGTCTCATCTCGGCCATGACCCCCCTGGAGAGAGGGCAGACCATAGAGCTGGATACGGTCACTCCCAACGATGACGCCTACCTGAATGGGGAAGCTCCCCTCTCCGCCCAGACCGTCCGCCGCATGGTGCTGACTCCGGAAAACGGGCATACGGTCGTGGTCTACTACCATCCTGCGGCGGCGATCTTGTATCAGCCGGGAAGCAACCAATACACGGCCGTGCTGTCCCAAGAAGACAACGAGTGGCTCATAGCCCTCGCCCAGATCGACATGGCGTGGCGGGACTGGGGCACCGAAAAGATCCCTACTCCCCAAAAGGGAGACGGGTGCGAGACCGCTACCGTTCCCGAAGCCGCTGTGACCGAAAAGCCCATCGACCAATAAAAGCGTCCCCGACGGAAATTCTGTCCGTCGGGGACGCTCTCTTATTGCTTTCCAACCACGATCTCCCGAATCCGTCGGTCGATCTCACCGCAAGCCGCCTCCCTGGCGGCGTATTCCTTCTCCAGCCCCTCCACGATGGGGGTCAGCTTGTTCATGAGGGGCACCATCTTTTCCCGCACGTGGTCCAGCTTGACGTCCACCACGATCTCGGAGATGGGCCCGTCCGCCCAGCGGTCCATAAGGATCAAGCCCTCCCCGAAGCGGGTGGTGGGAAGATGCTCCATGGGCAGAGCGGCCACGTCCTTCAGCTCGGCGGCGAAGTCCCGGAGATACCGTCCCAAGGTTTGTAGAGAATTGTCCAGACGGACGACGGTGTTGCGCTTTTCGTGGTCGATCTCGGTGTCGCGGATGGCGGCGGCAATGGAGCCTGTCCCCGAGCGGCGGGGGGCGCGGGTGTCCTGCCTGCTCAAATATTGCGCCTTGGCCAGGGCATCCATCACCGAACGGGCCACGCGGAGGGCGTACTGACCGCTCTCCATGGCCTCCTTCAGCTCCTTGGAGTCTCGCACGATGGCCGCCTTCTCGGCCTCCAGAGCCTCCACCTCGGCGTTGACGGTGACCTCCTTGGCCATGAGCCAGGCCTTTTTCTCGGCCACCATCTCATCGTAGTCCCGCTCGCAGTTGCCCAAAGAGCGGATCTCGGCGCGCAGCTCCACTTGACGGTTCAGCACGTGATCCAGCTCGGCCTTGGCACTCTCATACTCCGCCTTGGCCGCCAGCGCCTCGGACTCCTCCTTCCTAAGCTTTTCCTCCTTCAGACCCATGATGGAGTAGAGCAGAAGGGTCAGCGTCGCGCTCTTCATGGCGTCGGCTTCCTCTTGCTCTACTTCGTATTCCTTGAAGCGGTCCTCCACGATGGAGCTCAGGCGGGCGGCTTCCTCGGAAAAGTGGGCCAGGAGAGTTTTTGCCTTCTTCTTGCGGCGGATCTTTTCCTGTAGATCGGCCAGAGCCGCGTCGTAGTCAAAGACCTCGGGATGGGCGGGGAAGTTGTCGTGTATGTTCATGGTTTTGTTCCCTTTCTGTGGAGTGAAGTTTTCAAATTTGGGTTTGTCGGTGCGTTCTTGCGCCAAAGGCGCATATCGAGCCGCGAAAGCGGAATATCGAGCCGAAGGCCTATGCCGGAGGCATATCGAACACCCGAAGGGTGTATATCGACAAAAACTCTGAGTCGATATGTCCCTTCGGGACTCGATATGTGCCTTGCGGCACTCGATATATTCCTTCGGGATTCGATATGCCCCCTGCGGGGGCGTGTCGGGCTTCGCCCGATAAACCCCAATTTTCCTATACCCCTATCTCCCCTGTATAAACCGCTTCAATTCATCCTCTGCCGCCTCTCGCTTGGCCATCTTGGCCCCCTTCACCTCCATCAGCCCCTCCAGCACAGGCTCCACCTGCTCCAGAAGCCGTTCCATCTCGGTGATCGATCCCTCGATGCGGCGGCGCACCGCGAAGTCGGCGAAGATACTGTCGAAGAACAGATCCAGGGCGCGGGTGCCCTCGCTGACCCCTACGCGGTCGGGAATGTCCCGCTCGTCCAGCTCCACGTCCTCCAGCTCGGCGGCGAAGTCCTGCATATACTGGCCCAGAGTCCCCAGCATGGCCTGGGCGGTGTCCAGATGCTCGTACTTTTCGGCATCCCGCAGATAACCGCCCGGATACCGTCGGAAGCGGGTGTCCACACGGCTCAGCTCCTCCGCTTTGTCCAGCTGGTTGCAGATACTGCGGATGATCCCCCGCACCCGTGAGCCCTTGTCTAGAGCCTCATCCACCTCGCGGATCTCCCGATCCACCGCCTTGACAGCCCGCTCCAGGCGGGACACCTCCTCGGCAAAGGCGGTGTCGGCCTCCAGCATCTTTTGCTTTTTCTCCTCCACCATCTCCTCCAGCTTGCGCTCGCAGTTGCCCAGCCTGCGAAGCTCAAAGGACAGGCTCTGCACCCGACTCTCGGCGTACTCCAGATCCCCCTTGACCGTCTCGTACCGCGCGGCGGCGGCCAGAGCCTCGGCTTCTTCCTTGGCCAGCATCTCGGCCTTCTTCCCCGTGAGGGTGTAGAGGATGAGAGCGGGACTGATCCGCTGGAGCCTCACCACGTCGGCGTTCTCCAGAGCCAGCTCGTTGCGGCGAGACTCCTCCAGACGTGAAAGACGGCCCACCTCGGCCTTGAAATGGGCCAGCTGATTTTGCACGTGCTTTTTGCGGCGCACCTGCTCCTCCAGCTCGATGATGGCGGCGTTGTAATCGAAATCCACAGGGCGGCGGACGGTATAATCGTCGTTGAACACGGAATTGACCTCCATTTAACAATGTAGCGACATTATAACATACAGTCAAATGATTGTCAATAGGTTTTGGGAATATTCGCGTTTTTTTCTTTCAAATTTGGGGTTGTCGGTGAGTTGGGTTTCCGCGTTGAAAGCCTTCCCTTGTAAGGGAAGGTGTCACGCCCTTAGGGCGTGACGGATGAGTAGCCACACGAAAAGTTTTTGATCTGCGCTGGGAAAAGCACTATAAAGCACTATCAGGAAAGGTTTTTATATGGA
>JAGBAS010000051.1 GCA_017938885.1 Clostridia bacterium
AACTCTCGAGCAAATTGTATTCAAACTGCCAGAGCAGTTAAAACCTTGTTTGTCGAGCTTGTTTGGCTCTTTTACTTTGTTGAGTATGTCTTGAATCCGTGATGGATTCAAGCTCTTTTCTTTTCAAAGAAATTTCGAGATTCTCTTCACAAGCTTTGCTTGTACTTCTAATCTCCTGTTGTTCAATTGTCAATGATCTGCGGCAGATTCCTCTGCGCTTGCCGCGTTTTGCGCGACCTGATTATTATACCACATCTCTTTCCGTTTGTCAAGAGGTTTTTGAAAAGTTTTTCAAAAATTTTTGCGGTATTTTTCGCATCCCGCAGGGCGTCCTTGTGATGGCCGCTCGCGGTCAGCTTGCATATTATAGCACTTTTGTTTTTATTTGTCAAGCGGTTTTTGACAACTTTTTTTAGTTTGGAGTTGTCAGCAGTTTGTCATAAAAATGTCGTTGCCGGATTATACAATATGAACAAAACCAGGCGTATACAACCGAGAAAAGCCCCTCTCCCGAAGGAGAAGGGCTTGAAAAGAAGTATGAAGATCAGACCTGAGGAATCTCGATCTCAATCTCTCTTCCCAGCTTAGCCGACTTGGCGATACCGTCCAGGATGGCCTGGTTGTAGATGATCTGGGAGGTAGGCACGGGAGCCTTGCCGCCGTTCTTGCAGGCGTCCAGGAAGGAACGGATCTTGCGGTCAAAGAGGCTGGGGCCGCCGTCGTTGATGATCGGGACCTGGGTCTCGTAGTTGATGCCGCCGATGGTCTTGTAGATGGTCATGGGACCGCCCACGGAGCCGTTCCAGCAGTCGGTGGAGGGGATGCGGAGACCACCCTGGGTACCCAGGATGATGGTGTCGCCGGGGGTGTTGATGTTCATAGCCCAGGCAATACGGAAGTCCAGGATGATACCGCCCTCCAGACGGATGAAGGCGGCGGCGAAGTCGTCAACGCCGAACTTGGCGGCGTACTCGGGGTTGTCGGGGTAGGTGGTGGGGTTCTTACCGAAGAAGTCGGACTTGTAGCCGGTAACGGTCAGGGGCTTGGGGTAGCCGATGGCGTTGAGGACCATGTCCAGGGAGTAGCAGCCGATGTCGGCCAGAGCGCCCAGGCCTGCGGTCTCGTCACGGATGAAGGTGACCTCCGGGAAGGGAGTGGGGATACCGCGTCGGCGGCCGCCGCCGGTCTGGATGTAGTAGATCTGGCCCAGCTCGCCGGACTCCACGATCTTCTTAATCATCTGCATGTTGGGATCCAGTCTGGGCTGGAAGCCGATGGATAGGATCTTACCGCTCTCCTTCTCGGCCTTCATGACCTCGATGGCCTCGTCCAGGGTGACGGTGAAGGGCTTCTCCAGCATGACATGGACACCCTTCTGGAGGGCGTAGATAGCGGGGCCTGCGTGCTGACGGTTGTAAGTGCAGATGGAAACGGCATCCAGTTGCAGGGACTCGTCATCCAGCATCTCCTTGTGGGAGGCGTAATCGGTCTTGACGCCCTCCACGCCGTGCTTCTTGAAGAAGGCGGCGGCCTTACCGGGGATGAGGTCGGCACCGGCCACGATCTCCACGTCGGGCATACGCTTGTAGGAATCCACGTGGGCGTCTGCGATCCAGCCGCAACCGATGATGCCTACGCGCATCTTCCGGTTGGTGTCAACGACGGTCTCGACCTTCTGACCTGCATAGTCAAGAAGCGCGTCCATTTTTTCTTCTGCCATGATAAAATTCTCCTTTATCAAAAGATTTTCGTGATTTATCTGCACAGCCGCAGGGCTGTCGCATATAAAGGGGGACGGAGATCCCTCGGCTTCCCTCGGGATGACCGTATGTGGGGAGACAACGGTCTGAAAAGCTCCGCAATCTCCAAGCCTCTCCCTCCGGGAGAGGTGGCGCGCCCGCAAAGGCGTGACGGAGAGGGCAACACACACCCGGGAGAACGCCCTCTCACCCGCCTGCGGCGGGAGCTCCCCCGGAGGGGGAGCCTTATTATGAATGCTTACTCGATCCCCTCCACCATGTACACGCCGCAATACTGATACGGCACGATGGCGGAGAAGTCGTTCACGGTATCGGCGCGGCCCACGGCGACGACCTGACCCGTCATCAGATCCGTTACCTTATAATTATGGTAGGATTTATCCAGCTTGTCGAAGGGGATGGTCACCTTGCAGATACCGTCATTCTCGGCTTCGTTGTTGCCCAGAATGATGACCATCTTGCCTCCCGCGTAGCGGGCGTAATTCTGCAACGCCGACAGTCCCTCGGCCTTGACCTCCTCGATGTTGGCGTCTCGGTGGTTCAGAGGCCACTGCGCGAAGATCTCGGGGTAGGCGCGGCGGATGGCGATCATCTGCTTGACGTCCTCGAAGAAGAGGGTCTGATCGTCCTTGGTGCCCACGGCGCCGTAGTCCACGGACACGTCGTACAGCACAGCCTTGTTTTTCATGGTCACGCCGAACTCGTCGCCCATGTACCACAGGGGAATGTAGGGGGCGTAGATGGCGGCGTAGCCGATCTTGAGGCGGTTGCCGTTGACGTTTCTCGCCTGGTAGTCGTGGTTGGTGATGCAGTTGGTGTAGTAGCGGAAGGTACCCATCTGGCGGCGGTTGTTGACGAAGGTGGGACCTCCCAGGCCGCGCCCCGTTTGGGTGGCGTCCACGATATCCAGATAGCCGTCCACGAAGAAGTTGACGGGGTTCTGGTAGAGCTGACCCCGGGTCATGTCGGAGTACTTCAGCACGCCGTCCTGCTCGCAGTCGAAGGCGGCCTGGCGGTGGCCTCCCTCCTCGGACATGATGAGGGGGTAGATGCCCTTATCGTTCAGGCGCTTGCGGATCTCGGCATAGACTCCGTAGCCCGCAGTAAAGGGCTCGCAGTCACAGCGGTAGCCGTCGGCCCCCGTCTTTTCGATGTTCTCCACAGCGGCGGAGATGAACCACTCCTTGAACTCGGGGTTGCTCCAGTTGAAGGCGGCGTTGCCCCAGGCCTCGCCGTTGTACCAGTCGGGATGCTCCTCGATCAGGGGAGAGGCGTACATGGTGCCCCAGGTGATGATGTCCAAAAGGATATACACACCCTTGGAGTGGGCGTAGTCCACGAACTTTTTCAGCTCGTTCCAGCCCGCCTCCTGATCCTGGGTACCCGTCAGCCAGGGCTCGATGCGGTGGAGGCCGATGTTGCCGTAGCCGTTACCGCCCGCGCCCCGCTCGTAGACGGGGGAGAGCCACAGGACGTTGACGCCCGCCTCGGCGTAAAAGTCGATGAGGTCGTAGGAATCCTTGAAGGTACCGCCGATGGAGGCGGTGTCGATGCGAAGCTCCACCATGACGGCACTGTCCAGCCAGGCGGGGGAGGTGAGCTTGCCGTCGTCGTCCGAGGGAGCCAGGACCGTCTTGTCCCCGCCCTCGTAGGAAAGGAGGGAGCTGTTGTCGATCTTGTCCTTTTCGTAGGAGTAGGTATAGTCACCCGACACATCCACCAGGAGGTCTCCCTCAGAGCGGGCGAGATGCCGGGTGATGAAGGTCTGGATGGCGCGGGACATGGCCACCTTGCCGCCCGCCTTGATCTCGATGCTGCCGCTCACCTCGTCCACGGTCAAGGACCAGCTTAGGCTCTCGCCCTCGGTGTAGGTGAGGGAGATGACCTTATCTGTGCCGCTGTCAGTCACGGCGGGGTGAGTGCCGAACTTGGCATCCATGACGCGGGTCATGTAGGCAAGATCATCGGCGTTCCCCTCCTGCACAGCGGCGGGGGCTACGACGGTGTAGTCGGTCTTACCGTCGGCAATGACGGTCAGGGTGGTCTTGGGTTCCATGGTCATTTCCTCCGGCTCGGTGACGGGGGGCTCGGTGGGAGCCTCCGTCGGGGCTTCGGTGGGAGGCTCGGTGGGCGTAGGGGTCACGTCCTCGGCGGTGGTGTCGGCGGGGGTATCGCTCCCCACACAGGCGCAGAGGGTGAGGGCCAGCAGGCCGACGAACACCAGGAAAAACAGCTTTTTCATCGTGGGGGTCTCCTTTCGGGAGAGTCATGAGCCTCCCCCCTTGGGGGAGGTGTCGCGCCCGCAAGGGCGTGACGGAGAGGGCGTTTCTATTGCACCCGCTTTCGGAATATCACAGGGAGCGCAGATACCCGATGGCCTTCTCGGCGCACTGCATGGGATCCAGACCCATAGAGGGCTGATCCTGCTCCACCACCAGCCACTCGGCGCCCGCGTCCTCGGAGGCCTTGATGATGGCGGGCATATCCTGGACACCGAAGCCCACGGGACGGAACTCGAAGGGATTCTCCTCAACGGCCTTCTCCTCGGACTCGATGCCGATCAGCTCGTACATATGCTCGGACTTACCGCCGGCGTAGTCCTTCAGATGGACCACGGGAGCGCGGCCCGAGAACTTGCGGACGTAAGCGGCAGGCTCCTCACCGCCAACTCTCACCCAGCAGGTGTCCAGCTCGGTCTGGAGCAGGTCGGCGGGGACGGTATCGTACAGCACCTCCAGGGCGTACTTGCCGTCGATCTTCTCAAACTCGAAATCGTGGTTGTGGTAGAGCAGGTTCATGCCCAACTCCTTGGCTACCTTACCCAGCATCTCGGCGTTCTCCACCACCTTGGCAAAGCCATCGGTGCCGGGGCGGCACTCGGGGGTCAGGTAGGGGATGGCCACGTACTTACAGCCGATCTCGGCGTAGTCGGACAGCACGCCCTTGGGGTCGGCGATCATATCGTAGTAGGGGACGTGGGCGGAGATGGGGGTCAGGCCGATCTCGGCGCAGAGAGCCTTGATCTCGGAAGCGGTCTTACCGTGAAGTCCCGCGAACTCCACGCCCTCGTAGCCCATGGCCTTGATGGCCTTAAGGGTGCCCTCAAAGTCGGCGGCGGCTTGGTCACGAACGGTGTACAGCTGGATGGCGATAGGCAGCATAGGATCCTCCTTGCCCGCAGGGAGCGGGTCTTACAAGTATCGGTTTTCTTTTTGGGCATATTCACCCACTTTGCTTTATTATACCATACCCTCGCCCTCGGGTCAAGCGGTTTTGCACAAATTATTTTTCTTTTTTTCGTGCGTTTTTGTATGGTGAGACTTGACAGGGGGGTGGGGGTGTGGTATAATGGGAGGTGCCAAACGATCCGAATAGAACGCGTACGTGCCTTGTGCATAGTAGGCCTTCTTTGTTATTCTCATTTTTACCTCTCGGTAAAAGTGCGAGTTCCATATTATATGAGTATGGCAAAGAGGCGTGCAGATAAGGCGTACTTTTTCATGCGTTCTATAATGGATCTGTTTGGCGACGATCGGAGCTTGGCATTTTTCGTGCGCTGGCTTCGGTTGGCGCACTTTTATTTTTGAGGAGAGAAACATGAGTCACAGTTTAACACCTGATATGCAAAAACTCTTGTCAGAGGCACAGGATCATGTAAAGCATCGAAGATGGGCGAAAGCCTCCACGATCTTTGAGATGGTACTTCAAGCCGAGCCAGACTGTGTTGCGGCAAAAGCGGGAAGGATCATGGTCAAGTATCAACTTTCCACCATTGATGCCATAACAGAATGCAAGCAAGAGATGACAACCGAGGAGCAGGATATTTTGACCGCTGCGTTTGCGGATATTGGAGAGGATATTTCGTCACTCATGAATCACTACCGTGTTACATTCCATGACGATACTTTAGAAAACAGTTATAAAAAAGCAAAAAAAACGGCTAAAGCCTGCAAGTTTATTCCCAAACATTTTACTAAGATAAATACAACGAAAGAACGCAAATGTGATTTTATTTCAGATTATGATTTTGAATCTCTTAATCAATCATGTTTGAAAATAAAAAGGTGTCGACAAGAATTTCAAGCTTTCGGTGCATACAAGGATTCGGCGCAATGTGCCGAATTATGTGATCTAACCTACGAAATGATTGCAAAAGCGAACACCTTCATTCCCAGAACAAAATGGGCGAAGAAGCACCCCATGTTCAAGTTTTTCGGATTGCCCTGTCTTCTGTATGCTTTATTATCTTGGATCCTTGTTTTTTTCGGTAATTTTCAACTGTTTACAGCTCCTTTCCAAACAGTAAAACGATTCTTCTCAGCAATTTCTTCCGGCAATTTCTCACATCCTTTAAATGCTTTAATAATTTCCTTTATTGTCATTATCGCCCTTCTTTCTGTCTTTCTCGTCTTCTATCTTTTTTCACGGATTTTTATTGGTTTGATATTTTATGGATTATGGGATGGTGATGGCATTTTTTATATTCCGCAAGTAATAGCAATACTGATATCTCCTTTTGTTTTCTTTTTTCTTTCTCCCATTGTTTCCATTGTCTTTCTCGTTATCATTGGTTTACGTATCAGGAAGCAACGCAAGCTTATCAAGTATTTCACCGCCTGCAATGCAGAATTGATCCAAAGAATGGAATTCCTGTCCAAGCAATGCTCCATGCTCAACCCCAAAAGAATCCTGCGCGAATTATTCTGATCTTCCCCCACCACACCCTCCCCGTGTGGTGGTCTTTTTATCCCCTGCGGCCACACGGTCAAGCGGTTTTGCACAAATTATTTTTCTTTTTTTCGCCTCTTTTTGTATGTCCCCACTTGCCATCCCCCTGTTTTTGTGGTATAATGCTAACGTATACACTCCGTTTTCATCCTTATTAGTAAAGAGAGGACATTCATATGCGAATCGAGCTGAAAGATTGGACGCTGACGGTCATTCCCCACAAGGAATACTGCGCCTCCGGATACCCCGAGCGAGGCGAATTCGGTCTTGTTTCGGGTCTCGGCGTCACCATCCCCGCCGTTGTCCCCGGCAATTTCGAGCTGGACATGGTGCGGGCGGGACTTCTGGAGGACCCTTACTGGGGTAGTAATATCACCAAGCTCCGTGAGCTGGAGGATCGCCACCTGTTTTACCGTACCTCCTTTGATCTGCCTGCCGTGGCGGAGAATGAGCTTCCCGTACTGAAATTGGAAGGCATCGACACAGTCTTCGATCTGTATATCAACGGCGAATGGGTATACGGCGGGGATAATATGTTCATGTCCTATGAGATCCCCCTGAACAGCGATATGCCCTTGAAGCCCGAAGGCAACGAGCTGATCGTACATATCCATCCCACCATGATCGAGGCACAGAGAAACGTGATCCCCCCCTCGGCGGGTATGTTCCCCTTCGGCTACGCCTCCCTCTATACCCGCAAGGCCCCCTCCTCCTTCGGCTGGGATATCCTTTGCCGCGCCGTGTCGGGTGGCATCTGGCGGCCTGTCTACATCGAAACCGTCAAGACCCCCGCCATCCGCGAGGCCTTCCTCTACACCCGCGCCGTGAACCCCGATCCCACCGATCACACCCGTGGCTACGCCGAGCTGAATCTCTACTACTCCGTAGACCTGGGCGGGGACACCTACTACCCCTTCGACTGCGACAAGCACCCGAACGAGCTACCCTACGACTACACCGTCACGGTGAAGGGTACCTGCAACGACTGCACCTTCGAGGTCACATCCGACCTCTGGCACACATGCGGGAATATCTTCATCCCCGTCCACGGGGCTTACCTGTGGTATCCCAAGAACGCGGGACTTCCCTACCTGTACGATGTGACCGTCACCCTGTGTCGTCGCGGTGTCGTTGTGGACGAGAGGGCCATGAAGACGGGTATCCGCACCGTGGAGCTGGACCGCACCACCTTCGCCGGCGATGATGGTCAGTTCCGCTTTATCATCAACGGCAAGCCCGTGTTCGCCATGGGTAGTAACTGGGTACCTCTCGATGCCTTCCACTCCCGCGACGCCGAGAGACTCCCCAAGGCTCTGGAGATGCTGGACGAGGCGGGGTGCAATATCGTCCGCTGCTGGGGCGGTAACGTCTACGAGGATCACGCCTTCTTCGACTTCTGCGACGCCCACGGCATCATGGTCTGGCAGGACTTCGCCATGGGCTGCGCCATCTACCCCGTGGACGAGAAGATGCAGGACGCTCTCCGCTGTGAGGTGGATCACATCGTCAAGAAGCTCCGGAACCATCCCTCCCTCTGCCTCTGGGCGGGGGACAACGAGTGCGACTTCGCCTGGTGGGGCTGGCACGGCATCCGCCGCGATCCTGCGGAGAATATCTTGACCCGCAAGATCATCCCCGACGTTCTGCGGTTGCAGGACTTCACCAGACCCTACCTCCCCTCCTCCCCTTACCTGGACGAGGACGCCATCGAGGCCATGAAGGACCCCGCCAAGGTGGTGAGCTGTCAGGGCACCGCCGATATCTCGGAGGACCACCTGTGGGGCCCCCGGGACTACTTCAAGGGTCCCTACTACCGCACCGCAGGCTGTCATTTCGCCTCCGAGACGGGCTACCACGGCTGTCCCGCCCCCGAGACCCTGAAGACCTACATCCCCGAGGAGGAGCTGTGGCCCATTTTCGACAAGGCCACCGACTCCGACCCCTTCGCGGGGGATCCCAAGCCCTCCTGGTTCCTCCACCAGACCACCATGGAGCTCAAGTACACCGGCGGCTTCCACTACCGCATCCGCCTCATGACCAGCCAGGTACAGCATATGTTCACCGACGTCCCCGCTGACCTGGCCACCTATGCCAAGATGAGCCAGATTTCCCAGGCCGAGGCCTTCAAGTACTTCATCGAGCGCTTCCGCACCGCCAAGTGGCGGCGGACGGGCATCATCTGGTGGAACCTGCTGGACGGCTGGCCCCAGATCTCGGATGCGGTGGTCAATTACGACTTCACCCCCAAGCTGGCCTATTCCTTCATCAAACGGGTGCAAAAGCCCCTCCACATGGCCTTCGCTGATCCCGCTGACGGTGAATTCACCCTCATGGGCATCAACGATACCCAAAAGGATGAGGTCTTCACCTATACTGTCAAGGATATCACGGGTCTGCCCGTGGATACCGATCTGACCGCTGTCCCCGCTCTGCTGGCGGGTGAGGTCACGGTTCCCGCCGACTCGGCCACCCCCGTGGTAAGCCTGCCCACTTCGGGAATGGACGACCGCTTCCTGCTGATCGAGTGGCGAGACAGCCAAGGCGACCACCGCTCCCACTTCATTCTCGAGCCCAAGCATCTGGACTACACCACCTATACGCAGGCGTTGGAGCTTTGCGGCTTTGACGACTGGCATGGATTTTAACCGATGAAAAACTCAACTGTTCGCGCTATTCTGTGGTCCCTCGCCGTCACGGGGGGACTGAATATCCTGCTTCTGGGACTTGAGCTTCTGTTCTCCCATATGGTTCACAAGGAGAGCGGCCAAGCACTCCTGTTCCTCTTTATGACCCTGCTTCTGACGGCGGGGGTCTGTCTCTACGCCGTTATCCCCGTCACACGGCGCGCCGATCTCTGGGCCTGCCTGGGAGTCACGACGGGACTCCACAGCATTCTCTCCGGGGTGACCGCCTTTATAGGCGGTAAAGCCCTGACCGAAGAATGGCCGGGATATGGCAACCTGGCTTGGCTGGTCACCCTGGTTCTGTCACTGACGGTGTGGTATGCTTCCACTTTTGCAGTTACGGCCGCCCGCTCCCGCCGCATCGGGAAAAGCATCCGCGACGACCGTCGGCAGGTCAAGTATGCCAAAAAAGGCTTTCACAAGGAATGGCAGTCTCTCTCCCCCGCCCGCAACCGACTGCTGGCTGTTCTGAGGGGGATCCTGGCGGTGCTGTGGATGCATTTGCTGACGGGTCTGCTCTTTGTTATCCTGGTGGAAGCGGGGCTGGCGGAGACCCTGATCGGGTACGCGGCCTTTCCCCTGCTGTGGGCACTCATGGCCGCCGCCTACGGACTTCACGACCGCGAGCATCGGGTTGCCTATACCCTCTCGGCGGCGGTCAGTAATCTCGTCCTGTTCCTTCTGCCCACCGTCCTGCTCACCGTCGCGTCCGCCCCTTTGATCCAACACCGCTTTATCCTCCATCTGAACAGCGTACTGACCGCGCCCTTTGCCAATCCTGAGCAGATGCTGGCCGTCGGTATCTTTCTGTCTGTCTGGATCGCCATGGCCATCTTTGGCGCAGGGCATCGGCGCGCACCCGATTTCCGTCCCTCCCAAGGAAGCCCGATCCCCATCATGCCCGTTGCGCCGCCCCCTGTGCCCTCGGTAGCCCCCGCTCCCGCGACGGCTCCCGTAGAATCGGCTGAAGCTACTCCCGAAGAGGCGGCTGACGAAATCACCGTTACAGCTCCCGAGGATACTCCCGAAGAAACCGCCGCAACAGCTGCCGCAGACACGCCCGTGGAAGCCGCCGCAACGGCTGCCCAAGACGCTCCCGTGGAAGCCGCCGCAACAGCCATCCAAGACGCTCCCGTGGAAGCCGCCGCAACAGCCATCCAAGACGCTCCCGAGGAAGCCGCCGCAACAGCCATCCAAGACGCTCCCGAGGAAGCCGCCGCAACCGACGCGGCTTCTCCCGAGAACGGGCAGAACAAGAGCGGAGTATGATCCAAAATTCGATTCAAAAAAGGAAATTCATATGCTCTACTATATCGGCATCGACGTAGGCGGCACCAAATGCGCCGTCGTACGGGGAAGCGAGGCGGGCATGGTTACCGCCAAGGTGCGCTTTGCCACCACCACCCCCGAAGAAACCCTGCAAGCCATTTACGATACCGCCCTCCGCCTCATGGAAGAGGGGAAAGCCATCGGTGAAGTCCCCGTCGCCATCGGAGTATCCTGCGGCAGTCCCATGGACTCCGGGCGGGGCATCATCAAGGAGCCTCCCAACCTCCCGGGCTGGAAGGATATCCCCATCACGCAAGAGCTGACCGCCCGCACGGGGCTCCCTGCTTATCTCTGCAACGACGCCAACGCCTGCGCCCTGGCTGAATGGCGGTTTGGCGCGGGAAGAGGCACCCGTAATATGGTTTTCTGCACCTTCGGCACGGGCTTTGGGGCGGGACTGATCCTGGACGGCAAGCTCTACGCAGGCACCAACGACAACGCGGGGGAGATCGGTCATATCCGCCTGGACGCCGAAGGTCCCATGGGCTACTACAAGGAG
This sequence comes from Clostridia bacterium, assembly GCA_017938885.1. Taxonomy (GTDB): domain Bacteria; phylum Bacillota; class Clostridia; order Oscillospirales; family CAG-272; genus CAMEON01. The sequence goes on from JAGBAS010000051.1 coordinate 11,001, forward strand.
GGCTCCGTCGAGGGCTTTTGCTCGGGGGGAGGACTGCGCAAGCTGGGCCAGCGCTACGCCCTCCGCGCCATCCAGAAGGGCATTTCACCCGCCTATTGCCCCACGATCAACCATCTGGATCAGATCACCGCCCTCTCCCTGGCGAACGCCGCCCATGCTGATCCTCCCGATCCCACCGCCTTGGCGGTCTGGGAGGAGTGCGGCCGACGGCTGGGCTATGCCATGGCCATTCTGGTGGATCTGCTCAACCCCGAGCGCATTGTGCTGGGCAGTATCTACGCCCGCTCCGCCGATCTGCTGGCCGAGACCATGAACCGCGTCATGCAGGAGGAATGTCTCGCCCCCAACCTGGCAGTCTGCGAGGTGGTCCCCGCCGAGCTGACCGAAACCGTAGGGGATATCGCCGCCCTCACCGTGGCCATAGAGGGCTTACGAAACACGGCGGGAGGCTGATATGATCTACGATATTTCGCAAGAATTGTTTACCTGCCGCGTTTACCCCGGCGATCCCGCCCCCAAACGGGAGGTACTGGCCGACATGGAGACGGGGGATATCATCAACCTCACCGCCTTTTCCATGTGCGCTCATAACGGAACCCACCTGGACGCGCCCTCCCATTTCATTCAGGACGGAAAGACCCTCAGCGAGCTGGATCCCGCCGCCTTTCTCGGTGACTGCTGCGTCACCCGTCACGAGGGGGATATCACCGCTGCCGATGCCCGCCGCATCCTGGACACCGCCGCCGCGTTGGGCGTATCCGAGCGCATCCTGATTGCGGGGAAGGCCACCGTCACCGAGGACGCCGCCCGCATCTTTGCCGCAGCGAAAATCAAGCTCATCGGCAACGAGAGCCAGACCGTCGGCCCTGAGGATGCCCCCCTGGCGGTGCATCTCATTCTGCTGGGTGCCGACGTCGTCCTTCTGGAGGGCATTGTCCTCACCCACGTCCCCGAAGGCCGGTATTTCCTCACCGCCGCGCCCATCCATCTGGGCGGATGCGAGGGAGCCCCCTGTCGGGCGATGCTGATGGATCTGTAGATTGCAGTTCATCGGGGGAGCAGGCAACGGCCAAATCTCTTCAAGAACCTTTAAACAGGATTATTCATAAGTGTTTGAAAAGTTTTTGGAGTTCTGAGAACCTTCGCAATATTTGCCAACGGCAAATTTGCCCCGAGCACAGCGAGGATGTTTTCAAAAAGGTTCTAAGCCGCCGGAGGCCGCTCCCCCGCTCCCCTACAAACCCCAATTGAAACTTCAAAAGGAGCCGACCATGACCATTGAAACCCTCCTCCAAAACCACCCCGCTCTCACCGTCTGCCGTGATTCCGTCGAATCTGCCCGCGATCTGTTGACCGACACCTACCGCGCAGGCGGCAAGCTCCTGCTCTGCGGCAACGGCGGCTCGGCGGCGGACTGCGACCACATAGCGGGAGAATTACTCAAAGGCTTTCTGTCCCACCGTCCCCTCTCCGAGGAGGACTGTCTGACCCTGGCCGACACCCTCCCCGAGGGGGAAGCCGACCCCGACCTCTACCTCCTGGCGGGTCAACTCCAGGGGGGGCTTCCCGCCATTTCCCTCCCCGCCCAGACGGCGGCGGTCACGGCAGTCTGCAACGATACCGACCCCGCGCTGATCTTCGCCCAGCTCACGTGGGCTCTGGGGCAGGCGGGAGACGCTCTGCTCTGCCTGTCCACGTCGGGGAACTCCCGCAATGTGGTCCTGGCCGCCAAGGCCGCAAAAGCCAAGGGCATGGCGGTGCTGGCTCTGACGGGGGAGGACGACTCTGCTCTGTCCGCTCTGGCCGACGTAACGGTACAGGTGCCTGCCCTTGAGACCTACCGCGTGCAGGAGTACCACCTCCCCGTGTACCACTACCTCTGCGCCGCCGTGGAGGAGGCGTTTTTCGGGTAAAAGCCCATTGCTCTCGGCAACCGTGACCATCATATACCTCATTGATACAGAAAGGAAAAAGAAATTATGAATACCCAGCTCCGCTACACCGCTCCCGCCGATGAAAAGCCTCTGGACAACCTCGTCACCGACGGCGGCTACGCCTCCATCTTCCGCACCGTCGCCTTCGTGGGGGACAGCCTTTCCTCGGGCGAGTTTGAGACCTTTGATCCCGAGAAGAACGAGCGTCACTACTACGATATGTTCGAGTACTCCTGGGGTCAGTTTGCCGCCCGTATGGCAGGGTTCAAGGCCTACAATTTCTCCCGCGGGGGCATGACCGCATCCGAATACTGCGATTCCTACGCCGCCGCCATGGACTGGTGGAATCCCGCCCTCAAGGCCCAGGCCTACGTCATCGCCCTGGGGGTCAACGACCTCATCAACGCGGGTCAGCCTATCGGTGAGATGTCCGACATTGACCCCGACGATCCCACGAACAACGCCAAGACCTTCACCGGCTACTACGCCCGCGTCATCCAGCAGTACAAGGCTATTGAGCCCGACGCCAAGTTCTTCCTGGTCACCATGCCCCATCAGGTCATGTACGAGTCGGCGCCCGGTAAGGCCGAGTTGGCCGACGCCCACGCCGCCCGCCTCCACGAGCTGGCTGCCTACTTTGAAAACGTCTACGTCATTGATCTTCGCGCCTACGCACCTGCCCATGACGAGGCCTTTACCCATATGTTCTACCTCCACGGCCACATGAATCCCCTGGGCTACCGCCTCACCGCCGAGCAGGTCTGCTCCTACATGGACTACATCATCCGCCACAATCCGAGAGATTTCGTGAATGTGCCGTTTATTGGGAACGAAGTGCCTATGCTGTGCTGATCAATTTTTGAAGGTAAACGAGTACTCATGACCTATATTCGAATACAATGTAGCAGGTGTGGATATGTACATAAAAAATCAATATATGGATATGTAGAAGATCCCATTGGAATTCCTTTTACTATGTGTCCACGATGCAAGAAAATACACAAAGATACAAAGCACAAGGAATGGATTCAAATGTCCCTCTTAAAAAAATATTTTTCAATTTCTCCAAGGGGAAATTATATAGCACTTTTCCTTGCTTTAGTACCTATGATGCTAATATGTGGTTTTTCTGATGGGGCTGGGCCTTGGTTTTTCCCATTTCTAATTTTTTCCTACATAATGTGTCAGTATGTAATTGTTACTATCCGAGTCAATAGTCGTGGCTTTAGAAAAAGAATCGCAGCAAGTATAGGAAGAACAAGAAATAAACAGTATGCTCAAATTTTATCTGAGCATGGTGCTTTTTATGGAGAAGGCATTCCCCCATTCATAATCTTTCCAACTCAAAGTCAGATCATGCTCAACATTGAAATTATGAGCATGATAAAAGATGATATAAGAATTCCTGATTTTTCTGAAAGCATTACAAATTGCTAAATTATTTAATCACATACACAAAGGAGCCCCACCATGACCTCCCATTTCAAACGCTTCCTCACCCACATCGCCGTGGCCTACACCTATAACGGCAAGCGCTACCACGGCTTTACCGAGGATTTCACAATTCTCTCCACCGAGACCGAGGGTAACTTCACCCGCACCACGGGTCTGCTCTGCGACACCCTGACGGTCACGGTGGAGACCACCGACTATGAGCTTTTTGGCTACGACGCCATCTGCTGGCGGGTGACCTTCGCCAACCATACGAATACGCCGTCAGCCCATCTGTCCGATCTCTCCGCTCTGTCCATGGGCTACCTCGGCACCGATCCCGTTCTCACGGGCATCTACGGAGACGGCGGCGTGGATGAAAACGGTGCCTACGCGCCCTACGAGTTCCCTATGTCCGGCAAAAACGCGGGGCCCATCCACATGGAACCCGAGCTGGGTCGCGGCACCTACAACTATTTCCCCTACTTCCACATCCAGGACCAAAAGGGCGGTCTCTTCATCGCCATGGGCTGGCCGATCCTATGGAAGGCCGACTTCACCCCCGATACCACCGAGATGGAGGACGGCACCGCCATCCCCTGTACCCGCATCGACATGGGACAGGCGCGGTTTGACGCCATCCTGCAACCCGGTGAGTCGGCGGTCATGCCCTCCATCACCCTGCTCCACCACACCGAGGCCGACCCCGACAACGCCGCCAACCGCTGGCGGCACTTCTTCATGGACTGCATCATGCGCCGCGTGGACGGTAACCTGTTCCCGCCCCATATGTCGGGTGGTACCTCCTGGCTCTACGCCGAGATGCGGGACGCCACCGAGGAAAATCAGATCGACGCCATGAACAAGTACCTGGAGCATGACATCCCCATCGACTACTGGTGGATGGACGCAGGCTGGTACTGGAAGCGGAGGGGCGAGCATCTCTCCACCTGGATGGAGACGGGGACCTGGCTTGTGGACACCGACCGCTTCCCCACCGAATTCGCCGCCATCTCCGAGCATGGAGCCTGCAACGGAGTCAAGACCCTTCTGTGGTTCGAGCCCGAAATGGCCAGACTCCCCGAAAACGAGACCGATCCTGAAGGCATCCCCTACCAGTACCACCTTTTAGGCTCCCCACTGGTGGACATGGGCGACCCCGATTTCGTGGACTGGTGTTTTGAGCGGTTCTCTTCCATATTGGATACAGGTAAGATCAGCCTCTACCGTCAGGATTACGGTGTCAACCCCGCCGTCATCTTCACCCACCCCGAGATCAACACCGAGGGCCGCGTGGGCATGATGGAGAATCGCTACGCGAGAGGCTACTGGTGTCTGTGGGACAAGCTCATCTCCCGCTACCCCGATATGATGATCGACGACTGCGCGGCGGGAGGCGGGCGGAACGACATCGACAGTATGCGCCGCGCGGTGCCTCTCCACAAGACCGACCACGACTACTCCCGCCAGGACGATAAACAGTCCATGCACCAGAGCCTCTTCGCCTGGCTCCCCTACTTCGGAGCCTGCATGGTAGGCCCCGACCGTTGCGGTGAGGTCAACCCCTACATGATGCAGTCCACCTACGCGCCGTGGGTGGCACTTCCCTGCAACGTCTATGCCGACACTTTGGATTGGAATTGCCTCCGCCGCTACACCCGGCTATGGCAGGAGCTAAACCCCTACTACACCGCCGACTACTATCCCCTCACCGCATGGAGTCGGGGCGACAAGGCCTGGCGGGGCTGGGAGTTCCACGACCCCAGTACCGAGAGCGGATTTATCCAGCTGTTCCGTCCCGCAAATGCCGCAGAGGCGCATCGTGCTGTGAGGTTGAAGGGTCTGGATCCCGCCGCCACCTATGAGCTGTGGAACCGCGAGACCGACGAAAAGGTAACGGCATCGGCAGATATCCTGCTCCGCGAGGGCTTTGCCGTGGAACTGGAGACCGAGAGTGCGGTGACATTCACCTACAAGAAAGTCTGATTTTTCGGAAAAGAGAATCCAAATCTGTAATAAAAAAGGATGAAGCGTATCGCTCCATCCTTTTTTTGAGGAAAAATCACTCTGCGAGAAGATCGTTGTCGCGCAAGAGCCTTACGAACTCCTCGGCATCAGCGCGGGCATTTTCCTCGTCAATGCCCTCGAAGTTCTCGAGCATGGCCGCGATCATGGCGTCGATATCCGCGCCCTCGGTCAAGAGCTTCCACAGCACCAGAGCGGTATTGTTCAGCCCGATGACCATATTGCGGCCTTCTGCGCCAACCGAAACGGCCACGGTCTCCCCGGCCACCTCGGATATAGCAAACTCGTATTTGATCTTCATGCGCTCATGTCTCCTTTCAGGCCGATGGCTTTCCATCGGCCTCGTCTGCGATGGCCGGCTTTGTCGATCACGGGATCATGCCGCCGGGGCCGATCTCTATGCCGGGATGCTCCGCCTGATACTTCTCCTTTGCGGCGTTAAACCACGCGAAGAAGGCCTCCACGGAGGGGAAGCTGTTGAAGTATGCCTCTTGCTCGGCGGACGACATCGTCATGTATTCGTCGTAGGCAAGGGGTTCGGGAACCGTGGGTACTTCGGTTACGGGTTCCTCTGTGGGGGTGTCATTGGGTTCGGAAGGGTTCTGTTCGTCGTCCACAGAGCCTTCGGGCAACGAATCTGAACCGGGATCCTTCGATCCTTCCTCTTCCTCCCGGGTATTGGAGGGAATCCTTTGACTTTCCTCAGAAGTGAGCCCGTCTCCCGTTCCGCTTGTCTCGACGCTTTCCGCAACGGTATCATCCGGCGAAGACGAGGAGGTATGCTTCACAATCAGGGTCACGATCAGGGCCAGGATCGCCAGGGCGGCGACCGCGCCGATCAACAAAACTTTGGTTTTTCGCTTCATATTCTGTTTGTCCTGTATAGGATATCCGGCAAATGGATTATTTTATAAAAGGGATTCATGTTGGTTATTCATCCCCTCCGAATGCGAGATTCGGATACTATGGCCAACTGGATTAAAGGTCACTACCGCCTTGTCCGGGTACAGTACCACCACTGATAATAGCGTTAAAAGAAATGCCTCCATCATCATCATTGCCAAAGCTGACATCGTCATCATTTTCAATGACAATCTTCAGCATAATGTTGATTTCCGGCTTTGTGTATTTTTCCTTCATATCCGTTGCCTCCTTTCGTTTTTCAATCATTGTGCCATTTGAGATATGCGCCTGCCTACTTAATTCAGCCCGCGCTCCATGGCTAAGCGTAGCATATTCTCATACCCTAACTGAACCGCCGCCTCATTGGGTTGGTTCATCATTTTGCATATAGGGATCTCACGGAGTAGTGTCTCCATATTTTGCAACAAATAATATGCTTTCTCGGATTTTTTAAACCCGCAAATTGTTTGTGCTATGACAAGAGGTATGGCTTCCCTTGCCGTTAGGAACGTGAGATCATTGTGATCTCCTTGCTCCAAAAAGCAAATCCCCGCCAATGGAACTCTCAAATTTGCATTGATTCCGTCCTTTCCGCACCATGGTGTACCGTAGGCATACCATCGTCCATCCAGGAAGCGAAGCGCTGGTTTGTCGTCGTTGATGACAACGGCACGCTCTCCGAAAACCTTTTTCCATAGTCCGGTATGGGTGCTTTTACCGATACCGCCGGGACCCGAGAACAGGTACGCGCGCCCCTCGTAGGCTACGGCCGAGGCGTGGAGCATCATGCCATTGTAATGCAACAAATTCGCATAGAAATGAACACCGGATTCCATATAGCAATATAGATCGTACGGTATTCCTTTCCAGGCATTCGGACGGAAATCCGACTCACGGATCACAATATCGGGTGGTGAATCGGATTCCCACAGATAATCCCGAACCCGGGGGGCAAGCCCCCCGGTATCGGGTATATCGGTAATCAGATCAGCTATTTTACAGAGCATAAACGATTGCCGATCAGTTCATCAGAGAATCAGCAGAGACGGTCTGGGAGCTCAGAACGATACCGGTATCCGAAACGACATGGATGGTCATAGTCAGATTCTGAAGGCCCGCTGTAGTAATGCTGGCGACGTAGTCGTGGGTATTGCCATTCGCATCCTTGATGATGGCCAAAGCCATGCTCTCATCGCTGAAGCGGTAGGTCTGCGTGGTGATATCGCCGTTGTCGCCTTCCTTCGTCCAGCTTGCAGAAACCTCGACGTGAATACCGGTCGAAGCCTGGTCGCCGACGCCGTTGCTCACCAGAATGTTCTGGTTGACGTAACCGGTAGCCAAAACCTTAAACTGGGTCATGAAGATGGAATTGTCATCGGTGACATCGAAGCCGCCGGTCAGACTGATGATGAACTTGGAGAAGACGAATGCGTTCTGGTTCTTATCCCAAACGGGCAGGATAGAAGCGCTGCCGTCGAAGTAAGCATCCTCGGCCAGAGCCACGAACTGCTTGTCGGGAACGGCCAGCTTTGCGCCGACACCTGCGGCACTATTGGGATCACCCGTCAGCTTACCGCCGTTGAAGCTGACCACGTAATCAGCGGTCAGGGTGAAGCTCTTGAGGTTCAGGGTAGTACCGTTGTAGATGATGACCACGGACTCTTCCAGGTTGCGCTGGAGAACGATCACGTCGTTATCCACGCCGTTGTTGCGAGCATCCAGCATAGCTTCTGCAATGGTATCGAAGCTCTTACCGGTGGTCTCGTTGTACACAGCGGCCTTTTCAACCTTGTAAGCGCCATCCTTGTAGACGACCTTGCAGCCGGCCACGTCGGTGGTCACAGTGTAGCCCTCGGGAGCGGTCAGGGTTGCGTCGGCAGCGCCGAGCACGAACTTGGTATGCTCGTTCTCGCGGAGAGAAGTCATGACGTTATCGCCCTCAAAGATGAAGGTATCAACAGCGGCAGTGTTGACGTCTTTCACAGCGATCGAAGGATAATTCGGCGTGTCGAAGGAGCAGTTCTTCAGAGTAATGTTCTTGGAACTATGGCTCTGCGTGTAAATACCGTAGCCCGTCATGCCGATCGCCGTCACGTTCTCGAAGTAAGCCTCAGAACCGTACGTGATGTTTGCAACGTAATTGCCGCCACTGACGGTAACGTTCTTCACCACGATGCTCGGGGTCGAATGCTTGGCGTACAGGAAGGCTCGGCCGGTAACGGTACAATCCTCAATGGTAATGCTCTTGATGCGGGAAGTAGTAACAGCATAGCTCGTACCGTTCCCGAAGTTCACTTTCTTGATAACAACGGAGATATCGTTGTTATTACCTTGAACGGTAATGTTACCGGTGTACTCGAACAATGCACCGTCAAGGGTGATGCTCGTGTTGATGGTCACATCCTCGCTCACGTCTGCCAGCAGGGTGATGGTATCACCGGGCTGAGCGAACAGGATGGCCTCTGCGAGAGTCTCATACTTGACGTCGCCGATCTGAGCCACGTAGACCAGCTCATCCAGCTTGTAGGTGCCGTCCTCGTAGACAACCTTCATGCCGGCCACGTTCGTGGTGACGTTCAGGCCCTCGGGAGCGGTCAGGGTTGCGGTTGCTGCCGTCAGAATAATCTCGTAGTCACCGCAAGTCAGTGTGTAGTTGCCGCAAACCAACTCAAGAACCTCGATGCTGATCTCAATATTCTCGGTCAGATTCACATTCTGCAACAGAGTGATGGACTTATCATCCGCGTTAACTGCTGCCTTGAATGCTTCCTCAATGGTCGCGTAACCGACGTCCTTGGGTACGAAGTGGGGGCCGGTGAGCATGCCGGTGTTGACGTAAGCAACTGCGCCTTCCTTGACGGTCCAGGTGCCATTGCCGTTGTTCACCACGTAGTGGGTCTTGTCAACCACGGCCTCGTTGCTCCAGTGCTGACGGTTGATGTCAGCGTTGAAGGTACCGCCCTGAACGATGATGTTCTTGGTGTTCTGGCTGCTGGCGTTGAAGATCCAGGGAGAGCCATTTTCAGCGGAACCGATGTTGTAGAGGCGGAAGTGACCGCCCTTGATGGTGATGATCTCGTCGCCGCGGGAGTCGATCATACCTGCGCCGTTGACAGAAGCATCCTGGCTGTAGTTGCCGCTCTCGATGACCATCTTACTGTCGTCATCGACGCGGATCAGGTTGCTCAGGTTGCCGTTGGTATTGATAGCGTGGATACCGCCGGTCGTGAAACCGTCGACCTCTGTTACGGTGCTGTCCAGGATGGTCAGCTCGCAACCGCCGGTGACGTACACGAAGGCAGTCGTCTCTTCGGTGAAGGTGCCGGTGATGCGCTTGCCATTCAGGTCGATGACCTTCTTGGTGGTGCCGGCAATGGTCAGGACCTCGTCGGTCAGCTTGATATTCTCAAGCAGGGTGACCTTGACGGGAAGGTTGGTGTTCGCGCCCAGAGCTGCGACCAGATCGGCCCAGTTCTCGACGGTGATGTAGCTGGTGCCCCAGAAGCCGGGCATGATCTCGACCTCGACCAAAGCCAGCTTGGTGGGGATGACAGTGTAGGTGCCGTCGCCGTTGTCGATGGACTCGTAGCCCTTGGCACAGCCGTTGACATCAGACTCAGCCGAGCCGTTGGAAGCGTCGAAGAACTTGACGTCGGTTTCGGGGTTGAAGCCTACGAAGGTACCGCCGGTGATCTCAACCTTGGTAGCGTCGTAGTCAACGCCAACGCCGTTGTTGTTGGTAGGCTCGGAGGAGCCCTTCCAACCGATCAGGTACTCGCTGTCCTTCTGCTCGAAGGTACCGTCGGTGATGTAGAGCTCACCGCCGTGAGAGGGATAGATAAAGACGTTGGAAGCACCGCAGGTCTTGCAAGGATAGTTGGTCCAGGTGCCGCCGGAGATGGTGCCCTTGGCATCCACGCCAACCACATAGAGACCGGTGCCCATGCCGTACACCTCGACCTTACCGGTCTTGGCTGCGGAGCTGTCGATGATGGTCAGATCAGCGGTCTCGCCGGGATTACCGGTGATGGTGACCATGAACAGGGAGACCTGACGCTTGTTGCAGTAATCGTCGTGGTGGGCATCCCAGATCAGGGAGTAACCGTTCAGATCGAATACCACACCGGGCTTGATAACGTGGAACACAGCACCGTTGCCGTGCACCTCGGTATGCTTGCCGTTGCCGTTGGAGGGCAGGACAAGAGCATTGACCAGATCGTAGTCGGTGATGACGACATCACGGTCCAGGGTCACGCTGTTGCCGGCCAGCAGCTGGGCTTTGATCCACTCGACGTAGGTCTGACTGCGAACGGTGTAGGTACCGTCATCATTCTTCTGAGCCACATAGCCCTCAGCCACCCACTCGGCAGGATCGCTGTCGAAGGTACCGCCGGTGATCTCTGCGGTCAGACCGTCGGTAACGATCATGTCAAAGTTGTTAAACGTACCGCCGGTGATCTCCAGAGCGCCGGGAGCGGCGTTGACAGCGATTGTGCCGTCAATGGTCATGCCCTCGCCGATGGCAGCGGGAGAACGGAGGAAGATGGATGCACCGTTCCAGCTGTCGTTGGAAGCGGTGTTACCGATAATGGAGCCGGCGTTCAGCACAATGGAGGTATCCTCATGCTGGCCGAAGTTGCCGCCGACCCAACGGGAGGCGATAGCGCCGGCGCGGCCGCCCTCATTGTAATTGATCGTGCCGCCGTTCATGACGAACTGGGAAGCACCCTCCAGAACGATCATGGCACCTGCGGTGTTAGAACCAACACCGATATGCTCATTGTAGTTCATGACGGCATCGAAGGTCACCTCCGCGCCGTTGATGACGCCCAGGATGGTAGCACTTCTGGCCATGGCCTTGTTGTAGGTGATGACACCCTTGACGTCCATGGTGCCGCCGTTGGCAATGATGATACCGCCCTTATTACCGGCACCCATGTTATTCATAACATTGGTGTTCAGGCTGGTTTCAGCATTGATGGCGTTCAGGACCATACCGGCATTATACATAATGACACCGCCGTTGATGGTGACCTTACCGCCGTTGGACTTGATCAGAGCGAGATCGTCGTTGTACATCAAGACGTAACCGCTCTCGGTGTTCTCGGTCTTACCGCTAGGACCGTCGCTGGCGATAGTAACGCCCGTGATGCGCACGGAATCCAGCGTCAGGTTACCGGCGTTGACGATGACGTTATCGTTGATCGCCTTGTCCTCCTCGCCGACGTCCACGAAGCGAGTGTACCAGTTCTGGCCGTTCTCGACAGTGGTGGTGTCATCGTAGAAGGTGAAGGAATTCTCACCGTCGATGGTGAGGTTCTTCAAGGTGACGCTCACGCCACTCTCTACATTAAAGATAGTACCGTTGTAGCCGTCAGCCCAGGTGATGGTCTTGTCGTTACCATCGATGATGACGTCCTTGGCGATGGTCATCATCTCACCCACGGTGGCATCAGCCAGCAGGGTGATGGTAGCGCCGTTCTCGGCTGCGTTGGCAGCGGCGATGGCTTCTGCAAGAGTCCAGTACTTGACGTCGCCGATCTGGGCGACCTCGAAGGGATAGTAAGGAGGCTCCACACTGTAGGAGACATTCTCCAAGGTCAGAGTCTTGCCCTCAGCCAGCTTGAACTCGCCGATGATGCCGGCGCGGTAC